>JAVBQI010000040.1:0-20643 GCA_031549145.1 Thermoguttaceae bacterium | reverse complement strand
CGCGTAAAAATTGAACCGCAACTTCAAAACCGACCCTCGCGGTTTCGGGGCTTTCATCGCTTCGCTCCGGAAGTCCCTTGGCTCATTTTTTGTGCGGAACACAGTATCTGGAGTTTCATTCGGGCCGAATGAATGACCGGTTGCGGCTGGCGGCGGGGCGTTCGATCGGGAGCGATCCGGTGGAGGGGGCGTGTAAGAATCTGACAGGGCGTCGTTTGAAGCAGACGGGTGCGAAGTGGAAGCGGGATCGGGTGAACCGGATGGCGCCGTTGTGTGCGGTGCTTTACGGTGACCAATGGAAGGGCTATTGGAAAACCGCCCGTTAGCCTGCCCACAAAGTTTGAACGCAGCCGATTTCCGTTCCGAATTTGTCCGGGGTTTACAAGAATCGACACTTTGCTTATGATAGTCAGGGAATGTCGTCCGGGGTTTTGGATGATCCCGGACCTTTTCCCTTTTGGGCGTTCGCCGGAAAGTCATACGTCGGCTCAAAAGCCCGGAGTACCGGTTCAGTGGACTTTCGACAGCGTCAAACGGACGTAAAATTTCCTGGCGAAAGTCTTGGTTCAAAGACACACAAAGAAGAGGTTTTTAGCGATGAGAGTTTTGGTTGCCGATGATTCGAGTACCATGCGAAAAATTATCCTCCGTTCCCTTCAGGCCGTCGGTGTAACCGATGTCGCCGAGGCGTCCGACGGCGCCGAAGCGGTTGCGATGTTTAAGCCGGGTGCTTTCGACATGGTGTTGACCGATTGGAACATGCCGGGAATGACTGGGCTTGAGGTGCTGCAAAACATCCGCGCCCAGGACACCAAGATTCCGGTGATCATGGTAACGACCGAAGCGGAAAAAAGCCGCGTCCTCCAGGCGATTCAAGCGGGAGTGACCGACTATCTCGTCAAACCGTTTACGGCCGACACCCTCCGCGAAAAGCTCGAAAAGCACGGGGCATGACCCGGGACGCTTGATCGAGTGATTTCCCACAAGACTCGAAGGTTTTTTTCAATCACGACAATGAAAATTTATATCAACGGCGAATTTTTTGAAAAGGAAGAGGCGAAAATCAGCGTTCTCGATCACGGCCTGCTTTACGGAGACGGCGTGTTCGAAGGGTTGCGGAGCTATTCCGGCAAGGTTTTTCGCTTGAAAGAGCATATCGACCGGCTGTGGGATTCCGCGAAAGGGATCATGCTCGAAATCCCGATGAGCAAGGAAGATTTCGCCGCGGCGATCAACCGGACGCTCGAAATCAACGGGATTTCGGACGGTTACGTCCGGGCCCTCGTGACCCGCGGGGTCGGAACGCTCGGGCTGGACGCCCATCTTTGCCGGAATCCGCAGGTGATTATCATTGCCGACCTCCTTTCGCTTTACCCGAAAGAGTATTATGAAAAAGGCCTCGAAATCGTGACGGCGAGCACCGTTCGGAACAACAATGCGGCGATTTCCCCGCAAATCAAATCCCTCAACTATCTCAACAACATCATGGGAAAGATCGAGGGGCATTTGGCCGGCTGCGTCGAAGCGCTGATGCTCAACGACAAAGGGGAAGTCGCCGAGTGTACGGGCGATAACATTTTTATCGTCCGCGACGGCGTCCTCTTGACCCCTGGAACGGATTCGTGCATCCTGGAGGGAGTAACCCGGGGAGCCGTCCTCGAAGCGGCGGCGGTGCTCGGAATTCCGAGCCGCGAAACCTCGCTCACCCGGCAGGACGTGTACCGGGCCGAGGAGTGCTTCCTGACCGGCAGCGGCGCGGAACTGATCCCGGTCGTCAAGATCGACGGTCGCTCGATCGGCGAAGGCAAACCGGGCTCGGTCACGAAAAAACTGCTCGATAAGTTTCACGAAATGGTTCGGCAGTAGTCCGTTTAGCCGAGCGGCGCAGACGCCGGTGTTGAAACTTCTCAACCGTGTACAAGGTCCGCAAGTTACGTCGGAGTACCGACTACACTTGCGGCCCTTTTTATTCCCTTTTTCGACCAACGACAATGAATTCCCGCGATACGATTCTCCGCAACGTTCGAGAAGCCCTCGACGATTTGAAGCCCCGACCGGGTATTCCCGCGCCGCCGACCGTTTGGCCGGTCGAAAATCCCGGCTTCGAGGAAGCGTACGCCCGGTTTCAAACGGCGTTGGAATCGGTTCAAGGCGAAGCCGTTCGTTGTGCGAACCTCAAAGACGCGACCGAAAAGATCGCCGTTCTGTTGCAGGAAGTCGGTGCCGAACGAATCGGCGTTCTCGACCGCCCGCTTTCCGCGCGGATCGCCGCCGGTTTGGATCCGGCAATTGAAAAGCATTTCGCTCCGACCGATCCGCAAGAGGTTTCGTCGAAAGAGGCCGAAAAATGGGATGCCGGGATCCTTTCGCCGGAATTTTTGCTCGCGGATACAGGCAGCTGCGTTTTTTCCGCCCCGACCGCGTTCGAGCGGTTGCTTTGTTACATCGTTCCGCTCGGCATCGTCGTCGCCTCGAAAAACATGATGCGGGAAAACATGCCACATCTTTGGGCCGAATTGACGCCCCGTTTCGGGTCCGAGCAATCGCTGCAACAAAAACAGGAAGCTCAAACGAACGGCGAATTCCTAATCATGACCGGCCCGAGCCGAACGGCCGACATCGAAAAGGTGCTCATTCTCGGCGTTCACGGCCCGAAACGCTTGGTCGTTTATGTGATCGAAGAGGACGTTTAGAGCCTATATACTCAAGCCGATTTGAAATTTCCGTCTTCAGTACGGCAGCGGCCCAACGAGGCCGCGATTTGATAGTGGGCGAAGTCCATTTGGTCCCGCCCGTACCGGCTACGGTACCGTCGGCGGCAGGAACAGTAGACACGCGGTGTATTTTTGCACCATTTCTTTTTTGCCGGGCTAATTTTTTTCCCAAATTTCAAAATTTTGCAAAATTCTCTTGACTTTATCTACGGTCGTGGTTATATTATCTACATCAGTGGTTAATCAAAGGGGAAGAATTTGCCCCATACACCAAAATCGTTTAGCCGAGCGGTGCAGACGCCGGTGCCCCCGCAGGGCAAATCAATGTTAAGAGGAGAAAAATCATGGCAAATTTCGGCATTTCCGATTCGCAATGGAAAATCATGGAAATCATCTGGCAACGCGGCAGCGCGACCGCCTCGGAGGTGATCGACGTGCTCGTCCCCGCAATCGGCTGGAACCACCAAACCGTTCGAACACTGCTCGCCCGGCTGGTCCAAAAAGAGGTTCTCGAAGCCGAGTCGGTTAAAAATTATTACGTTTACAGGCCGCTCGTTTCCCGCGAAGAATCGATCCGCGAGGAAGGGGAATCGTTTCTCAACCGCCTGTTTCAAGGGAGCGCCGACGAACTGCTGGTGCATTTCGTTCGGGAAGGGAAGGTCGGCCAATCGACCTTGGACAAACTCCAGAAAATGATCGACCAGGAAAGGAGCGACGCCGATGTTCAATGAACTGCTGTATATTTCCGCCCAAGGCGCGATTCTCGCCGCTCTCGTCGGCGGGCTGATGCTCGTTTTCGGTCGACGGCTCTCGGCCAACGCCCGGTTCCTGCTCTGGGGGATCGTGCTGCTGCGATTTCTTTTGCCGATCACCCCGCCAAGCGGCCTGAGCCTGTACGGCTTGTTCGGTTCACCGACCGTTGCATTGACGGAAATGCCGACTCCGGAACCGCTCGCGGTCGAGCCAATGTTGGCGATAAGCGATTCCTCTGTTTCTGAAAGACCAAATATTTTTCCGGCAGCAGAGCAAACGAAGCTTGCTCCGATTGCTGCCGTTTCGACAAACGAAATACCCTTCGCTCCCGCTGCGGAACAGGCGGCCGCAGCCCCGACGACAGGTCCGAACCTGCTGTGGTTCGTGATAATGATCGTCCAAGCCGTTTGGCTTTTGGGGACCGCCTTTCTGCTGCTGCGGATGGGCCTGGCTTGGCTCGAACTGCAAAGGCGGCAAAAAAAATGGAACGAAATCCGATCAGGTTCCCTTTGGGAACTGCTCGAACAATGTCGGCAACAACTCGGGATCCGGAGAAAGGTTCGGCTTTTTCTGACCCGGGATCAACTCGGAGCGGCTTCGTGCGGTGTGTTGCGACCGGCGATCCTGCTTTCCGAAAATATCGAGGAAATTTTTTCTTCCGACGAACTGCGGCTGATTCTCCTGCACGAACTGATGCATCATAAACGACTGGACCCGCTCATGCATTGCCTGGCCCAGCTCGCTCGTGCGGTGCATTGGCCGAATCCGCTCATCTGGTGGGCGGTCGGCCGCTTGCGGAACGAACGGGAACTGGCCGTCGACGAACGGATCGTTCGTGGGACCGGATCGGGGATCGCCCCGCTGTACGGCGGGGTGATTCTCAAAACGGTCCGACATTACGCTTTGGTGCTTCCGATGCCGAACCTCCTTGGGGTGCAAAGCCAAGACCAATTTTTAGAAAGGCGTATCACGATGATTATACAAAAGAAGAAACCGACATTTTTGGCCATGTTACTTGGAATCGCGTTGGTTCTCGGCCTCGCGATCACCGGCCTGACCGATGCCAAACCACTCAGCCGGCAGCAAACGCCGGAGCAGATACAAACGCCAGAACAAACGCAAACGCTAGAGCAAACGCAAACGCTGGAGCAGACGCAAACGCTGGAGCAGACGCAAACGCCGAAGCAGCCGCAAGACGATAAAATCCTCGTTCAGGGTCAAACCACTGACCTGGATGGGAAATCCGAGGAATTTCGTACGATCACCGGAACCGTCGTCGATGCGACCGGGCAACCGGTTGAAGGAGCCGCCGTTGGCGGGGCGGGCGAAGGCCAATACAGTTTATCGGTCGACAAAACCGACGCCGCAGGAAAATTTCAATTTTTCTTTCCCGGAAACGCTTCGATGTTCCAGGTTTTTGCCATCAAGCCGGGTGTTGGTTTCACCTACGTTGTTACGGAAGAAAAGTTCGCCCGGGAAATAATGATGGAAGGAAAAACACCGAGCGAGAAAATTTCCAACGGGCCGTTCCGACTGGTTTTGAACGAAGCCCAAACCGTTGAGGTCAAGGTCGTCGACGAAAAAGGAAATCCGATTCCCGGTGCGAAAATATGTCCCACGATCGCAGGAGAGCAGCAGGTACCAACCGGGAAGTTTGTTTTCCATCCGCACTATTTCCTCTCGTCCGTCTTTTATCCCCAAACGGGCGAAGACGGGATCGCGAAATTTGATTGGATTCCGGCGAAAGTTTTTCAGAACATCTCTTTTGCGGTCGAGGCGCCGAAAAAGCCGGCCGCGTTGCCGGACGAAACCTCCCGGTTATCCGGTGATTCGGGCAGCAAACAGTGGGATCAGCAGGAAAGGCTCGTCACGATCACGCTTTTTCAAGGGGCGAAAGTGAACTTGAAAATCCGTAAACCCGACGGGACTCCGGCCGCACGTTACGCAATTTTTACCGAATGGGAAACGAAAACCAATTGGGCCAGAGGCAAGCCGTTCATGACGGATGAGAAAGGGGAGGCCGAAATTTTCGCGAATGCCGGCGACCGGTTCGACGTCTTCACCTATCACGAGTGTCAAGAGGACAATCTTGTCTTTCCGGCAATCCGCGGTTTCGAAGTCGGTGACGGCAACAGCGAGAAGGAACTCGGCATTCAACTACAACCGGGAGCGAAACTGCTCGGAACGGTTTACGGAACGGATGGTCGACCGCTCGCCTGGAAAAAAGGATATGGCGTCATTATAAGTCAGGTCGGTTTCGAACGTTTCACAGGTCAAGAAATGCTCCCGCTTTCCTCGAGTACGGCAGAGACCGGTAATACTTCCGGAGCCGTGGATATCGAGCAGGCCTCGTTCCAGGCGAGCTTGCCGCCCGGAGAATTCGAGATCAGAATCAGCGACCAATCGCGGCGTCCCCGAGAGGAACTTCTGGGGGATGTGCAGCGGATCACGGTCACGGATCAGAAGGAGATCAAGATCGAACTGCATCTGAAGCCTTTGCTTCCCGTGTCGGCGAAGAAAAAAACACCCACAGGCTGAAGCCGGTGGGTTGGGGGTGTGAAGCCAAGACCAATTTTTAGAAAAGCGTATCACGATGATTATACAAAAGAAGAAACCGACGTTTTTGGCCATATTACTCGGAATCGCGTTGATCTTCTGCCTCGCGATCATCGACCTGGCCAATGCCAAACCGCAGAGCCGACCGCAAACGCCGGAGCAGACACAAATTTCGGAAAAGGCTCGGGACGGTGAAATCCTCATTCAGGGTCAAACCGTCGACCGGGAAGGAAAACCGCTTCCGAATGCGAAGCTCTTTTTCTCACTGGACAAGGTTTCGAGCGGCGAAAGCACCGTCGTCTCGGATGCGCAAGGAAAATTCCGGTATTCCTGCCCGGAAAAAGACGTTTCACGGCTCCGGGTCATGGCCATTTCCGAGGACAACAGCGTGTATGCTCCCTACAAAGATTGGGAATTATTGAAAAAATTCGGGGCTCCTGATGAAGTGAATTTGTGTCTTTCTACCCCAAGAAAAAATTTTCGCGTGATCACCGGAACCGTCGTCAATGCGAAGGGACGACCGGTTGAAGGAGCCACCGTTGGCGGGACCGGTGAAGCCACCTGTCTTGCACACGTTCAAACCGACGCCGACGGAAAGTTCCGATTTCTCGTTCTCGGTGGAGGTCCGCTCAGTTTGGTTTATGCCGTTAAACCGGGCCTCGGCTTCGTTTATGTCACAACGGGAGAACCACGTCTCTGGACAGGCAGAATACCGAGTGAAAAACTTTCCAACGGACCGTTTCGGTTGGTTTTTAGCAAATCGCAAACCGTCGAGGTCAAGGTCGTCGACGAAAAAGGAGTTCCCGTTCCCGGAGTAACGGTCACTCCCCACATCATGCTTGTTGATAAAAAGAATCAGGACCCCGACCTTTTTAGTCCGGGCAAGCGCCAACCACCTGTTTTTTATCCCCAAACGGACAAAGACGGGATGGTGAGGTTCGATTGGATTCCGACGAAAGATTTGCATGAACTCCGTTTTAAAATCGAAGCCCCGGAAAAATTCATCGCGCTACCGGATGGGGAGCCCTCTCGATTATTCGGCGATCCGGTTTATACATACTGGAACCCGAAGGAAAAGCCCACCGTCGTGACGCTTCCTCGTGGAGCGAAAGTAACCGTAAAAGTTTCTGAACCCAACGGGGCTCCGGCCGCAGATTACTCGCTTTATGTTTACTGGAAAAAAAACGGCAATCGAGTCGGCAACACGATCGTCAAAACGAATCCAAATGGCGAAGCCGAAATTTTCGCGACTGTCGGCGATCGGTTCGACGCCTTTTCCAGGTACCACTACCACCACAACTACTCCGAAGCCGATTTTGTCTTTCCGGCGATCCGTGATTTTCAGGTCGGTGATGGCAGTCGTGAAAAAGATATTGATATCCGATTGCAACCGGGAGCAAAACTGCTCGGAACGGTTTACGGGCCGGACGGCCGACCATTCGACTGGGAAAGAAAGTATTACGTGTATGTGAGGCCGCGCGGTTTCGATAGGGATATATGTCAATTCATCCACAACAGAGTACCGGCCACTTACTACTTTGATCCGGGAGCCACGGACATCGAGAAAGCCCAGTTCCAGGCGATCTTGCCGCCCGGGGAATACGAGTTCGAGATCGAGCCGACCCGTGAACAATCGGAGCTGCACCCGAAGAAACGTCTCGGTGCTAAGAAGCAAGTCAAGGTCACGAGTCTGGCAGATATCGAGATCGAACTGCATCTGAAGCCGTTGCCGCCGCTGTCGGCGGAAAAGTAAGGCGACCGCCAACTGAAGCCGGTGGGTTGGTGGTGTAAAGCCAAGACCAATTTTAGAAAGGCGTATCACGATGATTAGACAAAAGAAGAAACCGATTTTTTTGGCCATGTCACTCGGAATCGCGTTGGTCTTCTGCCTCGCGGTCACCGGCTTGACCGATGCTGAACCGCTCAGCCGGCCGCAAACGCCGGAGCAGACACAAACTTCGGAGAAGGCACGGGACGGTGAAATCCTCATTCAAGGGCAAACCGTCGACCGGGAAGACAAACCGCTTCCGAATACGAAGCTCTTTTTCTCGCTGGACAAAGTTTCGAGCAGCGAAAGCACCGTCGTCTCGGATGCGCAGGGAAAATTCCGGTATTCCTGCCCGGAAAAAGACGTTTCACGGCTCCAGGTCGTGGCAGTTTCCGAGGACAACAGCGCGTATGCTCCCTCTAAAGATTGGGAATTATTGAAAAAGTTCGGGGCTCCTGATGAAGTGAAGTTGTATCTTTTGACCCCAAGAAAAAAAATTCGCGAGATCACCGGGACCGTCGTCAATGCGAAGGGACGACCGGTTGAAGGAGCCATCGTTGGCGGGACCGGTGAAGCCGTCTGTCTTACGCACGTTACAACCGACGCCGAAGGAAAATTCCGGTTTTTCGTTCCCGGAAAAGGTCCGCTCAGTTGGATTTTTGCCATCAAACCGGGCTTCGGCTTCGTTCATATCACAACGGAAGAATCGTATTTCTGGACAGGCAGAACACCGAATGAAAAAATTTCCAACGGACCGTTCCGGTTGGTTTTCAGCAAATCACAAACCGTCGAGGTCAAGGTCGTCGACGAAAAGGGAATTCCCGTTCCCGGAGTAACGGTCACTCCGGATATCATACTTGTGGAAAAAAAGAATCTAGTCACGTGGTTTAGTCCGGGCGAGCTCCAACCACCTGTTTTTTATCCCCAGACGGGCAAAGACGGGATGGTGAGGTTCGATTGGATTCCGACGAAAGATTTGCATAAACTTCGTTTTAAAATCGAAACCCCGGAAAAATTCATCGCGCTACCGGATGGGGAATCCTCTCGATTATTCGGCGGTCCAGTTTATACATACTGGAACCCGGAGGAAAAGCCCACCATTCTGACGCTTCCTCATGGAGCGAAAGTGAACGTAAAAGTTTCTAAACCCGATGGGACTCCGGCCGCAGATTACTGGTTTCATGCCAACTGGATAAGAAACGGCGACCGGATCGACAAAGCGACCGTCACAACGAATGAAAATGGCGAAGCCGAAATTTTCGCGGCTGTCGGCGATCGGCTCGACGTCTTCCCCACTTACCACCGCCACTACAGCTCCGATGACAAGCTTGTCTTTTTGGCGATCCGTGATTTTCAGGTCGGCGACGGAAGTCGCGAAAAAGATATTGATATCCGGTTGCAACCGGGAGCAAAACTGCTCGGAACGGTTTACGGGCCGGACGGCCAACCATTCGACTGGCTAAGAAAGTATCTCGTATATGCGAGGCCGTGCGGTTTTGACAGGGATCTATTTCAATACATCGACAGCAAGATTCGCCACGACGATTCAAGAGCCACGGACATCGAGAAGGCCCAGTTCCAAGCGATCTTGCCGCCCGGGGAATACGAGTTCGAGATCGAGCCGACCCGTGCACAATCAGAGCTGCACCCGAAAAAACGTCTCGGTGCTAAGAAGCAAATCAAGGTCACGAATCAGGAAGAGATCGAGATCGAACTGCACCTGAAGCCGTTACCGTCATGGTCGGCGGAGAAATAAACGAACGCCGACTGAAGCCGGTGGGTTGGGGATGCAAAGCCAAGACCAATTTTAGAAAGGCGTATCACGATGATTATACAAAAGAAGAAACCGGCCATATTACTCGGAATCGCATTGGTCTTCTGCCTCGCGTTCACCGGCTTGACCGATGCCAAACCACCCGGCCAGCAACAAACGCCGGAGCAGATGCAGACGCCGAAGAAGACTCAAAAGCTGAAGAAGACGCGAACGCCGAAGAAGACGCGAACGTTGGAGGAGGCCCAAGACAATGAAATCCTTATTCAGGGACAAACCGTTGGCCCGGATGGGAAACCGATGCCGAATGTACGACTCTTTTTTTCGCTGGACGTGTTTTCCAGCGACGATAACACCATCGTCTCGAATGCTTACGGGATGTTCTGGTATTACTGCGCGGAAAAAGATTTTTCGCAGCTCTCGGTTACAGCAATTTCCGAGGATGAAAATATGTGTGCTTACCTCGGATTTTTAAAAGATTTGGAAATGAGCGAAGCTCCGTACAGATTGATATTACCGCTTTTTCCCAAGCGTGAAAAATTCCGTGCGATCACAGGAACCGTCGTCGATGCGACCGGGCGACCGGTTGAAGGAGCCGCCGTTGGCGGGGCGGGCGAAGGCCAATACAGTTTTGCGGTCGGTAAAACCGACGCCGAAGGAAAATTCCGATTCTTCTTTCCCGAAAACGCTCCAATGTTCCAGGTTTTTGCCATCAAGCCGGGCGATGGTTTTACCTACGTCGTTACGGAAGAGCAGTTCGCCTGGGAAAGAAAAAGGGAAGGAAAAACATCGAGCGAGAAAATTTCCAATGGACCGTTCCGACTGGTTTTGAACGAATCCCAAACCGTCGAGGTCAAGGTCGTCGACGAACAAGGAAATCCGATTCCCGATGCGAAAGTATGTCCCACGATCGCGGAAGAGATGCAGGTGCCAATCTTGAAGTTTGTTTTTCAGCCTCACGATTTTCTCTCGTCCGTCTTTTATCCCCAAACGGGCGAAAACGGGATCGCGAAATTTGATTGGATTCCGGCGAACGTTTTTCAGGACATCTCTTTTGCGGTCGAGGCACCGAAAAAGCCGGTCGCGTTGCCGGACGGCACCTTCCGATTATTTGGTGATTCGGGCGGCACCTCCCGATTCTATAGTGATTCGGGCAGCAAACGTTGGGACCAGCAGGAAAGGCTCGTCACGATCACGCTTTTTCAAGGGGCGAAAGTGAACTTGAAAATCCGTAAACCCGACGGGACTCCGGCCGCACATTACGGAATTATTACCGACTGGGACACGAAAAACAATTGGGCCAAAGGCAAGCGGTTCATGACGGATGAGAAAGGGGAAGCTGAAATTTTCGCGAATGCCGGCGACCGGTTCGACGTCTTCTCCTGGCACGCGGGTCAAGAGGACAATCTTGTCTTTCCGGCAATCCGCGGTTTCGATGTCGGTGACGGCGGCAGCGAGAAGACACTCGGCATTCAACTGCAACCAGGAACGAAACTGCTCGGAACGGTTTACGGAACGGACGGTCGACCGCTCGCTTGGAAAGAAAGAGAAGAATATGGCGTCTTTATAAAGCAGATCGGTTTCGAACGTTTCACGTTTCAGGAAATACTTCCGTTTTCCTCGAGAATGGCGATGACCGGTAGGACTTCCGGAGCCGGGAATATCGCGCAGGCCTCGTTCCAAGCGAGCTTGCCGCCCGGAGAATTCGAGATCAGCGTCGTCGAGCAATCGGATCGACCCCGAGGGGAATGTTTGGGGGTTGAGCAGCGCATCAAGGTCACGGACCAGAAAGAGATCAAGCTCGAATTGCATCTGAAGCCGCTCCCGCCGGAGAAGTAGCGCCGCCCCCAAAGAGCCGGGGGTGAAGCGTACTCGCGCAACCCCCGGACGGGTTGTTTTTATCATCCCTCGCAACCTCCGAACGACCATTTGTTACGAACGCTCTTTGATGGGGCGCGCTCGCACAACCCCCGGACGACGGTTGTTACGAACGCTTGTCCGGCGACTACGACGAGTACGTCTTCATCCCCGGCTCTTTGATGGGGGACACCGGCGTCTGCGCCACTCGGCTAAACGGGGGGGGATTCCTCGCTCACATGTCGGATTTCGACGACCAAGCCCTCTTCGTCCGAGGAATCGATTACGCGGAACTCCAGATTCTTGAATCGGCATACATCGCCGATCAGGGGCAACCGCTCCAATCGCTCCTGCAACAGTCCGGCGACCGTCAGGCTCGCCTGCGATGGGAGCGTGATGTCGAAACGCCGCTCCAACCGTTTCAGGCTCGTCAGCCCGGTCACCTGCCAAAGATCGGGACCGACCTGCCGGATCGAAGCACGGTTGAAGAGTTTTCGCGAGCGGCCCCGCTGCCGTCCGAATAGAAAATCCAAAAGATCGTCCCGCGTCAACACACCGACGGTCTCGCCGAATTCGTTCAACACGGCGGCAACCTCGCGGTCGTTTTCTTTGAGAAGGTCCAGCACCTCGGCCGCCGAAAGCGACCAGGGAACAAGACAAACCGGCGCGGAGTTTTCGTCCCAGGAATAGACTGGCAACGGCGTGCCGGTTTTGGAGACGTTTTTTGTTTCCGGTGACTTGGGGGCGGTTTTTCCTTTGAGGTTTCCCGCCAGGGGAGTTTTTTCGGCCTCCGGCTGGAATCGTCGCAAGGGGACGGCCGAGGCGAGTTCTTCGCCGTTTTTTTCGGCGATCAGCAAAAACCCCGTTTTGGGCAACTCGGTTCCGAACACGGCGACAACATCATCGAGGGTAACCGGCGGCTTGAAAAAATGGAGCACGGCCCTGGGCCACATCAATTCCTCGGCTTGGACGTTGGAGAGCCGGACGATGTTTTGAAGGACGTTTTGTTCCCGCCGGAGCAGCGTCGCATCGTCTTTGGAAAGGTTGATCGCCTGCTCCAGGTCGCCGAGCCGCAAATATGGTTCCGGACGAAAATCGGGCCAAAACAGACGCCGGGACAGTAGGTTGGCCGTTTCGAAGAGCGGCAAAACCGGCTGCAAAAACCGGAGGATAACCGACAGCGGCATCGCCCACAGTACGGCGAAAAACCGGGGGTTGAGCACGGCCATATCCTTGGGAAACATTTCGCAGAAAAGAATGACCGCGATAAGCGAGCCGAACGCGAAGAGTCCGGCCGTCGCATATTCTTGCCGTTGTTGGAGCTGAAAGACGATCACGGTCGAGATCGTGAAAACCAGCAGGTTGACGAGCAGGTTGCCCCAAAGAATCGCGGCGAGCAGCCGTTCGGGTTGTTCGGACAGTTTGACGACCAGTTGCGAAAAGCGACCGCCTTGGGCGAATCGCTTTCGCTCGGAGCGGCTCAGGGAAAAAAAAGCCGCTTCGGAGGACGAAAAAAAGGCGGAAAGGAGCATCAGCCCGAACATGACGATCAGGGCCGGCGTGTAATGCGCGAAAATGGTCGACAAGGGGGTTTTAGAAGAATGAGAAAATGGATAAAAAGCGTGTCATTTCGAGCGCAGGGAGAAATGACGGCCTTGTTTTTACGAAGGCTCCTCCAACACCTTTCATTAGACCATCATCAACCTATTTCTTCAATAACCAGGCTTCAGCGATCCGGGAGCGTTTACGCCAATTGAGGTCCCCTTCGTCGGTCGGGCGGAGGAACGTGATCTCGATTTTGCGTTCATTCAAAAACTTCTTGTCGATCGGGAAGTCGACGAATTCGCCGACCTCGATCTTTTCCGTATTGAGCGGTTCGACGGTTTCGCCGTTGACCTGAATCCGCAAGGTGCCGTAACCGCCGGCCCGAAAAACGTAGGTCCCTTCCGGGTCGAGCCCTTCGTACACCATCGCTTCCGGGTAGAGCGTAACCTGTTGGGACAGGCGGTAACGGCAGAGGCCGTTGTTCAACCACCATTGGAGCGGGAGCCGGTTGCCCTCTCCCGGCTGGGTGTAGGTTTCTTCGGCGTGCCGGACATGATTCGATTTCCAAGGATGCCCGATGTCGTCGTAATAACTCCCGGGGCCCGGATTTTCCCAGGCCGCGATTTCCTTCAACTTCGCGCACTTTTCCTGCTCGGAACCCAGCTCCTTAATTTTGGCGAACTCGTCCTCAAGCCAAAAACGGTTGTTGAGCGGCAAGTCGATAAAATCGAGCGAAGCCCCCCGCTGCGGGTCGCTCGCTCCGTATTTTGGGACACTCGATTGAATCTGGATCGATTGGAAAAGATCGTCGTACAGTTGGATGATCCGTTCCCGCAGATCGGCCGCCGTCTTTTTCTCGTCGTTCCGGGCGAGCAGGGCGAGGGCCTGTTGCATCGCCGTCTCACTCCCGAGATTGTCGGATTGGGCGAGAATCACGTTGAGCTCATCTTCCGTTTCCGAGTCGGCAATCAATTTTCGTCGCAAATAGGCATCGTAATAGGCGCGGACGAGACACATTTGGAACCGCCAATTTTTGAGCAGTTCGGGGTTTTCCTTTTCCAGCTTTTGCCAATACAGCAGCGTCCCCTCGACGGCGGCGTTGCTCATCAGCGGTCCTCGCCAGTTCTTTTCGAGGGCGAATATCCCATCGGCCGCCGCCTCAGCGACCGCGGGAGTAAAAAACATTCGACCGTAGTCGATCAACACCTTCCGGAGCGGTTTTTCCGGGTTGAACGCCAAATCCGTCCAAACCATTTTGTTGACGTCGTCGCCGACGCCGTCCGAGTAGGAAATAAACCCGTTCGAGTAAGGAGCGAACCAATTATGTATGTAAAGAATCGCGAAAATGAGTAAAAGACCTTGAGGTAGAGGATGTCTCATTTTGCCGCCATATTAAGAGAAATGACGGTCCGGCGGTACCGAAAATAACGGTTTTTGCGAAAAGATCAAGTTTTTTTCCTTGTGAAAACAAAAAAATGGGAAATTTTTGACGAACTTACGGATTAGGTAAACTTATTCGATTTTTATAAACTAAAATGCAATTGAAGAGTTGCATTCGCCCTATTGAATTTTTGTGCAAAAATGAGTTTGCCGGGAAGAGGAATGACCGTCGTGAAAAATTTCTTTTCCTTTTTTGAATGCTGATTATCTCACTGTTTTTTCATTCTCTGTTGGTAATTAACAGAGTCGCCGATGCACTTATTTCCTTGAATACCCGATGTCCGTCAGTAAAAAAATTCCCGTCGGCGAGTACAAATTAGGATCGCAATATGTCGAACTGCGCGAGAAACTGCAATCACCCGAGTATGCTTATCATTGGGAGAAACGAATGGCGTTTTGGGCGACGCCGACGGACAGGCGGCTCCCGATTGCGCTTTTAGGGCGCACTCTCCGGGAAATTCTGGAGACCCCGTTCGAGGACCTGCTCCGCTATCCGAGCATCGGAGAGAAAAAATTCGCGGCCTTGATTTCCCTGCTCGATCGGGCTTCGAACACTTCGAAAGAGGAGCTGGTCTCCGCCGATCAGGCCCGGCCTTCGGTTGCCTGGGAGAAGAACCCCGCCTCGACCGAAGGGGACGCGGGGTTGCAGCAGGTTTCCGAATTTCAATGGAATACCTGGCAACGCGTCGTTCTGGACCAGGGCCTGGCCGATGAGAAGATCGGCCGTTTGTGCACTTCGCTCGAAGAAATGCCCCGGGTTCTTTGGCACAAAACCCTGCGCACCTATTGTCATGTCTCGTTGGAAGAACTCCGGAAAATGAAGACGCACGGCGAAAAACGGGTCCAGGCGATCTTGCGGTTGTTCCGGGATATTTTCGAGGTCGCCGCCAAATTTCAAAACTCACCTCACTTGAAAATCCGGATGTCGCTTCGTTGGACCGACGACCTCGAACTCTGGGTCAACGAAGTGTTGGCGGACCGGGATTTTCCCTCCCGGGACGATCTTTTCGAGCACCTGATCTCACCGCTTCTCGCTCAACTGAAAACCGACGCCTCGGAGAGCGTCATACGCCTTGCCGAAACCCGGCTCGGCTTGCACGGGCCGATCACCAGCGTCCGGCAGGTTGCCAAGGAAATGCACATCGCCCGGGCCAGGGTTTACCAACTTCTGAACGAAATCAGCGACATCGTTTTTGTCCGTTGGCCCGAAGGAAACACCCTCGTTCACAAATTGTGGGACAAATTCATTCGCGAGATGATCGATTTCCCTTCTCAGGAAGAGTATGAACAATGGATCGCCGCGACGGAACTCTTTTTTCCCGCGGGCAAAAAGGCGTTTGAATCTTTTGAGGAAGAGACGTTGCCTACGAGGCATCATCCGCCTTTGGAGATCGCCAAACCGAGATAAGGCGCTGGTGCAACGACTGTTTAGCCGAGCGGCGAAGACGCCGGTTCTGTCGCGAAACGACGAAAAATGTGCCGGTTATTCCGATTTTGAGCCGATTGAGGACACAAGATTCGAGGCCGAAGATGGTTGCTTGGAATGGGTCCAATCTTCGAGAACGGAGAGGACTTTCGCGTCAAGTTCCGCGAGCCGATCCAACAGTTCGTTGTGTCGCTGATCGATCTCCAGAAGTTTCTGCAACGATTCGTTCATTCTTGGGTTTACAATTGAAGCAGCGATTTCCTCTCGGCGACCCGCCCGCTCGGCGAGCCGTGCCGAATCCGAGCCCTCTACTGAAAAGGAATCGTCCTTTCCCGACTCGAAAAACAACTTCCTTCTCTCTCGCGTCATTCCCGGAAAATCGAAAACCACCCCAATAACGAACAGAGTCGGAACAATCGATAAAAACGATCATGTACGGTTTTCAGATGCCGCGAGGCGGGCCTCGATGCTCGTTTGACAAAATCGTTTATTCCGTTAGAATCGGTATCACGTTTCAAAAACCCAAATCGCGGAACCAGCCAGATCGACTGTGCTCCGTACAAAAATTGAGCCGAGGGGCTTCCTGAGCGAAGCGACGAAAGCCCCGAAACCGCGAAGGTTGAGCCCGAAGTTCCGGTCCAATTTTTTCGCGGAGGGCAAGAAATATTCAAAATCATGAACGACGACCAAACCATCGAGCGAATCCGGAAAAAGCTGGGCAAAAAACTGCTCATGCTCGGACACCATTATCAACGCAGCGAAGTACTCGCGCACTGCGATTTGACCGGGGACAGTTTTCAGCTCAGCGCGGCCGCCGCCCGGAGAAGCGATTGCGAGTCGATCGTCTTTTGCGGGGTCCATTTTATGGCCGAAACGGCCGACATTTTGGCTAACGGCCCCGAACAACGGGCCGCCCGAAACGGCCGATTCGTCGATGTCGTGCTCCCGGACCTCGCCGCCGGCTGCAGTATGGCCGATATGGCGAGCATCGCCCAGGTCGAAGAATGTTGGCGGGAACTCGCCGAACTGATCGACGTCAACGAAATCACGCCGATCACCTACGTCAATTCCTCCGCCGCCTTGAAAGCCTTTTGCGGCCGGAACGGCGGTTACGCCTGCACTTCGAGCAATGCCCGAGCCGTCCTGCAGCGGGCTCTTTCCGAAAAACCACGCGTTCTATTTTTTCCGGACCAGCATCTCGGTCGCAACACCGCACTCGCGATGGGCATTGCAGAAAACAGGATGCCGGTTTGGAATCCGGACAATTTTCGGGGGGGGATTCTTGCCGAAGAGATCAAAAAAAGTACAATAATTTTATGGAATGGATTTTGCTGCGTGCATCAACGTTTTCTCCCGGAGCATGTTCGCTGGATTCGGGAAACCTATCCGGGCATTCGAATCATCGTACATCCGGAGTGTCCGCGGAATATCGTCGAACTGGCCGATCTTTCGGGATCGACCAGCAAGATCATCCAGGAAGTTGAAAATTCGCCGCCCGGTTCCCAGTGGGCGATCGGAACGGAATGGAAGCTGGTCGAACGCTTGATCGCTCGGTTTCCGGACAAAACAATCTGCAACCTCGCCGCGAGCCCGAGCGTTTGCCAGACCATGGACCTCATCAACCTGGAAAATGTCGCCCGAGCGCTCGAAGGAATTGAATCGGGACAACCGCGAAACGTGATTCGGGTCGAACCGGACATTGCGGAGAATGCCCGAATTTGTTTGGAAAGAATGTTAAGTTGTTCATGAAAAAGGGGCACTTGGTTTTCGAAACGACGGCAACGTTCTTTGTTCAACAGAGATATTATTTATCCCATGTATCGTTGTGCGAAAATCCAAAAAGCCCCGTCGTGAATTGACCCCCGTCAATCTCGACGAATTCTGCGTTCATCGTCTTCCCGATTATCAGGAGAATGTTCCTTTTTCGGCGGCGATTCCTTCCCTGCCGAAACGAACGCCTTCCCTTCGGACGCCTTGTTCCCTTTCGACCCCGCTTTACCCGATTCTGGTGATTAGCGATTCTCCCGGCAATCGCCGACACTGGGCTCAAGTGATCGGGGAGGAGCATTACCAGGTCCTGGAGTGTTCTTCGGAAAGTTTTTTGGCGCTTTCACGAACGAATCCGATCGAGCTTTCCCTGGTCGTCGTCGATCTGGATCATTTTTCTTCGACGGTTTTCGGGCAAGGACACCGCTTTTTTCAGGAAATTTATCCGGACATTCCCACCATCCTGATCGGCAGCAGGCATTTGAATCAAATCAAAATGGAGGAATACCCGTCTTACCTGATCGGCTGTCTTCGCGAATTCGACAAGTCGCTTTTGCTGCCTTTGGTTCATTCCGCGATCCGGGTCTACAAGGCGATCCAGGAAAAAAAATCATTGAGTTTTTCCGTGGGCAAACCGGTGATCCCGCTCGGCTTCGTCGGGCAGTGTCCGGTCTTGAAAAAGATGCAGGAAGAAGTCGCTCTCGCCGCCGCCCAGGACGGTCCGGTTTTCATCGAAGGGGAAAGCGGAACTCGCAAGGATGTGATCGCGACCATGATTCATTTGCGCGGTGATCGAAGCAAGGCTCCTTTTCATGTTTTTCCGGTTTTGGCGGTGGTCCGCGAAATGTACGAGCTCGATTTGTTCGGGATCGAACCGAATACGCACGAATTGATGCCGGAAGGGCACATCGGACAAATTGAGAAAATGAACCGGGGGACGATTTTTATCGATGCGATCGACAACATGCACGCCGCCTCGCAAGCCCGACTTCTCGCCTTCCTGAAAACGAAATCGTTTTATCGAATCTTTTCCTCCCGGTCGCAGATGTGCGATACGCGGATTTTCGCCGCCGGCACGGTTCGCATGCGCGATTCTCTCGAATCGGGAACGTTTTCCCGGGAACTGTACGACATGCTGTCTGCGACCACGGTTCGTATTCCCCCTGTCCGGGAATACGCCGAGAATATTCCAGATTGGATCGCGATCTATTCCCAATGGTTTTCGGAATCGCTCGGCCGTGAGAAACCGCCCGAATTCACCTCTTCGGCCATTGAAAAAATGATGAACCATTCCTGGCCGAGAAATATGGATGAACTGGCCCTGGTGATACGGCAGATTATTTACACCGATACGACCGGCCTCGTGCGGCCGGAAGATGTCGTCTTTTACACTTCTCCGAGACAACAAGCCGCCTCGATTTCCAATTTGGTGGGCCTTTCGTGCGACGAGGTCGAGAAACGTCTGATCCTGGAAACGTTGAGCAAAGAGCAAGGCAACCGTCCCGCGACGGCGAAGGTTCTCGACATCAGCGAAAAAACACTCTACAATAAACTCAAGGAATACGAACAGAAAGGGATCGAAGTCCTGCCGTAGGGTGAGAGTGTCGGGAGTGGGAAGAGGGTGCGGTTTTTGTCGCCGTTCAATTTCGTTCGATGTGGTGTTTTGCGTTATTACTCGGTCTTTTGAGCCTTACACTGAGCGCGATTTTCAGCGGCTCGGAAATCGGGTTTTACCGGGTTCCGCGTACCCGGCTGAAACTTGCCGCGATGCAGGGGCATCTCCGCGACCGGGGGCTGCTTTGGTTGGCGAACCGCCCTTCGTTCTTCGTCGCGACCGTCCTGGTCGGCAACAACACCGTCAATTACCTCTTTTCGTTGTCGGTGGTCCTGTTCGTCCAGTCCCTGTTCGGCTCTTTTCAGGGAATTCTGATCGAATTGTTTTCGACGTTGATGCTCGCCCCTGTTCTTTTCGTTTACGGGGAAATGTTCCCCAAATACCTTTTCCTGCACGCTCCAGGCCGACTGCTCCGAAAGGTCGCCCCGCTCCTGTTTTTCTTCGCGATCCTGCTTTTGCCGATCACGATTTTTCTTTGGCTGTTCAACCGTTTGGCCGCCTTGATTCTCCGGCAGCCTCACGAAATCGTCCGTTTGACGTTGGCGCGGGCGGAATTGGAGAAGACGCTCGACGAAGGGCACGAGGCCGGGCTGCTCCGCAACGTCCAACGCCGGCTCGCCGATAACGTCTTTGCCGTCGCTTCGGAAAAGGTCCGGGATATGGCCGAACCGCTCGGCCGCTACCCTTTCGTAACGGGCGATACGAAAGCCTCGACGGTGCTGACGCTCGCCCGCGCCCTGCGGTTGAACGAGATTCCGGTCTTCGATCCTTCCGATGCGATGACCGGGCTGTTGGCCGTCCGCCCGCACACGCTCCCGATCGGTTACATCCGGACGATCGACTTGGAATTGAGGATCAGGCACAACCGGGAGCAGGCGGCGGCGACCGCCTTGCCGATTCGGGATTTGGCCGAGATTCCCGGTCATTACTCGCCGCTGACGGCCTTGAACCTTTTTCAAACGGCAGGCGAATCATTCGGGCTCGTATTGGATCAAAACAAAAACTGCCTCGGCTTGATCACCTCCGAACGCCTGCGGGATTTGTTGCTCTAATGCCTTGTCAGCATTACTGGTCTTCAGAGAAAATTTCGAACAGCGAAATCAGAGCCGCGACCGTGAGGGAGCGGTTTCGTGGGACAACCGCTTCCTTACGGGCGCGGCTCCGATTCGTTTTTTTATCTGAAGATCATTAAATATTGGGATTCCCCAATCGTCATTCCCGCGTAGCAATTGTGTTCTGCGTCAAGGGAACGAAAAACAAAAAAGGGAAAATTTACGATATTTCTTTAAAATGGGCTTGGTCAAAAACAACCTACTTAATTGCACGTTTATAAACGGTGTAATTCCATTCTCCGTGGAAGTCGTGTTTTTTGACGCCGACCGATTTCAGTTCCGCATCGCTGACTTTGATTCCTTTTTCGTATTCATTGTC
>JAVBQI010000107.1:0-16221 GCA_031549145.1 Thermoguttaceae bacterium | reverse complement strand
ATTGTTCGCGGTGGTCTTTATATTTTCCATTTAAAATATTTATGGGGCCCCGCCCCTTTTGTTACGGGGCCCCCCCCCAAAACCCGTTCCCTCCCGCCCGCGGCTCTGAACGAAATCGTTCAAATTTTTTCTGGAACTCAGTATCGGGTCTGAGGTTGGCTCTATCCCCCCGCGCTCGCGCTTGGGGCTAGTATTGGAACAATTCCCGGTCAACGCGCAAAAAAATTGCCGGGACCGAAGTCGCCGGCAATGGGGCTCTGCGGAAAAGATAGGGGCAGCTCCGCATCCGATGCCCCGAGACCGCAGAGTGTTAGGTGGGCACTCCGCGTCCTAACACTCTTTTTCGGTCAAAACCGGGAAGCATTTGACGGCAATTCGGCGAAAAACAAAGAAATTTCCGAAATCAAGGCCGGATTGTCGGGAATTTCGGCTAGAGCGGCTCAAAAGTTGGTGTGCGGTGCTCATTCCTTGAGTATTAGCGACCAACGGGAGCGGGACACGGTACACGAATTTTTGATTTGATCTAAAAAGGTTTCTTTTTCTCGATTTTCCGGGCGGCTCGAGAGACGAGGTTGCGAAAAGACCGGGTGAGCGTCTCGAACGGCGGCTCCGCGACGCCGGGCCGGGGCAAAACGACGATGTCGAAGCCGGTGGGCAGCTCGTTTTGAAGACGCCGAAAAACTTCCCGCAGCCGCCGTTTCCAACGATTTCGGGCGACCGCGTTGCCGATCTTGCGGGAAACCGACAGCCCGAGTCGGGAATGCTCCCGATCGTTGGGAAAAAGATAAACGATCAGGATCGGGTCGGAATACGATTGGCGATACTCGTACACCCGCCGGAATTCCGCCGTTTTTCTCAGCCGTCTTTCCTTGGGAAACCGTTGGTCCATAAACGAGGTTGGTAAAAAAACCGTTTAGCCGAGCGGCGCAGACGCCGGCGTCCTAACGGCTGCGGATTGCGTACAGGGTTGGACCGTGTACAAGGTCCGCAAGTTGCGCTGCGCAACACTTGCGGCTTTTTATTCGTTTGGCTCCGTCTTCAATACGGCAGCGGCTCAACGAAGCCGCGAATTGGGCGAGGGCGAAGCCTTTTGCCTGGACGGCAGGTCCCTTACCAGATTTCGAGGCCGAGTTCGAGTTCGAGGTCCAACCGCTCGCGAACCTGCGATTGAACGAGGCTGATCAGCCGCAGCACGTCGTTGCACGAGCATTCCGCCTCGGCGATAAAAAAATTGGCGTTCTGATCGGAGATCACGGCCCCGCCGATCCGCGTCCCTTTCAGTCCGGCCTGCTCGATCAATTCCCCGGCGAGCATCCCCCGGGGGTTCTTGAAAACGTTGCCGGTACACTGGTGCCCCATCGGCTGGCTCGTCTTCCGGACGATCCAAAGTTTTTGGAGCCGTTTGGAAAGCTCGAAAGGGTCCTCCTCGTGCAAGCGAAACGCGGCCGACAGGATAATCATTCCGTCAAGGTTGCTCTGCCGGTAACCGAACGCGATCTCGTCCCGGGAAAGTTCCTGGAGTTCGCCCGAATGGTTAAGGGCGGTGATCCGCTCGACCCATTGACCGAGGTCGTCGTTATTCGTTCCCGCATTACCTTGAATTCCTCCGCCGACGGTCCCGGGAATGCCGATCAGGCTTTCCAATCCGGCCAACCCTTCGTGTACCGAAAACGTAACGACCCGGCCCAGTTTGGCCCCGCCGCCAGCGATCACGAGGCCGCTTTCGGAGCGGATGTCGCAAAATTCGGCCGCCGTCAACCGAACAACGAGACCGGGGACCCCGTCGTCGGAAACGAGAATGTTGGAGCCGAAGCCCAGGGTCCGGACCGGTAACCCTGTTTTTCGGGCGATGCGAAGCAGGGCGGTCAATTCCTCGACGTTGCGGGGTTCGCCGAAATATTCGGCCGGGCCCCCCAACTGCAACCACGAGTGCATCGCGAGGGGGACGTTCTCACGGACGATCCGTTTGTATTCGGAAAAGGGATTGGACATATAATTAAGGCTGTAGGCTGTAGGCTGTGGGCTGTAGGTTTTAGAAACTACGGTCAATAGCCGACGGACTTGAATTCTGGCGTGGGAAACTCTTGTTGCATTCTACCCGAAAATCGGCTCGGCGGTAAACGTCCCAAGGAGAAAAATCGGACGATCGCAAAGTCGAAATTTCAGAGAAAATTTCGAATCGGGCAGCAGCCGGAAGCGTCAGCGCCGGTTGTCCAATGCGGAAATTCTGGGCCAGCCCGGCGCTCACGCTTCGGGCTGCTGTTTGCCGCGTTCGATTTTGCGAGTCTCACGGAGAGAAAAATTGGCCTTGATTCTTTTTCGTTTTTTTCGTACAAGCCGATTGCGAAAAGTATTTTTGCCTCGATTTCGTTCGATTGTACCGGAAAATACCATGTATAAATACATTACATTTTTTGTGATTTTAATCACAACACCGCTTTGGGCGGCCAATCGCTTTCCTTATACTGCTCAAATTACCGAAAATGAAGCGGTTGTCTATTCCGAACCGGGAGAAGAGAGATACGAAACGCTCCGTCTCAAGGCGGGCGAGGCCGTCGAGGTCTATAGCGTCACCCACGAAGGTTGGTGTGCGATCCGACCGCCGGTCGGCAGTTTTTCCTGGGTCAGCGGCCTGTATGTCAATGCCGGATTGAACAATATCGGGATTGTTTCCGTCGACCATCTCGCCTCGCGCGTCGGCTCACAAACCGGAGACATCTGCGAAACAGTCCAGGTCCAGCTCAAAAAAGGGGAAAGGGTCATCCTGCTGGAAAAAGTTGAATTTCCCGAAAACGCCGCGTCGCCGATCTGGTACAAAATCGTTCCGCCGTCCGGGGAATTCCGTTGGGTGCGTCTCGATTCGATCACCGCTTCGGCGTTTTCCGAAAATTCGTCCCCCTCCGGTCTTGCGATTCAACAGGTTTCCTACCAACAGCTGCCGGAAGCGAGTCCGGGTTACGATTCCGGTTCCCAACTCATAAGCCCTGCCGCTCAGCCGATGCCTTTGAACGAGCCCCCCGCTCTTGCGAGCCGGAATGTCGTTTCCTCACAAGCCCGGCCGCTGCCGCAAATGGTTGTCTCGCAGCCGCCGGTTCCGTTGCAACAGGCGAATCCGTATCAAAGGGCTCTTTCGCAATTGCACCAGGAGGTGCACGCCGTTATGAACCGGCCGACCGACGACGACACGTTCGAGGTGCTCCTTCAAAAAGGTCGGCTGTTGGTCGAGTCGGCTCCGAGCGAAACCGACCGGACCCGGGCCTACCAGCTGGTCAACACATTGGAAAAAACCAGAAATGTCCGCCGAATGAACGCGTTTCAACGTCAACCGGCCCAGTATCGCGGCGGCAACGGCGTCCTTCCCCCTTCGAATCAAAACCTCGCCGCCCAGGTTCCGCAGGGGCCCGGGAGCATGATTACTCAAGTGCAATATCCTCCGACGCAAACCGGCGCGTTTGAAACCCCCTCGCAAAACGGCACGTCCCCGTTCAAAGCCGCGGGCAAGCTCGGCTGGTTCAGCCAACGGCCCGAAGGTTACCCGCCTTACGCGGTCGTCAACGAACAAAACCGGATCGTCGCTTTGATCACTCCGGAAGCGGGGGTCGATCTCAAGCCGTACATCGACAAGCAGGTTGGCGTCAACGGCACGTCCGGAGTGTACGTCAACGGCCAACAGCGCACCCCGCACGTGAGCGCGACGACCGTCTTCGCGTTGCAATAGCGTGATCTTTTGACGATGTTCAAAAAATCTCAAGTCGAACAACAGCCGGAAGCGTCAGCGCCCGGTTCTCGAAACGGAATCGCACGGCGAACCCGGCGCTTACGCTTCGGGCTGCTGTTTGCGGTGCTCGGTTTTTGCATGATGATCTGTAAATCATCTGTATTATCCGCGACAATCTGTTGATAAAATATGGGGTGCATTGTGCGGTCGGCAAATATGCAATACCGGCGCGATTTCGCATTTCATTTCTTGCCACTTTCCTACAATGAGACTATTTCCCTTGTCGTTGTGCTGTCTGCTCTTCTCGGTTCTTGGCTCGGACGCGGCGGAATTTTCCGTCGTTCCGGGCGAAAATTCGTTGCTAATCCGCTTCGGCGAAACGGATTTGGCAACCTACCATTTCCGGCATGAGAAAATTTCGCGGCCGTTTTTCGCCAACCTTCGGGCGGCCGACGGAACGCTTTTGAGTCGGAATTTTCCCCCAGTCCCCGGCGAGGACCGGACGGATCACGACACGATGCACCCCGGTCTTTGGCTCGCGTTCGGCGATCTCAACGGCTGCGATTTTTGGCGAAACAAGAATCGGGTCGAGCACCTTCGTTTCGTCGTTCCCCCGACGGTTGGGAAAGATTCCCTGCGGCTCACCGTCCGCAACCGGTATCTCGGCAACGGCGAGCGAGGGGAGGAGCCGACGATTTGCGAGGAGGAATGTCGCTTGAAGTTCGTCCGGCATCCGCAGGGAATACTCCTGCTGTGGGACTCGAAATTCGAGGCGATGGAACGGGCGTTCGCGTTCGGCGATCAGGAAGAAATGGGGCTCGGAATCAGGGTCGCAACCCCTTTGAGCGTGAGCGTCAAAGGCGCAAAGCCGCCTGCCGAAACGGTTGCCCGGGGAACGATCCGCGATCAGCTCAGCCGGAAAAACGAAAAGGAAATCTGGGGCAACGCCGCCCTTTGGTGCGATTACGGCGGAACGATCGACGGAAAATCGATGGGAATGACGATTTTCGATCATCCAGAAAACTTCCGCCCGGCCTGGCTGCATGCACGGGATTACGGCGTGGTCGTCGCGAACCCGTTCGGTCGCGAAGCCTTCGGCAAAGGAGAAAAAAGCAAGATCGAGATTTCGCCCGGAGAAACATTTCGGCTCCGTTACGGAATTTTGTTGCACAGTGAGAAGGCTTCGGAGCCGTTGGACCTCGACCAGGTTCGCAACGATTACCTGAAGCTCACCGAGAAAAACGACTGACGGCGCAAAATCCTGGAAAAATGAATCAGAGCCGCGCCCGTAAGGAAGCGGTTTGAACACATCTCCGCTTCCTTACGGGTGCGGCTCTGATCGAAAATCGGCTCGATGCCGACTTCTTGCGTTACTCTCGTAATAACCGACATTCTTTTCGCGGCCGGAAAAAACCGAAAGGTGTCGGTCGAAGTCAACATTTTTTCGTTTTTGACCGACGTTAAGATAAGCGTTGTTGTCGTTCGAAACCTATCAATTTTGACCAAACCTTGCCAGTATCGTGTTTGTTTCCGAACTGATTCCGAAAAAGCTCGGCCTCTACTTTCTCCTGTTCCTCTTGGGAATCGGGATGGTTGCCGCTTTGGAATATTCGCATCTGATGATGCCGGTCTGGGCTCGTTTTCTCGCGGTTCCGAGCATCGCGGCGATCGATTTCAATTTGCCGGGCAACCTCTCGACCTGGTTTTCCTCGAATCTTTGGACCTTCTGCGGGCTCGTTTGTCTGGCAGCTTTCCTGATCGGTCGTTTCGAAGAACGCGACCGCAATCGCTCGGGGGACATTTGGCTTTGGGGGGCGATCGCGTCCTTTTTCCTTAGCGTCGATTCCGTTTGCCAGATCCGAGTCCTGCTTCGCGATGTGTTGGTCAAAACGAGCGGGACGGCGATTTACGGCGACGGCGAAATCTGGTGGGTCGGCCTTTACGTCATCTTTTTCGGGATGATCGGCTCGCGGTTGCTGGTCGAAATGCGGCATTACCTCCCTTCCTGCAATGCCTTTTTCTTCGCGGGAATGTGTCATATTCTTGCGATCTGCGTCGGGCTCCGCGTCCTGGAAATGCCGCACGGCCCGCAATACGACCTGATGATTCAAACCGGATTGGAAATGCTCGGCAACGTGTTCGCCCTGCTCGCGTTTTCGCTTTACCTTCGGCGGATTGCGATTCTCGCGAAAACGAACCGGCTCGCGGCCGTGATCGCCGCGGAAAACGAGACCATTGAGATTCCGGAAGAAGAACCGACCCCGACGCCGGCCCCCAAAACACGAGCGTCCCGGACCAAGTCGGTTCAAATTGTGCATCCGGCCCACAAAGCGGAGCGGGTTGAAAAAACGGTCGAAGTCTGGGGCGAAGAAGAGGCGGAAGAGGAGGGCGAATACGAGGACGAGGAAGACGAAGAAGAGGATTATTATTACGACGACGATGATGATGATGACGACGACGACGAGGAGGACGACCGACCTCGCAAACGCCGCCACAAAAAGAAAAAACGACCGAAAAAACGTCGCCGTTCTTCGGTCGAGTATTATTAAGCAAGGCGAAAAGACGGCGTCAACACGAAAGCGGGTGGTGAGAATGATCTTCTCACCACCCGCTTTCGTCGTTATTGCAATCGTTAAGTCAAAATACTAATCACTCGAACTATCTCACGTTTTTCTTTCGTCGGGCGAACGGGACGACGGCCAAGCCGACCGCGAAGATCAGCAGCGTCGCCGGTTCCGGCGTCGTCACCGGAGTGTAATCGACATACTGCACGAGATACATCCCGTCATTGTAATCCCAATCGGCATATGCGTTACCGAACGGCAAGTCTTCAAGCGCGATCAGGAGCGTCTTGATGATGTTGCCGCTTTGGTCCAGGAAAAATTCCGAGACGTCGAAGACGAGCATGTGAATCATTTTGTCCTTGTTGAGGCCCGGGTCCAGAAAATACGTCCCGTCGAGAATGTCGCCGTTATAGGTCTTCATTGCCAAATTGTATAATCCCGGCGGGGCAATGCTTTGCGGACTGCCGGGATTCTCAAATTTGCCGGATTCGTAACTGAACGTATGCACGTCGCCGAGCCCGTTGTCTAAAACGAAATCGTGAGAGAGTTTCGCGTCCTTGTAGATGGCCTGGATGGTCGCATTCGGACCGACGAACACCTGCGATCCGGTCGCGACGCCGAAATCGGTGTAAAGAGCGTTGCTGCTCTTGTAGTCCGTACCGAAATGCATGTTGAAAACCGAATACAGGGGATTGCTGTCCAGCCCATGATCATTGATTTTCAACGTGCCAAACAGGCCGTTTCCGTTGTAATCGAAATCGGCTTTCGCGACTCCGCCGAGGAACAGAATCGAAGCAAGGCAGGCCGTTATGCGAAGTGCTGCGGATTTCATTTCTTTGTTCCTTTCAATAAGGGGGCCTGAAAATGGCAAACGACCGGCTCATCATCAACCGTTTGACCGCGATAGGGATAATGAAAATCGAGCAAGTGACAATTGCCGATTCGGCACGAATCCCTAAACGATACAAAAATTGACATACGGCGATCATTTTCATAAAACAGCGACCACCGCCCATGTTTTATGTTTCAATTGACATCTATTGCATTACTTTATTGTTTCTTTTCTTTCGGGCAAAGTCAACCAAAATCAACGGCGTTATAGAATCAGGAGTGTTGTTGATATTGGAAGCACCGTTCGAGAGCAGCCAAAAAAAGAGAGAAATTTATGCAAAAAGTTTGCGTCGACACTCGGTAATTTCAATTGAAACCGTGCTGCGAAAACAAAGAAATGCGAGCGAATTTCAAAAAATTATCTCTTGCAACGAGGAATTTTGACGCCAGCTTTCCTCACGAAAGGTCGATATCAAAACGCACCTGATTTGTATCATAATGAAACAGTACGTGGTATCAATTCAAAAATTCGAAACGATAATAAAATATTTTTTGATGATTAGTCGCTGAAACAGAAAAAGTTGTATCAAAAACGGGAATTTTGGAGTATTATGGTTGATATAATCGTTAAATATTGAGATTTTTTATTCAATTTTTTTATTGGCATAAAAATTGCAGTGTTATTAAAGTTGATTTCATTGCCAAAAAATATTATCTTGAAGAGTGTGGTTTGGGACAATGTGTTTCAATCATTTCCATTGAATCTGAAGGGGGATTAAAATGAGAACGGCTCTGAAGGGAATTTGTTGTGCGATTTTGGTGGTTTTCGGCTTTTGTGCCGTCTCTTCCGCCGATGTGGTTCTTGAAAAAGGGGTTTACAATAACGGCCTTTGGGGATCGGACCGCGGTCGGCAGGACGATTTTGCCGTGATCAGCGACGGGCAGCGTTTCGGCGAGACCCCGCTGTATCAATTCGTCAATCAGATGTTCGGCGAGGCCGTTCAATCGATTTACGGCGGGCTATTTACCTCAAGCGATCAAATGTTCGGGATGTTGGGAATGTCGATTGACCAGACCTCGAGCATGACCGCCCTTGAGGGAGCGAGCTATCAATTGCTTTCCCGGGATAGTGGATCGGCACACGATATTTATGTTGGGGACACTCTTGTCGCGTCTTATGCCGCTTACGAAAAAGTCAATTCCGCCAACAGCGCACCGGTCAGCATTGCTCCCGGAGATTTTACGCTGAGTGCGAACGTCTCTTTTACGGGTGCGAACTATAACCTCTTCTCGGATCCGACTGCGAATTCCGACGGATATGCCCACTTTATCGGATTGGATGTGACCGACCTGCTCAATTATTATATAGGCGACGGCGACAAGGTTTTTTCGGCGATTCTCTTCGGGTTGGAAGACCTGCTCGGCAATCATTGGGGAGTCGACTGGGACTACAACGACATGATCGGGCTTCTCGTCAACGTCGAGAAGGGCGGAAATGATGTAACCCCCGAACCGGCAACGCTTTTGATTTTCGGCCTCGGACTCGCCGGGATCCCGTTGGCCCGACGTTTTCGGAAAAAATAGAGTGCCGTTACACGGCAGCAAATTCCTCATCGAGCCGGGGCCGTAAGGCCCCGGTTTGCGTTTGTCTTCAAGGTCGTCGGCATTCAATCACCATTGAAGACGGACGTCAACCGGCAGCTGACGCAGCCGGTTCGATTCTTCTTGACTGCTCCTCACTTCTTCTCGATCTCGAAAAGCGTGATGCGCGGCGGGTTTTTGCTGTTCAAGGTTTGGTGCAGGCCGCTCATAGTCGCGGCCGGCGACTCTTGATACGTTCCGGCGTACGTCGCGAAATGATTGCGAGGGACGCCTGTTTCGATCCCGACCCCGCCCATGCCACCGCCGGGGCCGATCACGAATTGCGAGACCGTCCCGGGGACCGTCAACCCCAAAAGGAATGCGTCGTTATATTTCGTCCCCCAGCCGACTTCGCCTTGCCGGATTTGAACCGCCGAGGTCGGGACGCTCGACGAGGGGGCCGGAGCCGAAAAGCCGTTCGAAAAAAGCGCCGTCCCGGGCGTTTTCGAATCGGCCGCGAAATTCTCCGGTCGGTCGAAATCCCAATAGTACCAGGTCGCTTCGCCTAAAACGACTTCGTACCAAGAGGTTCCGGCAAAGAGCGTGATCGTTTTGTAAAGATCGTCGTCCTCGTCGAAGCAGCCGACCCGGACCATTGCCGGGCCGTCGGCCATTTTCTTCAAGCGGAATTTTTTGGATCGGTTCGATCCGCCGGTGTCGGAAAATCCGAACCAGTCGGTGTCGCCCGGAAACGTCATATCCCAGTCGGCCCGGTCTTTCAGTTCCAAACGGTAAACGTGTCCCCCTTCCGAACCGATCCGAAGCCGGATACGGTCATTTTCGATTTCCAAAAATTCGTCGGTTTTGTCCGGATTTCGCGAGGGATCCGAATCCCGGACAAACGTGTTTCGCAATTCGACTGCCGGCGGCTCGGTTCGGCCGAAATAAGCACAAAGCACTCCGGTCGTGTTTTGCGGAATCCGGGGGACAATGCTCGCGAATCGGCCGGACTTCGCGGAATCCGAAAACCGAATTTGGGCGGGCACTTCGAGCGTTGCGTTTTCCGTGATCCAAAAACCGCGAACCGGGCTCCCTTCGATTTGGGACCGGACCTCTTCGGAAAATGGAATGTCGAGCTCGATCGGTTGCTCGATTCGGTCGCAATCTCCGGCTTCAAGGCTCATGCCGACTCGAAATGAGGCATTGGCAAGCAACCATTTTTTCGCGAAAGCAAATTCGTCTCCGATCGCCGCTTTTTGTCGGGCGTCCGGTTTTGTTTTGCGGACCGAATCTCCGGGAAAGCCAATCCCCAAATCTTCGGGCGAGGGGATCGGCTCGTTTTTGCCGGCGGCTTCGGCCGCTTTTTGAAGGTCGGATTCGAGTTTCGCGTACCATTCGTCCAGGTGTTTGTACTTGTTCATGGTCCAGTCCAAAGCGTAGGGACGGCTCTCCGCGTTCCAGATTCGGGCGAATTCCTCCCCCAGCTTTTGGTGGGCGAGCCGGTTTTTGGAGACAAACTGCAACGCTTTTTGAATCAGCTCCGCTTTTTCGGCGGGATCACGCGATTCGACCGCTTTTTGGTAAGCTTCAGCACATTCGAGCCCTTCGGACATTCGCAGGGCGATCCGTTCCATTTTCCGAGCGCCCAGCAGGTAAGAGTCCAAAAGCTCGGCGTTGACGGTCGCCCTTTTTTGGCATTGTTCCAAATGCTTAATCGCCGGTTGCACCAGCTCCAAAAACTTGCGGGAATCTTTCCGGATCGCTTTCGGCGATCGGGTCGGCGGGAAATCGTTGATCCAAAACCGCTGGTTGAAGCACAGGCCGAGCGTTTGGGCCTCGTTCAGCAATTCGATCGCCTTGCCGAAATGATCCCCGGGTTCGCCGAACAGGACCGCTCCGATCCGGCGATTGAAATCGGCGACGTCGGTTTGCGAACCGGACCAGGCGCACTCCCCGCCCCAGGCGATGCCGTAGGAATTATAGCCGTGCAGCGATTCCCCGTCGTCTTCCCAGCAGGTGTTGATCATCCCGAGCGCCCCGTACTTGACGCCGTCCCGGACGAAATTGCGGATGTTGACGGTTGAAGTTTGAAAATCGGGCAAAATCCGACTCCAATTCGACATGCCCGGACAGACGAAAAATTGCAGCCCCGATTCCTTGAACGGCAGAATGTAGGCGTCGAAATCCGGGAGCGCGGAATACCCCCAGCACAGCACGAGCATATCGGGGGGGAGTTCCTTGATCCGATCGGGATGTTCGACGATGATATCCCCCCACATCATCATCCGCTTGCCTCGTTTCTTGATCAGTTCGTACAATTTTTGAATGTGCATCATGTACACCCCGTCGACGCCGATCCGATCGGCGAGTTCCTTGGACGGCCCGGTCCCGAGATCGGCCGTTTCGTCGCAGCAGACGTTGAACATCTCGAACGGCAGCACGGGGAAAATTTCCGAATACAAATCGTCGAGGTATTCATACACCCTCGGCACGGCCGGGGAAAGAATGTAGCCGGCTTCCCCCATTTCGGCGTATTCCGGATGCTTGACGGTATTGTGGGAATGCCCGAACGACTGTTGATTGCCGAGAATCGTCAGGTTTCGCGGCTTGCCGTAATCGACCATCGCCCGGAGATCATCAATGTCGATCGCCCCGTCTTTCGGAGCGATGATCGGATGCTTTTGGTATTGAAACTGCGATTCCATATAATACGTAAACATGTTGTGCTTGAACTCGGAACCGATGTCCATATACCGGAGTATCTGCTGCCGCTTCGGGCTCGGGCCGCGCGTAAAATCGTCCATAAAACAGCGGTATTGCAACGACGGCCAATCGCGAATGCTCAGGCAGGGCAGTTTCCCTTCGCGGACGTTGGCCCGAAGCAGTTGGCGAACGGTTTGGGCGGCGTTGTAAAGCCCGGCCGGTCCGCAACCCTGGGCCGTGATCCCTTTTTCGTCGACCCGAAGGGCATAGGCTTCCTCCCGACCAACCGGCGAAGGGGTTGATTGCAGAATTTCCTCCGCTTTCGGCAGCGGCAAGGGAGTTTCGTTGGCCGCCGTGTCCGCGACCAAACGGATTCGCGGCGGGCCGTTTTTGACGGACCGGACATTTTGAACGGAAAAGCCGATTCGTTTCAATTCCTCTTGAATTTGCGGGACGAGGATTGCGGCCTGCTCTTCGAAAACCTCGAGCGTTAAAGATGTGTCCAACGAAAAGAAGGCATTTTCCCGGATTTCGACCGACTTCGGCTGCGGGATCAATCGCAAGGTCGTCGCGGTTTTTTTCCGGGGCTCGATTTTTTCTTGAGAGGAAACCGACCGGTTCAAACCGGCGGCAATCAGGGCGAAAGTCGAAAGGAAAAGAATGCAGCAAGAGGCTCGGAAGAATCGCACGATATTTTTCTCCGGGTCGATTTTTTTGGATTGAGGTGCAAACGAGACCCTCATTCTACAAAAAAAAGAAAACCGCGGAAAGAGTCGGCGGGATAATCCCGCAAGACGATTGCGAAGCCGTGATTTTCAGAAAAATTTCGAACGGTTCCGCAAAACCGATCATCGTGCAAGGCGGCATTCAATAACGATCGAGACAAAGAGGCGAGTAAATCTCGCTGAACGGCGGCGGGACGCTCGGCATCAGACGGGGCTCGAATTTTTCCTCCCGGATATTTCGGGCGACCTCCCGCGCCGTCGCGAGGGCGTTTTCGAAATCGTCCTCGCTCCAATCGGCAAGCAGCGAACCGGTTTTCGCGATGTCTTTCGGGAAAACGAGGTATCCGACCCGGAGGGAAGGAATGTCCCGAAACGATCGCCGGATCACATCCCGGTACAGCGGCAATTGCAAATCAATCCAACAGCCGGCCTTGCGATGCGATTTTTCTGGCGGGAGGGTCGTATCCGAACTTTTGTAATCGAAGAGGAACCATTCGTTCGTTCGCGGGTTAACATCGATCCGGTCGATCCGGCCCCGGAGCCCGATCCGCTCGCCGGAGCCCAAGTCCAAGAATGAGCGGATTTGCGGCCCGCCCTCGGTCCGTTCGTGCAGCGACAATTCGACGAACCGGATCCGGTTGCCCGCGAGAGCCCAATCGGCTTGCCAATTCGCGAACGCCCGAAGCCGATGCCGCAGTTGCTCGATTTGAACCGCAATCACCGCCCTCGGATTCTCACCGTAAAGGTTTGCGGCAACCTCGGTCAATTGCCCGTCCAAATATTCCGCGATTTGCGGGCCGACGGTCGAATCCCGAAGAGGGCCGATCCCGAACCGCCGCAAAACCTCGTGCGCCAAATTCCCAAACATCGCCCCGTCCAGTTCTTCGTCCCGATCGTGCAGCACGTCCAAACCCAAACGGTGCCGCAAATAATAACGGTAAGGACAGGCGAGGTAATCCCGAAATTCCGTGATCCGGAGCGAATCGACCCGTTTCGGCAGCGGTCGCGGTTGCGGCGGTCGGAAATTCGAACGCTCCCGACCGCTGCGGATCGTGCCGGGAAACACGACCGGAGCTTGACGCTCTTCGACGGAAAAAAATCGGAGCACTCGACGGGCGATCGTTTCCGGGTCGCTCGCGAACAGCAACCGGCTCGGCAAGAGCGGGTCCCCTTCTTCCGACCGTCGGGCGGCGATCAGCCGAACCGTTTCCGGTTCCGGTCGGGTCGAAAGAATCACGGAAAGGGCATAAGCATCTCGTGCCAACCGGCGGTCATTGTCTTCGATTTCCAATTCCTGCCGAATCCGGTCGGGCAAAAAGAGATCGGCCGTATGCGAGGAGGGAACGACCCCTTCGTTCAAACAGGTTACGACCAGGACCGGAGCGTCGTCGAGGGCCAAATCGAGCCAACCGACGATTTCCAAAGCCTCGCGGTCGGCGGGCGGCGCGATCCGAACCGACTGCAACTGCCGCAAAAGCAGTTCGAGCGTCTCCGCTGCCGACCATTTCAGTTCGAGACGTTCCGGAAGCCGGGCGATTCGGGCCAGCATCTTTTCGATCTCGTCCAACCCTTCCCGCGAGTCGTGTTCCTCGTCTCGAAGTTCGCCGAAAACCGTTTGCAGGACGGAGGAAAGAATCTCGGTCCAATGCCGCGACCGTTTTTTTTCCGCCGGAAAAAGCGGCTGCAAAAGGGCTTCGAGCTTGAGCTTGGCCTGTTTCAACGACTCGAACGATTCGCTCTTTTCCGGCAAGGTCGGATCAACGTATTCCCGCCAGTCCCCTTCGAGCGACATCGGCAAAAAGAGCGTGTGATACCGGTCGGCCTCGATCAACAGCCGGGCTGTGTCGATCGGCGGCGGGGCCGTATCGGTCGGCTGTCGGTCAGTGTCGATCGCCCCTTCCCGCTCCAAAAACGGCGGGACTTGCGGGTGCCGGAGCAAATCGGCGAAATCGGAAAAACGCCGGAACCGAAGCCAATCCCGGACGATTTCCAAAAACCGGTACGGGCCGGTTCGCGAGATCGGGATTCCGGCGACATATCGCGTCCGGATTCCGGCCTGTCGCACTTGCCGCTGAACGTGCGGGACGAGCTCTTCCCCCGGCACGCCGAGCACGATCTCCTCGGCCGTGTACTTGCCGCCGACCGTTTTCGCGAGCCAAAGGGCGAGGGCGTTGGCCTGATCTGCCGGCGTATCGACGACCTCGATCCGCTCCTCGGCAATTGGGATCGGGGCTTCCTTCCAAAGCCGGGGAACGACGCAGCCGTACTTGTCGAACCGATCCTTCAATAATTCCGGGGCGAAGACAAGCGAAATCACGTTCCCGGAAACGAGATCGAGAATCCGCTTCTGAGCGAGGTTCATATCGACGGTCCCGACCAAAACGAGCATCTTGTCCGTTTTCGGTTCCTTGTTCCGAATCGCGAAAATTCGGGCGGTCTGCACATCCCAAAGCCCCAAGGCATCGATTCGGGCGTGATAATTTTCCTGGAGCAGGGCGAGGGTGTCCCAGCGCATCGCTTCGTTCGCGATCCCGAGTGAGCGACATTTTTCGGCGACGTCCCGGAAATCGAGCACATCGGCGGCCAGCTCCCTGTGTAGTCCGGCAAAAAGTTTTCCGAGCGAAAGCCGCCCCGACAGGTCGCTTTCGTCCGGCGGATGCGGCAAAACCCGGGCAAGAATGTCGGGCGACTCCTTTTGCATCCGGTCGAGCGCCGCGACCCAGGTCAGTTGCTGCGTCAAATCGTCGGCAAGCGGTTTTTGGAGCGGATACAGCAGTTCGGGCAATTCCCCGACCGTCAAAATCCGGGGCGGAAACCAGGCGGAATCGACTCGTCCTTGCTCGATTTCGGCTTCGACCTTTTCGAGCAACAGTTCTTCGAGCCGCTGCACGGCCCGCGAGCCCGGCAGGGCGAGCACGACCGACCTCAAATCGAGCCGTCCGTTTTCGACGAACCGCTCAAGAAGATGCGTTGCGGCGATTTCCAAAAGCGGCCAATCCCAACCGAGAAATTGAAGTTGCATTACTGTGCTTCGCAAAAATTTCAAATTCACTTTCCGTCACCCCCGCGCAGGCGGGGGTCCAGAGGGAAGCCGTAATATCTGGATTCCCGCCTGCGCGGGAATGACGCGAATTCATTACTGTGAAAAATTCTCTTCTGAACCAAAACCAAAAATTTTTTGACAAGATCCGCTAAAACGCCCAATTGTCCCCCAGCACTCGGCGTTGCATCTGCGTCAATTCGGCGATCCCCGATTTGCCGAAACGGATCAATTCGGTCAACTCCGATTCCGAAAACGTCGCCTCTTCCCCGGTCCCTTGAATTTCGATAAAGCGTCCCCGGCCGGTCATTACCAGATTCATATCGACGGCGGCATCGACATCTTCGAGGTAACAAAGGTCCAACAGCGGCTCGCCTTTGAAAAGACCGACGCTGACCGCGGCGACGGAATCGACGAGCGGAAAGCGGTTCGGCTCGGGGAGCTTCTCCCGAATCGATTGCAACGCATCGACCAATGCGATCAGCGAGCCGGTGATCGCGAGCGTCCGTGTTCCGCCGTCGGCCCGAATCACATCGCAATCGAGATACACCGTCCGAGGGCCGAGGGCGTCTAAATCGGCGACCGCCCGAAGCGAACGGCCGATCAGCCGTTGAATCTCGGTCGCCCGCCCGTCGGGCCGGTCCCCGCGCGGCGACCGCGGGCTGGTGCTCCCCGGGAGCATCCGATACTCGGCGGTGATCCAACCTTGTTTCGAGTCTTTCGGCAACCATTTCGGAAGCTCTTCGACGATGCTCGCCGCACACAGAATTTGAGTATTACCCGCCGAAATCAGCACACTGCCGTTCGCGGCGGCCGCGAAACCGCGTTGAACGGAGATCGGCCGCAGTTCGTTCGCTTCTCTTTGATCGATTCGCATGTTCGCAACACCTGTTGGTACAATATATTATCGGAAAGTCCCTTCGCGACCACAGGTCGCGGCTCTCTTCCCACTTCCCACTTCCCACTTCCCACTTCCCACTTCCCACTTCCCACTTCCCACTTCCCACTTCCCACTTCCCACTTACCACTTCCCACTTCCCACTTCCGAATTCCGAATTC
>JAVBQI010000228.1:0-16601 GCA_031549145.1 Thermoguttaceae bacterium | reverse complement strand
TCCGATGCAACATTTTCAGCGAAGCAATCTGTTGGTCCGTCAGCCGATATTCTTCCATGATTTTCTCTCCTGTGAGAGAAAGAATATAACAACTTGGTCAAAATCGATCAACCGGAATTTTTAACCGGCTTCGGTATAACGATACCTCTCAAAACTCGAATGGTAAAAATCCAACAAACAACGTAAGTCATGAAACCAAACAATTCAAGCAAAGGTCGTACAAACGAAAAGTCCGGTTCGAAGCCACAACAAAAAACAAAGTCACCTTCCTCACCACCAACGAAGAAGCCGAGCCCGACGCCTAAAGGATACATCGGAATCTACAAAAAAAGCAGAATTGGGACCACCGGCTGAAGCCGGTGGGTTCACTTCATTGCGAGCTGCGGACTGAAGTCCTTTCACTCGTAAAACCAACTTTTCACACCGGGCTCCCCCAAATCCAATGCTGGATGGAGAGGTTCGAAAATCCCATCTTTTTGACGGAACACAATCAATACGGATCGTAAAACCTAAAGGTTTCGCCTGAAGGCGAGGGTTTTAGACCCATCGCTGAGACAATAAGAGAGAAAGAGATCCTCTGCCGCCAACAGAAATTAAATAGGGCAGAGAAACTCTGAATCAGACGCTGAAAAGATATCGCTACGCCACCGAGCAGTTGGAATTTTGTCGGCGTTTTTCGAGTAGCAAAAGCGTTTATCGTGTGTATTATACACTTAAACGGCGTTCCTGCTGCACGTCGGATAAGGCTAAAGCCTTTCAGCTAAAGAGTTTAAGAAGAGCCCGCGGGGGGAATCGAACCCTCAACCTCAGCTTTACGAAAGCTGCGCTCTGCCAGTTGAGCTACGCGGGCAATAGGTGAAAAATCAGCGCTCCCGGAAAACGATCCGGCCCCGGGTCATGTCATACGGACTCATCTCAACGGCGACCCGATCGCCTGGGACGACGCGAATCCGGAACTTACGCATCTTGCCGGCCAGGCGGCAGAGAACGACATGGTCCATATTGTCCAACTTAACGCGAAAGGCGCCACGGACTTCTTCCGTGACCACTCCCATCAGTTCGATCGCTTCTTCTTTGGATTTTTGTTCTTCCGACAATCAAATCTCCCCATCCCGATCAATCGGCGTTCTTTGATCGGAGAACAGACCAGTAGGACGTATCAAGAAATGCTGAAAAGGCTCATTATAGGAACCCAGTTCCTTTTGTCCACTCCCCCCGTTTTCGGGCGATCAAAAATTTTGCGGCCCCCGGCCTTGTTTTTGATAAAACGTCAATTATAATTCTTCAGAATCGTTTTTCGGGCAAGTTTTCCCGGCAGATGATTTTTCGGGGACGTAGCTCAATTGGTTAGAGTACCGGACTGTCGATCCGGTGGTTGCGGGTTCGAGTCCCGTCGTCCTCGCCTGCAGGTTCTTTCTATTCCGGTCGTGAGCCGGCTTTATGATTGTTTTGCTGCCTGCTCCCCGCCTGGTCCGCTCCAGGCGGGGATTTTTTTTGCGCACGTGGGGTTGATTTCCGCACTATCTTTTGCTACCGTGCCGACAGCAAAACAATCCTCTAACCCCCCGTTCCAATCTCACGATCATGCTCAACCTCTCGACCTTCGTGCGCACCTTCTATGCGCCGTCGTTCCTCATTGGCGTTCTCTCCCACCGAACCGTCTACGAATATCTCCGCTCCCTCCAACACTACATCGACGTCGTCGGCGATCTCAAACTCACCGAGCTCGTCCCCGCAAATCACGTCCGGTTCCTCAACGAAATGATCCGGGCCGGATCCTCCAACGCCACAATTCAGAAGCATTGTCGGCACCTCAACGCCATCTTCTCCAAAATCGGGCCCGCCGCTCCCCGAAATCGTGACGCCTTCGGTTTTCTCCAACAATCCCCCTGGATTCGTCCCCCACAAAAACTCCGCAAACTCCCGAAAGAAGTCCGAGACGATCCCGTTCATGCCCTCTTTCACGCCGTTTCATCTTGTCCCGAAGCTCACGACCTCCCACGATACCTGGACGCCGATTTGCGTCCGATCTTCTGGAAATGCGTGATCCAGTTCGTTTCCTCAACCGCTCTCCGTCGCAAAGCCGTCTTCAATCTCACCTGGGCCGACATCGAGCCAGGGCAAAAGTTCCTCGTCGTTCCCCCCCACATCGACAAGGCTCGCTCCGAACGTCGCAAGCCGCTGCATCCCGAAGTCTTACGACTGCTCCAAGCGATACGTTCCGCCGATTCCGCAAAACTGTTCCCGTGGGCGCACGGTGATAAAAAGTTCTACTCCGTCTGGCATTCGATCAACCGCGTCGCCGGCCTCAACCCGGAACTCACGCTGCATGATCTCAAGCGTTACGCTCTCCAACACGCTCTCCGTTCCGGCGTCGATCCCGCGACGCTCCAAATGCTCGGGGATCACTCCAACATCCGAACGACGCTGAACCATTACGTCCGGGAGAACTTCGAGAGGTATGTTCAGGACCTTGTCTTGCCCGGCTCCGAGAAAGGAGGTGAGCAATGAATCTCGCTCTCCTCGCTTCCGATCTCACCTCGACGGCCAAACTGATTTACCTCCTCATCGAGGAGGGATACGACACGCCGATTCAAATTCGACGTATCCTCACGATTTCCGAAATGCACGTGCACCGGTCTCTTTCCGCCCTGATGTCGCACGGGTTCATCATGCAGAAATATCGCGGGGTTTATGCTCTCGCCGAAGTGAGGAATCCTCACCCCGGGGCGAGAATTCCTACCGCCGAGGTTAGGATTCCTCACGCGGAGGTTAGCCTTCCTACCGCCGAGGTGAGGAATCCTACCCCCCGCGTGAGTGCCCGGGCTCAATATCTTTTAAAGGATAAGACAGTAAAGAAAGAAAAGGTTTTTGTAAAAAAACCTGAGGAAGAAGAGAAACTCATTCCCCTCAAGAGCTTCCTTTCCCGGGTCGATCTTCACGAACCGAAGAACGCCGAGCTCCGCGAAAACACCCGCAAGGTTCTCGCCGAGCGGGACCTCTCTCCCGATCTGGTCGACCGCATCACCGTCGCCCGAGTGCTCGAAATCCCCGGCTTCGACCGCGAAAGCCTGATTGACGTTCGAAAAGAGGCCGAGCAGCTTCAAAAAGATGGTAAGCTACGCTTCCGCTGGATTCATCAGGCGAAATACGTTCAAGACGCCTTCGCCGCCAACGGCATCGAGTGGATTCCCTGCCGCTCCGCCCGGCAATGCAGGCTCGATTCGCAGGTTCAAATCGGCGGGCACAAGGTCAAAACCTGTGTCGGCCAATGGATGTGCGAGATTCTCGACGCCGCCAAAGAGAACGATCCCTCGAAGTTTCACAACGCCTTACACGGTAAGTAACCATGCAAGCCCTCGCCGCCCTCATCACCGGAACGCTGGTTTTTTTTTGTTGTGTCGGTCGGCCAACGAGCCGTCTCACGGTTCCGGGGCCGCGTGCTCCAAAACCCCCGCGACCGCCGAAACCGCCGAAACGACCGAGGTGAGACATGAGCAACAAAGGCCGATTCCAAAAAGGCTGGAAGGGCGGCCCGGGCCGCCCTCGCAAGGCCCTCACTGACACGCAGGTGTCGGAGATGCACCAAGAGGTATTCGTCCCCCAGTACACCCCGCCGGTTCCGCCCCGGACCGGGGCTCCGCTCGAGGATTGGGTCGATTACGAGGAAGCCAAGCTGCAAATGACGCTCAACGGGTACTGGGTCAAAAAGATCGCCGTGCCGGTCGAACTCGTCGGCCCGATGTTGCGGCTGTACAAGTTCCGGAAAGCCCAGGACTCGACGTACACGCTCGCCGAAGCCTACGTCGAAATCGTCGAGCCGCTCCTCGCCGATCGAACGAAGTTCGAAAAGGCCTGCAAAAAACGACGGTAATTTTTACAGTCCCTGCGCGACCATGATTCGCGATCGCCGGCCGCGTTTGCCGGAAATGGTGAAAATGGCGGGGCCTTGAAAATCGCGGCGGCGGCGAACGCAGGGTTAGCGCTCCTCATTTCGAACCGGCGAGGCTCGCCGGACCGGTTCGGTAGCCGACGGCCCCGCGGGAAAAGCCGAACCGGCGGGGCGGAGTGGGGTTCCGGCCGCGCCGGCCCGGCTACAAGCGGCCGTATTCGGCCGCGCCGAGCCGGGCCCAGCGGTCGGAACCCCCGAGCCCCGACCGGGCCGAACGGCTGCCCCTCGCACACGCACGGGCTCCCCAAAACCGCAGGCGATGTTGGGCCGGAACCCGGGGGGGCATCGCCTGCGGAATCCTGGCTCAGCCGGGCCGGAATTGCTCATGGGCTGGAAGCACGCAGCGGCCCGACAGCGGGGCGCTTCGATTGCACACGTCGCGACCTCTCAAGCGTGAAGGGACGCGACGACCGGGCGTAGGGATTTTGGTCCCGGCCGGGAGGCCGGGAGCAAAAGACCGGGAGCCCGACGACGCGGGGCGGGCGGGGGACAGAAATCGAGCATGGGGCCCTCGGCCGTAAGGGATTTTGTCGCGATGGCCGTACTCGGCCATTGCGACAAAAGACCGGCCGAGAAACAGGCCCCATTCCACTTCAGTGTGACACGTAAACCCAGAGCCTGTCGCGACGCGGGTTGACCTTCCCGGAACAGGGGACGAAAAATCGGGGACGCGAAGTCGTAGCGGATGCGGAGCGCTGGTCCCCGATTTTTCCGCCCGGCCCGAACGGTACTCCAAATGAGCCCGGCACACGCCGGGCGTGGTTTTGTGGTGTCGGAGGTTTTGGTTTCGTCACGCTTTGTGGCCGACAGCCGCCGAGCGGTTTTGGGGAGCGACGTGCGTCGGATTCGGGTTGCAATTTTCGTTCCGGTGCGTATTATGAGCGTATTCGCTGTGCGTCACTCGATCCGCGACCACTCGACAGAACAAGCCCCACCCCAGCTTGTGGCGGAGAGTCGGGAGCGGATCGGTGACGGCGAACGTCGTCCGACGTCGCCGATTGTCCGCTGTACAAGGAGGGAAGTGTGATTTCGAAAACCCGCCGTCGTGTTGTGGTTGATTTTCTCCGGGAGAAGCGTTATAGTTTACGGGAAATTTCCCGTCGTTCGGGAGTGAGTCGTGGTGCGATCGCATCGATCGCGAACCGGCTTCGGTTCGATCCGGATTGGTTTCTGGAAGATTTGGCGTATCCCGATCCAAGTTGCCGAGATTACGCAAAGTGCCCGGTTTGCGGTGCGAGGGTTGTATTGCCGTGTTTTGCGTGTCAGATTCGGGGTCGTCCGGTGCCTCGATAAATGTAACAGCGTCCAGATCGCTCAGGAGAGGCGATTGTGAGTCGTGTTGATGTTTGGGCCGTCCAAGCTTTGAGGTTGTGAGAGGCGGGATTTTGACCTCCGGACTGTCGATCCGGTGGTTGCGGGTTCGAGTCCCGTCGTCCTCGCCTGCAGGTTCTTTCTCGCCTCGCGAGAAAGAAAACCTACCCCACTCAGACCTCGCTTGGTTCGCCAAACGAGGTTTTTTTGTGCCCGCAGTTCGACAGAGTGTGATTTGTCGAAAACGACCCGCCCGCGCCGGGCTGGAGTATCACCCATGCCCGCTTTTTCCGCCTCGGACGAGGAAATTCAAAAGCAAATCGCCCAAAAAGACGCCGCGGTCAACGAGGTCGTTCGCTCGGAGTCGAAATTGCGCGACCTGCTCGGACAGGTCGGCTCCTATTTGGCCAAAAATTCGTCCCGCATCGGCGGCGGGCTGCAAACCTCGCTCGGGACGCTCACCCGGTTGCTCGGGAGTTATCTCAGCGGGAAATATCGCGATTTGCCGGTTTCGACGCTCTCGCTGATCGCGTTCGGGCTGCTTTACTTTATCAGTCCGATCGATTTGATTCCGGACGCTCTCATCCCGTTCGGCTTCGCCGACGACGCGTTCGTGCTCGCCTGGGTCGTTCAAAGAATCACCGGCGAATTGACCAAATTCCGCTCTTGGGAACGAGCGGAAGCCTACGAGGCCACTTTTCGGAAAATCCCGTTCGAAGAAGTCCGACAGCTGATCCTGATCGGCGGTTGGTTTTCCAAAACGGCGGATTATTCGGAGCACCTCGCGATCATGCGGCGGCTGTATCCAAATGCCGAAGCCGAACATTTTCGTTGGGAGGCGAACGCGATGTGGGAAACGGCCCGCAACGAAGCCGATCATGCGGCCCCGGCCACGCTTCTCAAGCGGCTGGAATCGGTCGATCTTTCCAAAACGGTGTTGATCGGTCATTCCCTGGGAGGGCGGATCGCCGTCCGCGTTTTGTCGCAATTGGAATCGCCGCTGCATCACGCGATTTTCATGGGCGCGGCGATCGACGCCGACGATCCGGCGATTCCCGAAGCGGTTCTCAAGGTCCGGAACGACATTTTCAACCTGTACAGCCAAGCCGACGGGGTGCTGCGGTATTTGTATCAAGGGTACCACCGCAAAAAACCGCTCGGGTTGACCGGTTCGGAGAAAGACATTCCCGGCTTTTTGAACATCATGGTTTCCGGAAACGAAGAGCATTATTACGGCCTGGTCGAGAACATCGCCTCGATCCAATCGCTGTTGCGGAGCAAGATTCCGCTTCGCAAGCAGCAATTCAGTCCCGGGATGTTGGAATCGTTCGGCAACTTGAACCGACACCAGTTTTTGGAGTATATTCGGTTTTTGGAAAAACCGTTTGCGTAGCGATGACGAGCCGCGTACTGTGTACGCGGGGGGAAGAGATCGCCCGCTCACTCCGCGTACGCAGTACGCGGCTCGTTGTGTAAAACACTATCACAGTAAAATCATGGACCTGCATCTGAAAGACAAAGTCGTTCTGGTCACCGGCGGTTCGACCGGTTTGGGCAAGGCGATCTCAACCCTGCTCGCCGGGGAAGGGGCTCGCGTCGCGATCAATTACCTCGTGCAGCCGGAGCTGGCCCAATCGCTCGCCCTCGAATTGAAGGAGCGGTACGGGGTCGAGGCATGGGCCGTCTACGCCGACGTGTCCCGGGAAGAGGACGTGTTGAAAATGTTCGAAGAGATCGAATCCCGGCTCGGCCCGATCGACGCCGCCGTCAACAACGCCGCCTATTGTGCCAACCCGGAGTGTATCGACCTGTCGCTCGCCGAGTTTCAGAAATGCATTGCCGTCAACCTCCAAGGGCTGTTCTTGATCTGCCGCGAAACGGTCAAGCGGCTCAAAGAACGTGGCGCGAAGGGGAAAATCGTCAACATTTCCTCCCAGGCGGCCGTCCGGGGCTCGACCAACGGTAAGACCGCTTACGATATGACAAAGGCTGGAATGTGCGGTTTTACCCGGTCGCTTGCGATCGAGGTCGGCAAGTTCGGGATCAACGTCAACGCGGTTTTGCCCGGTTTGATGTACACCGACATTATCGCCAAGCAGATCGACACCGATCCGGAAAAATACAACAAGCGCTCGTTGCTCGGCCGGATCGCCCAACCGGAGGAGATCGCCCAAGTCGCCGTCTTTTTGTGTAGCGAGCGGGCCGATTATATGACCGGGGCCTCGGTCGATGTGAGCGGAGGAATGGCGTTGCATTGAAACAAAGTGTAGAGTGTAGAGTTTCTGATTCGGGCTTTTCCCGACACACTACACTCGACTTATTAAGTTCCAGAATAAAAATGAACTGACTTTCCGTCATCCCCGCACAGGCGGGGATCCAGAGATTACGGTTTCCCTCTGGACCCCCGCCTGCGCGGGGGTGACGACTTCATTCCAAAATCAGGGGCGATTTATCTGTGACCCTGTCGTATTATCCGTCCCGCACTATTCTTGTGATCCCGGGGGACGCCGTGCTTCACGGATCGGGCTTGGTGTGATAAAATACCTCTTTTGTGATCAAATTCGCACACTTTAACGAGCGTTATACCGTAGCCGGTATGGGCGGTAGGCTTCGCCCACTGTCAAACCGCGGCCTCGTTGGGCCGCTGCCATACTGAAGACGGGAATTTTAAACAGGCTTGAGTATATGGCCCGAGAAACGATCCTGAAACCGGCGGACGATGCCGAGCCGCTTGCCTCGCCCGAGGATTTTCCCGCCCTCAAGCCGGAATTGCTCTCCGAGGAAGACAAACTGCTCCGACCGCAACGGATGTTCGAAATGGTCGGACAGCGGGAGGTGTACGCCCGGATCGAAATCGCCGTGCACGCCGCCCGCAAGCGGGGCGAACCGCTCGGACATATTCTTTTCGACGGGCCGCCCGGGCTTGGAAAAACGACGTTCGCGACCTGCATTCCCCGGGAACTCGGCGTTTCGATGCAGATCGGCAACGGGGCGACGCTCAAGGCTCCGAAAGACGTCGTCCCCTATTTGACCAACGCCGAGGAAGGGTCGGTTCTCTTTATCGACGAAATACACCGGATGCAAAAATCGGTCGAAGAGTTTTTGTATCCGGCTATGGAAGATTTTCGCATCGACCTGACGCTCGGCGAAGGGGTCAACGCGAGGACGCTCAACATTCAGCTGAAGCCGTTTACACTCATCGGGGCGACGACGCGGACCGGGCTGATTTCCCCGCCGCTGCGCGACCGTTTTCAGATGCGGGAGCATCTCGATTTTTACACGGTCGAGGAACTCTCGGAAATCATTCGCCGAAACGCGGGCAAGCTCAGCGTCCAAATTTCCGAGGAGGCGGCCCTTGAGATCGCGGCCCGGAGTCGCGGGACCCCCCGTCTCGCGAACAACCGGCTGCGTTGGGTTCGCGATTACACCGACGCGAAAGCGGACGGAACGATTTCGCTCTCGATCGCCCGGGACGCCCTCGGGATGCAGGGGATTGACGTGTTGGGGCTCGATCCGCAAGACCGCAAATATCTTGAGACGATCCTGCGGGTTTTTCAAGGCGGCCCGGTCGGCGTCGAATCGGTCGCCCATACCATGAACCTCGCCCCGGACACGTTGATCGACGAGGTCGAGCCGTTCCTGCTCCGGAGCGAATTGGTGATTCGCACGCCCCGAGGGCGGCGGTTGACGGAAAAAGGGTTCCGGCATCTCGGGGCCGATCCGGAGAAATACCGCGACTCGGGATTGCTTTCCCTGTTTTGAAAGCGGCATCGGAAAGCCGGCCTTACAGGCCGAGGATTGAATTGACAAAAAAAGACAGATCAATATAACCGTCCAAATATGGCGAAAACGGATTATTACGAAATATTGGGGGTGAGTCGGACCGCATCGAAAGACGAAATCTCTTCGACTTACCGCAAACTCGCGATGCAATATCACCCGGACCGGAATCCGGGGGACAAGGAAGCGGTCGAGCAGTTCAAGCTCTGCGCGGAGGCGTTCGAAGTGCTCAGCAACGACCAAAAGCGTTCCGTTTACGACCAGTACGGACATGCCGGTTTGGAATCGGGGGGGGGCGGGCCGCAGTTTCGCGACGTCGGGGACATTTTCAGTGCGTTCGGGGACATGTTCGGCGATTCGCTTTTCGGCCAGCTTTTCGGCGGTGGTCGGAGCCGTTCGCGCGGCGTTCAGGCGGGAGCCGATATTCGCTGCGATCTTTCCCTCGATTTGCATGAGGCGGCCCGGGGGGTGAGCAAACCGATCACCTTTCGTCGGCATGAGACCTGCAAGAATTGCAAAGGGACCGGCTCCAAACCGGGGGTCGCCCCGCAAGAATGCAAGTATTGCGGCGGAGCAGGTCGGATCACGCAATCGACCGGCTTCTTTTCGATCCAATCGACCTGCCCACATTGCCGCGGGGCGGGGGTCGTGATTACCGATCCGTGCCGCGAATGCAGCGGGGCCGGGGTCGTGCCGCAAACGGTAACCCGGGACATCAAGATTCCGGCCGGAGTCGACAGCGGGACCCGCTTGCGGTTGCAAGGGGAAGGGGAAAAAAGCCCCGAAGGGGGGCCGCCCGGAGATTGTTACGTTTTTATTACCGTCAAGCCGCATCCGCTGTTTCATCGTGATGGGCAGAACCTCATTTGCCGGGTTCCGATCGGTTATGCCCAGGCGGCCTTGGGAGCGGAAATCGAGGTTCCGACGCTGGACGGTCCGGAAAAGATCAAGATTCCCGCCGGGACGCAGAACAACGACATTATCACGCTTCGGGGACGCGGGATGCCGGTTCCCCGCCGCAGCATCGCGGGGGATCTGATGATCCAGGTTTATATCGAAGTGCCGAGAAAGTTGAAGCCGGAACACGAGGAGCTGCTTCGCAAATTGGCCGATGTCGAACACGAACATGTGATGCCGGAGCGCAAATCGTTTTTTGGCAAACTGGCCGATTACGTCAGCGAATTTTTTACGGATTTGAAAGCCTAGAGTATTTCACGTTTTCGTTTGTACAAGCCCCAAGCGTCAGCGCGGGGTGATATACCGGGCGGTAGGCTTCGCCCCTGTCAAACCGCGGCCTTGTTGGGCCGCTACCGCACGGAAGACGGGAATTTTAAACCGGCTTGAGTATATTGCGTTTAAAATGGGTTCAATCCCCCCGCGCTGACGCTTGGGGCTAGTATTTGTTTTTGTTGCGTTTTTTAATCGACAAAATTTTCCTATCTGATAACCATGCCTGAAGAACGACATATCGATTTGAACAGCGACCCGGACTTTGACAACGCGACCGTTCCGCCGCCGGACGGCGACGAGGCGGACGCGATCCCGGAAATCGCGGCACTCCGCAAGGATTTGGACGAAGCGAAAGACCGCATGCTCCGGGCGAGGGCCGAATTGGAGAATTTCCGAGCCCGGACCAACCGTGAGATCGCCAACGAACGCAAGTACGCCTCGCTTGATTTGATCCGGAATCTGCTCCCTGTTTGGGACAATCTCGGTCGGGCGCTCGAAGCCGTCCGCAAAACGCACAACACGGAATCGCTCGCCGAGGGGGTCCAGCTCGTCTACGAACAGTTCGTCGACGTTTTGAAAAAGCATCATTGCGAGAAAATCGAGGCTTTGCACCAGCAGTTCGACCCGCATCGGCATGCTTCGATCGCCCAATTGCCGAACGCGGAATTTCCGCCGAACACGGTGATCGAGGAAACCCAAACCGGCTTCGCCCTGCACGATCGGGTCGTCCGCCCCGCCCAGGTCGTTCTCGCGGGAGCCGTTGCGGACGGCGTTTGAAAGTCAAAGACGAAGTTTCCGAAACAGCAGCCCCAAGCGTCAGCGCGGGGTTGGTCTCTCGTTCCGTATTGGAAAACCGGGCGCTGACGCTTTCGGCTGCTGTTCTCAATCGAAAAAATCGGAAGGCCGACAACAAAACAGAGCGGGAAGCACTTGCGAGCATTTTAGATTATTTCAAAAATTCGTGTACTGCTTCAACGCTCCCGTTGGTCGCTTTTCACAAAGCATTATCAACGGTACGCCAATGTTTGAAACGCTCCAGTCGCTCGCTTACGCTTCCCGCTCTGTTTTATTGGGTTTGCAGGACCTTACGGGGCCCGGCTCAAACCGATCGCTGTCTTAGAACAACTGGGTGAACGTCAAGAACACGGTTTGGGCCGTCGATTTCGCGGACATGACCGCATCGTAATTGCCCGAAATCATGCTCGTTCGGTTCGAGTTGAGATAAATGTTCCCGCCGATACCGAGCGTCAGGAAATCCCGTTCCAAATCGATGCCGTGAAATCGGACGAATTCCGCCCCGCTGCCGGCAAATCGCGCTTCGGAATCCGAGTAAGGACTCCCCCCCATCTGGTGGGAGTAAAAGACCTTGCCGCTGACGGTCAGGTTCTTCGCGCCCAGCTCCCCGGTGATACCGGTTCGGACGTAAGTTCGGTCGTTCCGCCGTTTGGCGTATTCGAGACTGTAAATGCCGGCTCCGTTTTCGACCGCGGAATCCTGCCAGACGTTTTCCGAATCGAACGCGACGAGCGGTTTGATCGTCGTGCAATTGCCGAGGTAAAACGGTCGCGCCAGTTCGATGCTCGCGAAGAGCGTGTTGCCGTCGTAATCGCTTTCGGCCCGATACGTGTCCGCTCCGTCGAAAACATAACGTCGCGAGTCGTAACTCTGGAAGCCGACGCCGACGAACGCTTTCATTTCGATTTTCGTCGTCAGCCGCATGCCGCCCTGGAGCCCGAGCAGGAAATCGTCCGCCTTGACATCATTACCATGCTGGGTCAACTCCGGCCGACCGTACCCGAAGACGATCCCAAGGGACGTCGTGGGATCGATCTTGCGGTTGATCCCGCTGAGGAACCCGGTGCTCGAAACGTTGTAGCCCAACGCGTTGTCGTCTCCCCGGTAGTCCGTATCATTGTGGTACGGGCTGATCCAGAAATTGTTTCGCGGATGAAAATTAGGGCAGTAACGGTTTTGCGGACCGAAAAAGATCTTGTTGTCGGTCGTCCAACCGATTTGATCCAACGCCGAACGCCAAGGCGTCGCCATGTACATGGTCATACTGCTGGCCTTGACCTCGCCGGACATCGATTGAAGGGCACAGGCAAGAGTCGCGGGGTCGAGATTGCTCAGACGGGTGAGGGCGTCCCACCAGAGGCCGTCGGTACGCGTATCGTCCAACATGCGACCGGCCTGGGACTGGTTGAACGTCCAACCCTGCCCCTGGAAGTAATGGTTGCGTTCGATCCGAAGAACGTATTCCGAGCCGGTTCCGACCGCGTTGACTTCCTGAACCGCGTCGAGAAACTTGACGCTTTGGCCGGTGAGCTTGTCGTAAAAATCGACCGCCCCGAATTCTCCGGAAATGTCCCCTTCGCTTTGGATCAGGGTGTATTCGATTCCCGTGCCGTTGTAATTGGCCCGGAGCAAGGCGACGTCCAAGGTCGCGTCTCCGAGGGCGACGTTGCTGCGCTCCGTCGCCGAAAGGTTTTTCACGTTCAATCGGTCGCTGTTCCCGGCCGCATCCGTATCGACGACGAACGCTCCGCTCCGATCGAACGTGAGCGAACCGGTGATGTCGAGGGTCGCGATGTCCCCGGCGTTGGCGCCCGGATTGAGGAAGGCGCCCCCGGTTACGAACAGCCCGTCGGTCGTGTAAATGTTGCCGATCCCGTTAAGTTCCGTTCCGTCCGTCAAATGAATCGTTCCGTTGCCGACCAGACCGCCGCCGCTTTCGAGCGTGATGATCTTGTTGTCGAATTTGACCAGCCCGAACGTGTTGACCGCACCTTTGTTGCGGACCAGAATCTGAAGAGGATCGGTTCGCGTCGCGTCGGAGCTCAGGATTTGGCTCCCCGCTTCCATGGCCAAGATCGAGTTGTCGATCGTCAGGCTATCATTGGTATAAAGCTTTCCGATCCGACCCAAATCGACATACGAATGCCGGGTATCATCCCCTTGAATGACGACGTTTTTCCCCGTTCCGGCGGCGATCATGCCGTTGGCATCCTGGAAAATCGAGCTTTTATCGATGATCAAATCCCCGTCCGTCCGGAGGATGCTGTTGCTGCCTTGCGTGATCGTCGCATTGCTGATGCTCAGGGTGCCGTCGAGCGAGCTGTTGTCCCCTTGGGTCAACGACGCGCCGTTGATCGTGATCGTTTGACCGGCCGCTGTCGCGACCGTCGAATCGTCCCCCTGGTAAACTTCGGCGCCTTGGGAAATCGTAACCCCGGTCGCTCCGTAAATGCTGGAATTGTCCCCTTGATGGACTTCCGTGCCCGTTCCGCTGATCGTCACGGAATTGTTGCGGCTGCGGATTTGCCCCCGGTCGCCTTGGTTGATCTTGGCCCCGCCGTTGATCGTCAGCCCTTGGTTCGAGACGAGCAGGGAGTCGTCTCCCTGGGTGACCGAGGTCGTCGCCCCGTTGATCTGCATGGTCGTTCCGGCTTCAATGGTCGAACCGACGCCGAACTTGATGGTCGAGGAGCCGACGCCCATCGCACCGCTCGTCGCGAGGTATTGTCCCCCGGAATAGCCGCTTTGGGTGATTGAAGATCCGTTGATCGACATTCCGCCGCTGCCGGAGATGATCGCGGAGCCGTCTCCCATCGAAATGACCGTATCGGTCATCGTGCTGCTTCCCGTCCCGGTTCCCAAGGTCTTCCCGGTCGCGCCGCTGCCGTTGACGACGGCATTGGCTCCCAGGTTGACGCTTTCCCCGGTCGCGGAGGCGCCTTGGAAACTCGTGTTGCCGTTGAGGTACAGTTTGGCGGAATCGGTCGTTCCCCCGGCGGCGATCATTTTCAGCAATCCGCCGTTGGCGATGTTCAATGTCCCGCTTCCGGTCGGAACCGCCCCGGCATCCGTCGAGGAACCGACGGTCAGGATCGATCCGCCGGAAACCCCGATGTTCCCGCCGTTCTGGATGAGCGTGTATTTGCTCGTCGTAACGGTCGCTCCGCCCGAAATGGTGAGCGAATTGTTGACGGTCAAGGAACCGGCCGTTTGGGATTGGGCCGTACCGTTGAGCGTCGTCGAGGCGTTGATTGTCGTGTCGGCTCCGCCCCACTGACCCATCGCTTGGGGAAGGGCGTTTCCGAAGGCGACCGTCAATGCGACGGCGAGCAGCCCGGTGATCGGCTGTCTTTTGAAAATTGTGCTGAATTTTTCTCGTTTGGAACTCACGAATGTTCTCCTTCTTTTGAAACCTGAATCCTTGGGGGCTGGGGGGATACGTAATAATCGAAACATAGGTAGTAATGAGAAAAATCGGTTTAAAACGACTTATCCATACAATCGATAAAATCGGTCTGCCGTGTCGTTTGGCTCCACTTTTTTTAAACGCAAATTGAAAAAAAGTACGGTTTGTACTGGTTATTCTGGAAGCGGGCCGGCATTCAACCCAAAATTTGGGATAATAGTTTAAATACATGGTTCAAGGTGTTTTTATAAAATAAAAAAATTGCATAAATTACAGCGACTCTTGTCGGAAATAAAAGGATTGCAAAAGTCATTTTTTGGCATTTTCAAGGATAGGAATTTTGCCTCGAAATGGTTACAATAGGCTCGCAAGGAGCATCTCCTAAATTACGTACAGTAAGTTTTTTCCATTCCAAAATCATGCGTTTTTCGTTCGGTCAGGAACTTCGACAAGAGCAGAAGCAGGTTCTCACACAGAGAATGATCCAGGCTATGGAAATCCTCCAGCTTCCGCTTATGGAACTGGAAGAGCGGATCGAAGCCGAAATCGAGAAGAACCCGCTGTTGGAGCTGGACGAAGAAACGCCCGAAACCCCGGAATCGGCCGCATCGCCGGAAGAGGCGAGGCCGGACGATCCGGAAGACACGGGCATCCTCCGTTTCGAGCACGAGCGGGAGATCGCCGTCGGGGAAAGCCCGAATTCGCAGGACGATTTCCGCGTCGCCGACGAGTACGCGGCAACCTATTCCGACACGATCGACGAAAGCCCGGCACGCTCGCAAAACTGGCTGGAAGATGAGAACGACCGCCGCAACGACGCGATCGCGAACATCGCTTCCCCTTCGCAAACGCTGCAGGAATACCTGATCGAGCAGCTCGGCTGGTTCGATTTGGAACCGGAGCTGCGCAACATGATCGAGCGGCTGGTCTACAATCTCAATCCGAGCGGTTTTCTGACCGATTCCCTGGACGATCTCCTCGGGCCAAAGGCGAGTGCCAAGGAAAAGGAGTTGGCGAAAGAGGCGATCCGGATCATTCGCGGACTCGATCCGACCGGGGTCGGGGCGAGCGGGGTCAAGGAATGTCTGCTCTTGCAGCTTTTCCCGGAGATGCCCTATTACGAGATTCTCAAAGTCCTGATCACGAATCACCTGGAGGATTTGGAGCGGAACCGGCTCCCGCTGATCGCGAAAAAGACCGGCTATTCGATCCCAATGATTCAAGACGCGTTGCTCGAACTCCGTAAGCTCAACCCCCGACCCGGCTCGGGCTTCAGCGAACAGGCCGCCCCGCCGGTGATCCCGGACATCATCGTCGATAAGGACGAAAAAGGAAATTTCGTGATCCGGCTCGAAGAAGGAAACGTTCCGAAGCTGCGAATCAGCAACTATTACCAAGAGCTATTGAAGCGGCAGGGGACTGACAAGGGGACGCGGGATTACATCAAGCAAAAGGTCGGCTCGGCCCAATGGTTGATCGATTCGATCAAGCAACGGCAATCGACGTTGACAAAGGTCGCTCTCGCGCTGATCGAACACCAGGTCGATTTTCTGGAACGGGGACCGAACGCGATCCGGCCGCTCAAGATGCAGCAAATTGCCGACAAGGTCGGCGTTCATGTAACGACCGTTTCGCGGGCGTGCAACGAAAAATGGATGCAGACCCCGCAAGGTCTTTTTCCGCTCAAGCGGTTTTTCGCGACCGCGGTCCAGGCGACCGACGGGGACGAAGACGTCGCCCAAGACGCCGTCCGGCTGAAGCTTCAGGAGCTGGTCGACCGGGAAGATAAGGCGAAGCCGTACAGCGACGAGGAGTTGGTCAAACTGCTGGACCAGGCCGGTTTCAAGGTCGCCCGCCGGACGATCGTCAAATACCGGCATCTGATGAAAATCCCAAGCTCCCGCGAACGCCGCGATTGGACGGAAACGGCTTCGACGTAGGCCCGAGCGGCGGCTTACAAAAAAGAGCCGCATGTGAAGCGAAGCATAACTTGCGGGCCTTGTACCAGGTCCGAAGTCGCGTCGAAGTACGGACTGCCACAGAGTTGGTAAAATGACTTTCGTCACCCCCGCGCAGGCGGGGGTCCAGAGGGAAACCGTAATCTCTGGATCCCCGCCTGCGCGGGGA
>JAVBQI010000066.1:0-42281 GCA_031549145.1 Thermoguttaceae bacterium | reverse complement strand
CCGAAGCGCCGGCTTGGACCTGGTCGAGGTCGCCGGGGACGCCAAACCGCCGGTTTGCCGAATCATGGATTTCGGCAAGTACAAATACCAAATGAAAAAGAAGGTCGGCAAGCAGCAAACCCACCAGTCGAAACTGAAGGAGTTGCGCGTCCGTCCGAAAACCGGCGACCATGATTTGCTCGTGAAAGTCAACAAGGCCAAGGAATTTCTGGGGCACAAGGACAAAGTGCTGATCTCCGTCATGTTTCGTGGTCGGGAGCTTGCCCACATCGAGGAGGGGGAGCGGGTGATCGAGAATATCATCAAGGAGCTCGACACCGTCGGCAAGCCGGAATCCCCGCCGAAACAGCAGGGCAAACGGATCATGTGCACGATCGTGCCGAAGTAGTTTAGCCGAGCGGCGCAGACGCCGGTCAAAACTGGTCCGGCAAATACTTCTTCCAAAATTTCGGGAGCGGGGCGGTCAGGCTGATCGCCTCTCCCGTCGTCGGATGTTCGAACGCTAACTCCCGGGCATGCAAGGTGATGCCGCTCGGGAGAACGACTCCCGAGCCGTACTTGCGGTCGCCGAGCACCGGGAAGCCCCGGCTCCCCAACTGAATCCGAATCTGGTGTTTGCGACCGGTCCCGAGCTGGACTTCGATGAGCGAATGCGGCCCAGCCCGACGGAGCAGTTTGTATGACAGGCGTGCCTCTTTCCCCTCGGCGTTTTCGACATTGCCCAAGGCGCCGGCGATCCAAACCCGGTGATGCCGCTTGTCTTCGCAAATCCGGTCGACGCATTCGGCTTCCTGCGGACAGATCGCCCCTTCGACGATCGCCCAATACGTTTTTTCGACCGAACGGTCCCGGAATTGCCGGTTGATCCGCTCCGCCCCCTTCGAGGTCCGGGCGAAGAGCACGACGCCGGAAACCGGCACGTCGAGCCGACTGACAACGCCGAGGTAGACGTTGCCCGGTTTGTTGTATTTTCTCTTGATGTACTCTTTCGCGACGGTCAGGAGCGTTTCTTCCCCCTCGGGCAGCCCCATCGTCGCGATCCCGACCGGCTTGCAGACGACCAGCAGGTGGTTGTCTTCGTACAGAATTTCCAGTTCGGACGGTTGCATGAGGGGAAGTGGGAAGTGGGAAGTGGGAAGTGGGAAGTGGGAAGTGGGACGTGTAGAATGGGGGAGAGTTTTACACTCTATACTTCCTCCAAGTCCGCTCAGTATACCGAAAAAAGGCGGGGTTCCCAAGGCGACCCGGGCTGTCACTCATTGACAGACCGGCGGCGATGCTGCAAACTGACGTAATCGAGTCGTTTTCCCATTTAGCCGGTACTCCGCGCCTATCCGCGTTAACGAGACCGTCATTTTCCCATGTCGCAACGTTCCCTTTTTGACGATGAGCCAAACGAGGCGGGCAACCTGTTCCAGGATTGGGTGGAGTCCGAGCCGCTCGCGCTTGCGCAGGTCGTCTTTCCCAGCGGGCTGGATGGGACGTTCGATTACCTGATCCCGGACGAGCTGGAAGGGGCGCTCTTCCCCGGCATGCGGATCATGGTGCCGCTCGGAAAGGCCAACCGCTCGACCCTCGGATATTGTGTCGGCGTCGCCGTCAAAACCCTCGACGCTCCGCAGCGTAAGCGGCTCAAGACGATTCAAAGCCTCGTCGATTCCGAGCGGCTGCTCTCGGACAAGATGCTTCGCCTTGCCGATTGGATCGCCGAGTACTACCTCTGCCCGCTCGGGACCGTGCTCGAAGCGATGCTCCCCGCCGGGGTCCGCGGCCAGGCGGCAACGCGGCTGACCTCGGTTTACTATGTCGCCGAGGATGCCGAAAAGAAAATCGAACAACTGAAAAAGCTCGCCGCCGCTCCCGGAAAACGCAAAGCTCCGCTCATTTCCCCGAAGCAACTGTACGTGCTCGAAGTGCTGCGGAAAAGTCCCGAACCGCTGTCGCCAACCGAATTGTCCCGGGCCGCGAAATGCTCCCAGGTCCCGATCCAGGCCCTCAAACGTCTCGGGCTGATCCGAATGAAAACGATCCGCCGCGAGACCGCCCCGAAGCTGGAACAGGCGGCACCGGCCAACCCGGCCGATACGCGCGGGCACGAATTGAATCCGGAACAGCAGCGGACGCTCGATGTGCTGCTCGAATCGCTCCGGAAAATGGAGCACGAAACCTTTTTGCTGCACGGCGTAACGGGGAGCGGCAAAACGGAGGTTTACATCCGGGCGATCGAGTACGTCGTCCGTTGCGGTCGACAGGCGATCGTGCTCGTCCCGGAAATCAGCCTGACGCCGCAAACGGTCGGCCGGTTCAAAGGCCGCTTCGAGCATGTCGCCGTGCTGCACAGTCATTTGACCGACGCCGAGCGGAGCCGACAATGGAACCGGATCGTGCGCGGGGAAGTGCAGGTCGTCGTCGGCGCCCGCAGCGCGGTCTTCGCGCCGGTGCCGAACCTCGGGCTGATCGTGATCGACGAAGAGCACGAAAATTCGTTCAAGCAGGATTCCGCCCCGCGATACCATGCCCGGGACGTCGCCCGCAAACGGGCCGAGCGGGAATCGGTGCCGCTGATCCTCGGCTCGGCGACGCCGTCGCTCGAAAGCTGGCACGCGGCGAAGAGCGGCGAATTCCGGCTGCTGTCGATGCCCTCGCGGGTGCGCGGGCTCGCGCTGCCGTCGGTCAAGATCGTCGACCTCCGCGAAGCGGTTCGTTCGCGGACGACGCGCGGCTCGATACACCAGCAGCTGCATGGGGCGATCGCCGCCGCCCTCAAAGACGGCGGGCAGGTGATCCTGCTCTTGAACCGGCGGGGTTTTTCGACGCAGATTCAATGCCCTGCATGCGGCAAAACGGTCCAATGCCCCGAATGCGACGTCGCCCTCACGCACCACCGGACGGAGGAGATCGCGCTGTGTCATTATTGCGATTACCAGATTCCGGCCCCGGCGAAGTGCCCGTCCTGCGGCTTCCTCGGCATTCGGTACAGCGGTTTCGGCACGCAAAAGCTGGAGCAGGAGATCAAGGCTCGGTTTCCCGAGGCGGCGGTCTTGAGAATGGACACCGACACGATGCAGGGACACGGCTCGCACGAGCGGGCGCTGCGGCAATTCCGCGAAGGGAAGGTGCAAATCCTGCTCGGGACGCAGATGATCGCGAAAGGGCTCGACTTCCCGAACGTAACGCTGGTCGGGGTGATCAACGCGGATACGGCATTGCATTTGCCCGACTTCCGCGCTTCGGAACGGACGTTCCTGCTCATCACGCAGGTTGCCGGCCGGACCGGCCGCGGGGAAAAAGGGGGCCGGGTGATCGTGCAGACGTTCAATCCGGACCACCCGGCGATTCTCGCGGCGGCAGGACATGATTACCACCGGTTCGTCGAACAGGAGCTTCCGTTCCGAGAGACGCTCGGTTACCCGCCGTATTCGAAAATGGCCCGGATCGTTTTTCGCGGCCCGGACGAAGAAGCGACGCTCCGTTTCGCGAAAGAGTTGACCGACCGGTTGCGGCAGGAACTCGAGAGTGGGAAGTGGGAAGTACCGGCTTCTCGGCCCGGCGCCGGCACCGTTCGCGAAGCTGCGGGGGGTGTTTCGGTTTCATACGCACTTGCACGTTTACGACGCGAGCTTTTTGCGAGAGGTTTTGAAGGCGGCGACGGCCCGGCTCAAGACGCCGGAATCGATTCAATGGATGATCGACATCGACCCCGTCGATATGTTATAAAGGAGGGGCGAGTGCCTTTGGAAAGAGGAAATTAAAATCCGTCACCCCCGCGCAGGCGGGGGTCCAGAGGGAAACCGTAACCTCTGGATCCCCGCCTACGCGGGGATGACGGAAATCATCTTGCCCTGAACTCGTTATGAACACCACACCGGAATTATCGCCCAACGCCCCGCCGGTTGCGCCGCCAAAGCGGTCGAACTGTTGTTGCCTCGGCTGTTCGCTGGCAGTCGTTTTTCTCCTTGTTGTGCTGGGCGTCGGTTACCGGATTTGCGTTTACGCCCCGCCGCTACGGATCAGCGAGGAGACGACCCGGATCACGGGGCCGTTGACGCGGGACGGGCAGATCGATTTCTTCAAAGCGCTGGAAAAGCTGGTCTACCCGAAGGAGCTGGCAACCGACGAGAACGGTTACCGCCTGTTCGTCCGGGCGTTCGGGCCGCTGGATCTTGAACGGCTCGACAATTTATCCGAAGCGGATCGCGAAAATTATCGGCTGCAGAAATACGAGAAGCTTGGCCTTGATCCGAGCACCTTGCCGAGTTTGACGCTGCCGGAAAGTCCTTACGAAATTCTCAAAAGGCACTACCAAAAAGAGGGTGAGGATACCGGGCCGCTCGTCAACAAAAAATTATCGGCGCCTTGGACTCTTGACGATTTGCCGATGCTCGCCGATTGGCTTGCTCAAATCGACGCCCCGCTCGATGTGATCGCCGAAATGGTCCGCCGACCGGTTTTTTGTTCTCCGTTCCTGGAGGATCCGGAATCGTTACGAACAGGCAAGCCACAGGATTTGCTTTCTCTGCTCCTGCCGGATGTTCATTTTTTTCGAGAACTCGCCCGTCAATTTCAAGTGCGAGCCCTCTATCGTATTGCAGCAGGAAATATCGATGGGGCGATCGATGATGCGATCACGCTCCTGGAGTTTGGCCGCAAAGCCGGAGCCCAAGGAACTGTCATCCCTCTTCTCACCGGCTTTGCTATGGAAGGCCAGGCATTTTTAATACCGCTGTCCGCGAATCCGGAGCATCAACTCAACGCCGAACAGATGCAGCGGTTTCTCGCGGCAATGGACGCCCTCCCGCCGCGACCGCCGCTTTCAAGGTATTACGAAGCGGAACGTCTGACGGGACTTTCCTATCTTCAGGCTGTTTTGAAGAACGGCAAAAATTCAATGACTGAAGATTCTACGGGTGTTATGAATTTTTCTCTCATAATATGCGACCAAAACATCGCATATCAACGAGTGAATAAAATGTATGATGAGATCATTGATGGCCGAATTGAAGATTCTCAACTCGACGACGATGGTTCGAAATTTGTGGAGAATTATGTGCTTCGTTATGTTTGGACGGCCAAAGGGCGAGGCATTTTGGTGGCCAAGCTTTTTTGCTTTTTGTTTCAACCCTCAACCGAAATGGTCGAAAAAATACTTCGGCGAGTGGAATGTTCCTACCAGATGAAACGTCTCGTTCTTGCATTGCTGCGTTACGAGTCGGAACACGGCAAACCGCCGGACGCCGATTGGCCGACGGCGATTCGGGACTATCTCGGCGACAACCCGGATCGCTACTTCTCTTGCCCGGCGGCCGCCGCCGAGCCGGGGGAGACGACGTACGCGCTGGTCCGTTACGCCGACGGTGAGCGGCCGAAAAGGCTGGACACGCTGCTCCTCGTCGAACTGAAGGAGCCGGTCCCATTGGCCGAAGCGACGATCTCGGCCGAGGAGCTGCTGCAAGAGGCCAAACTTCCCGAGCCGCAGCGGCGAATCGGAAGCCGACATTACAACAGCATGAACGTCGGCTACCGCAACGGTGCGGTCGAGATATTTTCCCCTTCGTCGGACTGGACCGACGCGCAGGCATTACGCGAGAAACTCGGACTTGGCGATCCGGAAGAGTGAGCGGCCTGGGTGCAGTAAAGTCCGCCCCCAACGGGGGCTCACAAGGTAGCCGGGGGTGATGCGTACTCGCGGAACCCCCGGAGACAAAGCGCAAACCCATCGCACCCCAACGGGGTGCCACAAAAAAACCGCCTTGTGCGCCCCCGTTAGGGGCGGTGGTTTTTTGACCGATGGCCGGGGGTTCGCGGAATACCGCTCACCCCCGGCTACCTTGTTGTTGCCCCGTTGGGGCAATCTTACCCAGACTCGCAATATAAATATTACTACACCCGAGCGGCCTCGCAATTCTCGTCCGGGGGTTGATCGGCGAGAGCCTTTTGAGTATCATCCTCTCGAAGTTCTTGCTTTTCTCTCACTTCCCACTTCCCACTCTCTTCATGTATACGGCGAAACACGAATTTTTGATCGGAATCGATTCGGACGGCTGTGCGTTCGATACCATGGAATTGAAGCACAAAGAATGTTTCATTCCGAACATTATTCATTATTGGGGACTGCAGGGGGTCAGCAAATACGCCCGGGAAGCGGCCGAATTCGTCAACCTTTACTCGAAAAGCCGGGGAATCAACCGTTTTCCGGCACTGATCGAAACCCTCGATTGGCTCCGGCGACGGCCGGAAGTGCAAGCCCGCGGCGTCGCAATCCCCAACCCTCAACCGCTCAAGGATTGGATCCAAAAGGAAACGAAACTGGGCAACCCGGCGCTGAAAGCGGCCGTCGAGCGGACAAACGACCCGGTCCTGCAAAAGACGCTTCAGTGGTCCGAAGCGGTCAATGCGACGATCGATGAGATCGTCGGCGACGGCGTCCCGCCGTTCCCGTTCGTCCGGTCCAGCCTTGAAAAAATGCAAGGCCGCTCGGACGTGCTCGTCGTTTCCGCGACTCCCCAGGCCGCACTGCAGCGGGAATGGGAAGAGCAGGACCTCGTCCGGTTCGTCGCCGCGATCTGCGGGCAGGAAGCCGGCACGAAGCAGGAATCTCTCGCCTTCGCCCGGCAGGAAGGGAAATACGGCGAGAACCGGATGCTGATGATCGGCGACGCTCCCGGAGATTACAAGGCGGCGAAAGCGAACAACGCCCTGTTTTTCCCGATCAATCCGGGCGAAGAGGAAAAAAGCTGGGAGCTCCTCGATTCCGAAGGGCTGGAGCGATTTTTCGACGGGACCTTCGCCGGAGCGTACCAGGAGCACCTCATTGAAATCTTTAACGGTTTCCTGCCGGCCCAGCCTCCTTGGACGGTTGTTTGACCGAATACGAAAATTTTGCAAAAATTCTTGTAATAATTTCGACCGTTCCAACGTTTTTATGTGGACAATGCTCCGGAAAAAGTGTAGAACAGACCGGAGCGCAACGTTTTTCGGGCGTTTTTCAAGCCTTGCATAAGGCTCGGACAAAATTTGGTCCTTATTTTGGAATGATGTCGTCACCCCCGCGCAGGCGGGGGTCCAGAGGGAAACCGTAATCTCTAGATTCCCGCCTGCGCGGGAATGACGGATAGTAAGATCAAAAATTAATCTGGAACTCGGTAAGTAAGGCCAAAAACTCGAAAAACCGCTCTTTTGCAGACGCTCCTGAACGTTAACGCCCGGTTGTAAAGCCGCCTTATCCCTACAATTTCGTCCGTTTGGGCGACCGAACGGAAATCCCCTGTCTTTTTGGAGGAAAAAATATGTCGAAATCCCGTCGTTCTTTTTTGGGCAAAGTCCTTCTTTCCCAACTGTTCGTCCTGTTCTCGTTCGCGATGCTGGTCTCTCATGCCGCGGCCCAAAAGATGCCGATGGGCCTGAAGCCGCAAGCCCTGATTCCGGTCGTCAAGACTTTGCAGAAAGAGTTGGCGCCGTTGTTCACGGAAGAGGTTCAGCCCGGGAAGTGCCACCTTCTCGATGTCACGATCGAAGCCAAAATGAGCGCTGAAAAGACCTCAACGACGAAAGTTCAGCTGATTCTCGGGGATGAGAACAAATTTCGGATGAAGATCGCCCTCGGTTTCTTCGATATGGAAATGCAATGCGGGCAGAGCGACCGGCCTTGGTTGGCCAGCAAAGGCGGCACCGTTTACCTCGGCAAGACTCCGGCCGCGGCAGGGGAAGACGGTTGGATTCTGCGGTTCGTCGACGACGATTCCCGCGAGGCGTTGGACGCCTCGTATACGCTGCTTAACGGCCTCGTTTCCTTCGCCGGAGGGGACGGCAAACCCGATCCGAGCGTCAAGATCATTTATGATGAGAAGGCCGACTCGAAGGTCTTGAAAACGATCGAGGTCGAACCGGCGTTGAAAGTTACATTCGGAAAATTGGCCTACAACGTTCCCCAAAAAGGCAAAATGTTCGACCCGCCCAAGGGGAAAGTTTTTGAGGTCGAAACCGAACAACTCCAACGCGCCCTTTCCGGGATGTACAGTTTCGGGATCGACAAGTTCAACATTCCCCGGCTGATGCAGCCGTTGCGTTGGGATACCAGCGACACGGACATGGTTCTCGACGCCAAGGCCGAAAACGGTTGCGGGGCCTTGTTTACTTGCCAAGGGAAGCGGATCATGTTCGTCGAAGGAACCCCGGCCGAAATGGGGACCGCCCAAGGGCAGCTTCTCAAGGACGAAGCCAAGAAATTGATGGACCGCGTGATGTACGTCGTCGGGACGGGAGACAGCATCAATTCGGATCGCTGGTTCTTCGATCTGATGGAAGAGGTCGAGCGGCGGACGAAGCCGTTCACGGAAAAGCGAATTTATGAAGAATCTGCGGCCCTCGCGGAGGCGATCGGCGTGTCGGAGCGGAATGTGACACTCGGCAACCTCTTCCCCGAACGGTTTCATTGCAGCGGCATCGCGGTTCGCGGCAAGGCGAGCGGCGACGGAAACGTGTACCATGCCCGCGTGCTCGATTACATGACCGAAACCCTTTTCCAGGACAAGGCCGTGTTGCAGGTTTTCTGCCCGGAAGGCCGAAATAAATGGATGAGCGTCGGATACGCCGGTTTTATCGGCTCGGTCACGGCGATGAACGAAAAGGGACTCGCGATCGGCGAAATGGGGGGCGGCGGCGGAAGCGATTGGGACGGCATTCCCTTTACGTTCCTGTTCCGTGAAATCATGGAAACGTGTTCGAATGTCGATGAGGCCCTCAAACTGGTCAAGAGCAAGAAGCTGACCTGCGAGTATTACTATGTTTTCAGCGACAAAACCGGCAACATGATCGGGTTGAAATGCAATGCCCCGGACAAGATTATCGAGCTCAAGCCGGGCGAACAAAACCCGCTGCTTCCGAAAATCCCGGCCGATACGGTGATGATCTCGGGAGGGGATCGGGCGGAGCTCCTGAGCAAGCGGCTGCATGAGCAGTTCGGCAAGATCAACGCCGAAAATTTGATCGAGATCGTCAAACATCCCGTTGCGATGAAATCGAATTTGCATGACGCAATTTTCTGCCCGAACACGCTTGAAATCTGGTACGCCGACGCCGGCGACGGGACGATGGCCTGCTCCGAGCCGTATGCCCATTTCAAATTCGACGAATTGCTGAAGGCTTACGAAGACTCGAAGTCGAAAAAGTAATACCGTAGCCGGTATGGGCGAGGACCTGCCGTCCAGGCAAAAGAGCTTCGCCACCTGTCAAATCACGGCCTTGTTGGGCCGCTGTCGTGTTGAAGACGGGAATTTTAATCCGGCTTGAGTATAACGTCGAACTCGACGGTTTTTTCCCGAACGAGCCGCGGTCGATGAGCGCGGCTCGTTGTGTTTAAGGACTTCCCACTTCCCACTCCTCACTTCCCACTCCCCCATGTCCTCTCAACAACGTTTTTTCCTCTCTCTGGTCCTTGTCTTTCTCACATTCGGTCGGTTCGGAATCGCGGCCGAGCCAGGGTCGATTTATTATTTCGACATTTCCGAAACGGTGCACTTCGACCGAGCGAATCCCGCGGCGGTCCAGGCGTTTTGGGATACGCAGCACCTGGTCGCCTCGGTCCAGGGAATCGTCAACCGCGAGCGGGAAACGCTGTTCGTCCGCACGAAGGCGCAGCCGGATGATTTTTGGTGGGCCGAACTGCGAAAGGAAGGCAATTGGCTTTCCGGCCGACCGGTCGTCAAAATCGGTTCGCTGGACGAACTGCTCCGCACTTTTGAAACGCAACTGCAAGGTACGGTCGTTTACGGCGAAAAACCGTACTCGCTCTCGAACGTCGCTTCGACCGTTGCCGGGGTCGAAAACCGGATTTGCCTCCGATTCGACATCTCGCCCGAGTCTCTTTACCAAAAAACGTTGCGATCCGGCTTCGCGTTCGCAGAGCCGAAAAACGCGATCTATCTCTGTGATCCGAACGACGGCGGCCCGCTGTTTTCCGGGGAAAAAGGAAAGCCGCTCCCTCTAATCACGGAATTCGACAAAACCACCCCGCCGCTCCTTTCTTGCGGCAGCGCCAAATGCGACGCCTATCTTTGGGCGAAACGGAATTACCTCGATACCGGCCGCGTCGCGAAAAAGGATATGGCCTATTACCTCGATTCGTATTGGCTGGGGATGCCCGAGGGGGACCCTTGGAACAACACGGTGATCAACCACGATTTTTGCATCGCCCGAGGTGGGTTCTTTTTCGAGTTGCATTGCTGGGACGACGAAACCCCGGTCGACGATCCGGACCAGCCGCTCGGCACCGACCTCGCGACGACGAAGGCGATTCTCAAGACGATGTACGGACATGCCGACGGGGAAATCTTCTCGATTCACGGTTTTACCCCTTGGGCCTGGAAGTACACTTCGCACGGCAAAGCGGGCTCGAAGCACGATCCGGTCTCGACCGAATGGGAGACGGTCCGCATTTTCTCGGCTTACAATGCGATCATCGACGCCGATGCTCTCGGGCTCTCCTCGCTCGCCAACGCTTCGTTTTACCAACATTTCCCGCTCAAGGATTTTTATCCGCAGCCCAAGCGGCCGAGCTTGGAAACCTTGCGGGAGCAAAAATTGATCGACGAAAACGGCCGCGTCGCCCTCAAAACCTACGTGATGTTTTACATGGGGGATTACGACTCGGCCGCCTGGTTGGGGAGTTGGGTCCCGAACCTTTGGGAAGATCCGGCGCGCGGCATGATTCCGTGCAACTGGGCGTTCAACCCGAATTTGGACCAGCGTGTGCCGCATGTGATGCACTATGTCCGGACCCATGCGAAGGAAAACGACTGGTTTATCACCGGCGACAGCGGGGCGGGCTACCTCAATCCGGGAATGCTGACGGCTCCGCGGCTCGACCCGGAAATTCCCGACGGCTGGGACGCCTGGGTCAGGCATTGCACCGAATACTACAAAAAATACGACCTCGACATCACCGGCTTCGTGATCGACGGTTATGCCCCGCCCATGGGGGACAAAGGGCTCAAGGCGTACTCGGAGTTCTCGCCCGCCGGTATGATCGGGCATATCGCGAAATATCAGGGTGTTTTTTACGGAATGCCGACCATGCCCATGCGGCACGACCTGTACGGAGAACCGCCCCAGGCCGGAAAAGAATTGGCCGAGGCGTTCGTCGCGACCCGGCAGGAGGGCAAGCCGCTGTTCCTGCCGATCCGGACGATCTTGAAGACGCCGAGTTGGCACAAGGGTGTGATGCAAGAGGTCGAAAACCGCTGCGGGGCCGAGAACGTCCGATTCGTCGACGCCTACACGTTCTTCCTGCTCCTGAAAGCGGAGTACGAAGAACCCGGACCTCGCTGATTTTCAGGCGACTTCGGAGCAACGGTCCCGCCCTTCGATTCCGTCCTTGGCCAGCCTGTGGCAAATGCGTTCGGCAAATTCGCGGACGGCTTCGATGGGATCGGTGAGGCCGAGCCGAATAGCCGGTTTGTACTGCTCGCGATATCCGTTGTACATGACGGTCAGGGCGTTTAGCTTCCATTTCCAAAGATTCTCCGGCTCGACGTACCAGAATTTTCGCCCGAGCGTCGCGCCGATCTCTTCGTAGTTCATCTCCATAATCCGCTCCGGCCGCAGCGAAGGGAGCAATGCCTCAAGGCCGGGAAAATCTTCGCCGCCGGTCCATTTGCCTTTGTTGAACGGGCAAGCGTCCTGGCAGGCGTCGCAGCCGTAGAGCCGCTTTCCGATACACGAAATCATTGTGTCTGTCGGCACGCCCGCACCGGGAATGTTGGCGGCGAGCGAGGTTTGAAAACTCATGCAGGTTACCAGGACCATCGTGTAGGGAGCACACAGCGATTTCGAATCGCAAGCGTCGAGGCACTTCCGGCAATTTGGCGGGCAGGGTTGAACCGACACCTCCTCGACCCACTCCGCCTCCCGGTCGATCAAAAAGGCTTCGAGCATGACGTAAGAGCCGTTTGGCGTGTAAAAGAAATTGTTCCGACGAATCGTTCCGAGCCCGGCTTTGACGGCAGCCCAGCGAAGGGCGGTCAGACCGAACTTCGGCTCGCTCGCGTGTCGGATTCCCCTTTCATCCAAAAACGCGACGAACCGTTGACGACGTTTATATGCTCCCGAATTTTCGTCCAACCGATCATCGAACAGGTAGGTTTTCGCATAAACCCCGTCGATTTCGGCGGGAACATTGTAAACGGAATAGCGATGCACAAGAACGACGATCGATCGCGCCCAGGGGAATTGTCGTTGAGGTTCGGCATATTTTCGATACCTGCCAAACTGCATCTCTCCTTGCGGAATCCGGGCGATCCGTTCGTCCAGCTTCTCGGCATAACCCGCGACCGCATCGACCGGAATGATGCCGCAGTTTTCATAACCCAAGGCTAAGGCCTTTTCTCGAATCATTTTTCCAAGTTCGTTCATTTTTCTCGCCGTTTTGTTGTTCTGCATATTCAATGCATATGCAAATATATGGTAAAAAAATTAGATTGTTTTGGTGATTTGGTTCAAAAGAGCGAAGAGTCGGTCCAGCGAGGTGGCTTCGAGCGTATTCTCGATTTTCGCCTGAGCCTGTTCCCAAAAGGGATCGGCTTCTTGGATTTTTTCGATCCCCCGTCGTGTCAGCACGATAACTTTTTTTCGTGCATCATCCCGCGAAGCGGCAAAGGCAACCCAACCCATCTTGTGAAGCACTTTGATGCCTCGGGTCGCGGTCGATTGGTCCATGCCGAGCCGTTCGCTCAGTTCGCCGACGGTGATATCTTTGAGATTGCCGATGTGCAGGAGCATGGCGTACTGCGTCCCGCGAATACCGGCCGGTTGGAGGTGCCGGTCATAAAATTGCGAAATAGCCCGACTCGCTTTGCGGAGTTGCAGACAGACGCAGCGACTGCGATCAGATGGGATTTCCATTAGTTGCATATACATATGTTAATCGCAAAAGAGCCGGTTGTCAAGTACGTAAAAGAGGATGTCGTAAAATCCGAGACAAATCTCGTCATCCCCCGCGAAGGGGGGGGCCAATAAGAAGATCGTCCTGATGAGAATGTTGTCGGAAGGTCGGTTGCCGATCGGGCTTACTCTTCCTTTTTCGGCGGGAGCGTCGGCAAGGCATCGATTTCCTTCTTGAGTTTTTCGACGAAAATTTTCTGGGCGAGGATGGCGGCTTCTTTGCTCCAAATATCTTTTTGGACTTGCAGTTTCAAGTTTTCGTGAATTTCCTTGGTTTTCGCAAGGTGCAAGGTTTTCCGCAATCCCTCAAGATTGGTTTTCGTGTCCCCCAAACGTTCCTGCAATATTTGGGCGATTTTTTTGTCGCGATCGGTAGCATCGGATTTCTCGCGGCGTTTCAATTCCTCTTCCAAGAGGCGGACCATCGACTCGGTTTGGGAGTATTGGGGATCGTTTTTGAGCTGCTCTTCGATCAAGTCTGCCGGGATTTCCTGCTCGTCGTTTTTTGCAGGCTGCAAGGCTTTCCGCAATCCCTCAAGCTCGGTTTTCACGAGTTCCAAACGTTCCTGCAACATTTGAGTGATTTTTTTGTCGCGATCGGTACCATCGGGTTTCTCGCGGCGTTTCAATTCTTCTTCCAGGAGACGGACCATCGACTCGGTTTTGAAATACGCGGGATCGTTCCTCATCGCTTCCTCGATCAGGGGCAACGGAATTTCCTGCTCGTTCGGATTGAAATCTTTAACCGCCGTCAATTCGGCTTCGAGCGATTTTAGCTTTGCCTGAGCCAAAATGTAATCTTTCATAAGCGAATCCCGCAAGGATGGCGGCTGCCGAGATTCGTCCTGCGTCGCAGATGTCGAAACATCCTCTTCAAGGAAAACGAAGCCGAGATCATTAAGAGGGACCGAATCGTTTGTCACAAACGTCTGATTCACTTCCCGGGCGTTGAGCAAGAAACAGTATTCCGTTTCCGGGATCAGGTCCTCCAAGACGGCTTCTCCACCCTGATCGGTTTTGACGGTTTGATTGGTAAGGCATTGGACCTTCTTAAGCCAATAAGGCCTTCCGACACCGTATTGCAACGTCGCTCCGACGATCGGCTGGCCCGTTCTCCGGTTCAGGAATCGGACTTTTCCCCGCACCAACGGTTTCACCTTTAGGGTATAGTCGGTTTTGTTCAACACGGAAGAGATAACTCCGTTTCCCGCAACCATCAGCGCACCTCCTTCTCGTTTTTCGTTGTCCTGGTAAACGAAAATGTTGAAATAAGGTGAGATCGCGGTCATGCAACCTTCTTCGGCATCGCGTGAATTCAGCTCCTTGACCGTATAGGTTGACCCCTGGTCGCCGTTTTGTTCGACTTGGCAGACCAATAACTTGCCCGTTCCGCCTTTTGGAAAGGTTCCATCTTCCCGTTCGATCTTGATTTTCGCGAGCGGCGGGAGAGGGATTTCCATTTGTTTTTCGACCGTGTAATGATCGACCGAAACTGGGGTGATTTTCCAAGGTTGATTCGAAGGAGCAACGTGATAATCAGAAAAAGCCCCAGGAAAAAGATAAGCATGATACCAACCGTTGGCATCCGGCTTACCGATCGTAAAAGTCGCCCTGGGATCGCGAAAAGAGACCAATTGGGCGCCCGTGTCGGTTACCACCGCTCCTTCCCGAAGGAATCGGATGTTCAATTTCATTCCCGATACAAGTTTCACTTCGAACGATGCGGCGGGAACCTTGTTCAGATTGCCGAAATTTCTGGGCATCAATGCCCATCGCCAATTCGGATCGCCTTCTCCGGGAGCGACTCCGGAAAGGGTGATCCAAGTGTTGTCCGGATCAAAAACATCCTTGATCGTGAAAATGCCCTGCTCATCGGTCTTTGTTGAAAGGTATGCGGAATTTACGGTACGCGTCCAATAATAGAGCAGGACGTTCCCGGCCGGAGTGCCGTCGGGGAGAAGGATCCGACCACGAATTTGATACACTTTCTCGACGGCCCCGCCGGCTTGAAGTTTTTCGCCGACTTCGATCAGGCCGAGTGTTTCGGGTGCCGTCGCGGAAATTTCGGCGGTTGGCTCCGGCTCCGGTTCCACTTGAACTGCGGTTTCGGGTGCCGAGGGCTGGGCATTCGATTTTTCGACGAACTCGGGCCGAATCAGACCGGCAGCAAACAAAAGGGTGATCAGGGGCAATGACGGCGGTTTTTTTCATGGTCGAAAGCTCCTTTCGTGTTTCAATATTCAAAATGTAAGCGATTCGATTCGCGAGACCGTTTCCCCAAATCGCATGTCGGAAAACGACAACGTGCTCGACCGATTCGTGTAGCGTGAGCAGCGCTTCGGCGAAGGCGCTTTGCCCTTCCTGCGTCGGGGCGAAGGCCGCCTCGTCGCAACGGTATTCCGCCGCTTCCTCGAACCGCCGGACCGCGAGCCGGGCGAGTGGGTTGAACCAATGCGGCAGCGCCAAAAACCGGGCCAACAACGATTTCGCGATATCCCGTCGTAGGAAATGTGTCAGCTCATGCCGCAAAACGCCCTCCCGGGCGGCTGGCGAAAGCTCGTCCCAAATCATTCGCGGAATAACCAGCCGATAACCGAGCGGCGTTCCGAGGAGCGAAGGGCCGAGATTTTCGCTGAAACAGAGCGGGATGCCCCGCGGGTCGATCTTGTGTTCCCGCAGCAACACAGCCCAATCGGTCGATTCGCTCTGATTCGCGAGAACGGTTTTACCGAGCAACAGCAAGCAGCGGAGATAAACGGCGAGCCGAAAAACGACGATGCCCGAAATCCCGGCGAGCCAAAGTCCGAGGAGACAGCCCGGGATCGCGGACAGTCCGAAAACGGCGGGCGGTTTCGCGACAATGATCGGAGAAACGGTCTCGGTTACGATTTCCGTTGGCGTTTCCGGAGCGAAAGATTGCGAGGAAGAAACGACTGATTGAAAAACGGTTTCTGAAGTTTCGAGAACGGACGAAACGCTTGCGGGCTCAGTCTGTTCGAACCAGGGAATCGACCAGGAAAAAAACGGCATCCAAATCCAACCGCTCAGCAGGACGGAGAACCAGCACACGCGGGCGAATCGGTTGTAACGGGATTGCCGCAACAACACCTGCACGAGCAGGCCGGAGAGCAGGACCAGCAGCGTCGTCCGCGATAAGGCCCAGAGAAATTGTTCCGTGCTCATTGGTTGCCTCCTTTTTTCCCGGTCCCCTCTTTTCCGGGGCCTTCCTGTCGGGCGATCACGTCTTTGAGCAAGGCGATTTCCTCCGGCTTGAGCTTCCGCCGTTCGGTCAAATGCGACATCAGCGGAACAATGCTGTCGTCGCAGATTTTCCGGATCAGCTCGAAATAGGTTTTGGACGCGTCTTCGAGGCGAACCAGAGCGGAATACAGCGTCGGGTAATCGGAGCTTTTTCCGACGACGCCTTTGCCGACCATGCGGTTAAGCCGGGTTTGGATCGTCGTCAGCCCGATTTTCCGGCCGTAATTCCGATGCACTTGCGAGAGCGGCGAAGGGCCGTGCTCGCAGAGCAGGCGGAGCAGTTCCATTTCCCCTTCGCTGAGCCTGGCTTCGCGGCTGGCAGATGATTTTTCCGAGTTTTTCATGTTTCCGTTCCGGTTGAGGTTTGTCAATCATTCAGGAAATGATCAACAGATCGAACAGATGAACGCAGATGTTTTGTGGGGATTATTGATAAATCGATCACCGCAAACAGCAGCCCGAAGCGTCAGCGCCGGGTTCGTCCCGCGTTTCCGCTCCGAGAACCGGGCACGGACGTCTTCCGCATTGCGACACTTGTCGTAAGTTATCATACGACAGATGTCGCAAGTTGTCAAGAGAAATCTTTTACGATTTTCGAAAGAGGCCGAAAAAAAGAGGCGAAGAGCCGGAGTACCGGCTAAACGGGGTCGCGGAGAGAATAAAAAAAGCCCGGCATGGGCCGTGCGGAAAGGGCAGACGATGCCCGTTTCCTTCTTTGATCCGATATCCAATAGGGAGTTAAAACTTGCATTCCCAATTCGGGTGACGACCGAGGGGGTAAAGGTCGGATCAAATTCAACGGCCCATAACCAGGGCAATTTCTCTTTGTTTCTTATCGTTTCGCCCGTTTTCACAGGGCGGAAAAGTTTGCTTGATCTAATGGGAAAGGTGATCGAGCAATTTTCGGAATTTGGGAATTCGTCCCTCGACGTAGTTGATCCATTTTTGCGGGTGCCAGATTTCAATACAAATCGCGGCCCCGACGATCATCACTTCTTTGCCGGTTTCGACTCCCAGGAATTCGCGAAACCCTTCCGGGAGCACCAATCGTCCCCGGCCGGCCATTTGCATGGGCCGATGCCGGGTCGAAAGCAACCGACCGAACATTTGCAGTTCGGGCATCCTTTGTTCCAAATCGCCGATCTTCAATCGGGCTTGGACCAACTCGACGCGGGCATCCAATTTCGACTTCCAAGTTTCCTGGTCCCAAAGCGAAACGCAGCCGGGACGTTCCTTGGCGATCATGCAATCGCCGTCTTTCGGCTGGAACAACTCGGTAAACTCCGACGGCAACGACAAGCGGAATCGATCGTCCAGCTTGCGGCTGAATTCGCCGAGGATGAGTTGTTTTTCCTGGGACATGGGAAAGGACGGTCCTGTTTTGACACCGATTGTTTTTCAGGAGTTTTCTCGAACGCCGTAAAAAATCAATATATCAAATTTGGGCTGTTTTCCCACAAGGATTATTAAAAAAAATCGTTATTGGGTTCATTTCCCACAAAAATGAATGTAGCATATTTCGATTGTATTGCAAGAACTATTTGTAATTTTTTTCCCTTTTTTGCGAAACTTTCCGTTTTTAACGGTTACGACTCTCTGAAAAGGCTCGCGGAGACGCTAAGACGCGGGGTTCTTTCCCATTTTTCTCTCCGCGAGAAATCGTTTAATGATCTTCAGATAAAAAAACAATCAGAGCCGCGCCCGTAAGGAAGCGGTTGTCCCGCGATACCGCTCCCTCGCGGTCGCGGCTCTGACTGCCTTGTTCGGAATTTTCTCTGAAGATCAATAAAATGTGCGGGAAATGATTGATTTCCCCCTAAAAAAAGTTTACAGTGAGAATTACGCTTCGATCGGCGCGTTCATTTCGCCGTGTCCGAGACCGCAAAAAGGGATCGACCTCATTACACGCCAACGAATTTTTCAATCAGGAACCAATACTATGTGTCGAAATTGCCAACTCAATCGCCGCGAATTCGTCGGGACGATGGGGCTCCTCGCCGCCGGGACGATGCTCTCCGGCAGCGCGGCCGCCTCGCAAGATGCTCCCGATCCGGCGAGCTTTCAATGGGAACCGTACGCCCCGATGATTCAGTCTGGGAAAGCCCTCAAGGTGCAGCCGGTCCTCATGTATCGCGATCAGCCGTTTCGGAAATTGGCCAGTTACAAATCCTGGGGACATGTCAATTCGAAAGAAACGGCCGAAGAAGAGGTCCAGCGCATCAACCAGGAACTCGGGCGTATGAAAACGACCGCCGGGTTTGCCGTCGAATTTCTGCCGATCGTCGTCGTTTCCGGCCCGGAAATGGCCGAAAAGGTACACGAAAGCGATTACGACGTCGTTCTTTTGTACGCTGCGACGGGAACCGGCGATTGGTTCCGGGCCTGTACCGCGAAAAAACCGGGGACCGACACCATCGTTTTCGTCCGGCACCAAAACGGGCCGGTTTACTATTGGTACGAAGCGCTCGGCGACCGGTTTTTGCGGCCGACCGATGATCCGGTGCTGCTCAACAATTCCGCCGAAGATCATGGGCCGCTCACCGTCGAAGACGTCGTCGTCGACGATCTGGACGACGTCGTTTGGCGGTTGCGTTCGCTCTATGCTTTGAAGAATTTTATCGGACACAAGGTTGTCGCGATCGGCCGGGCGGACGGCAAATACGACGGAACCGCTCCCGAGAACTGCAAAACGCGGTTCAAGCAGCAGATCGTCGAATTCTCCTATCCCGATTTCGAGAAACGGTACGCCCAATACGCGGCCAACAAAGAGATTCTCGCCAAGGCCGAGAAGTGGACCGACATTTATTTGAAAATGCCGAACACCGTTTTGGAAACCAAGCGGGATTTCATCGTCCGGGCCTTTTTGGTGTACGGCGTTTTCAAGGAACTGTTGCTCGCGAATCAGGCTTCGACGCTGACCGTGCTCGGCTGTATGGGGACGATGTTCGAAGCGGCCGATACGACGGCCTGTCTTTCGCTCGGTTGGCTCAACGACGAAGGGTACCTCGGGCTGTGCGAGTCGGATTTCGTGTTGGTTCCCGCCGCGATTTTGATGCGGCACATCACCAACAAGCCGGTCTTTATGCACAATTCGACCTTCCCGCACAAAGGGATGGTAACCTGTGCCCATTGTGCTTCGCCGCGGAGAATGGACGGCGTCAACTACGATCCGATGCGGATTATGACCCATTACGAATCGGATTTCGGTGCCTCGCCGAAGGTCGATTTTCCGGTCGGTCAACAGGTTACGTTCCTCGACCCGCATTACACGAATCCCCGTTGGCTCACGTTTTCGGGGACGGTCAAGTCGAACCCGAACTTCGAGGTTTGCCGCTCGCAGCAGGATGTGTTGCTCGACGGCGATTGGAAGCGGCTCAAGAGCGAGGCCCGGGATTCGCATTGGACGATGGTATTCGGCGATTACAAAAACGAGGTCGAGTACGCCTCGCGAAAAATCGGCGTCCAATGCGTCCGAATCGACACTTGAATAAGTGGGAAGTGAGGAGTGGGAAGTGAGAAGTTTTGAGTCGCCGATCAAAGATCGACGAAATGACTTCCCACTTCCCACTTCCCACTTTCCACTCCCAACTTCCTATGGGCGAGATTCGCATCAAACAACCGGTTCTTCCGATTTTCGCGGCGTTTGCCGCGGAAGAGGAGTCGCTTGCGCGCGGGCTCGAAATGGTGCAGGCCGTTTTTGGGGAGCTGTTCGCGGAAAGCGAGACCTTTCGGTTCGATGCGTTTACGGATTATTATGAACCGAGCATGGGCGCGGTTTTGTATAAAAAACTGTGGGCCTTTCGGGATTTGGTCGACGCTGAATCGTTGGCCGCCGCCAAAATCCAATCCAACGCTTGGGAAGAGGCCTACGCTGAACAGCGGCGAGGCGAGAATCGCCCGGCAGCCGAGCGGCCGCTCAACCTCGACCCCGGTTACATCGATTTGGGCAAGCTGGTGCTCGCCTCGACGAAGGATCATTCGCACCGGATTTATTTACAGAAAGGGATTTTCGCGGAAGTAACGCTGATTTATACGAAAAAGCATTGGCAGCCCCTTCCTTGGACCTACCCCGATTACCAATCGCCGGAATACCAGCGCTTTTTTGACAAGTGTAGAGAATACCTGCGTTCCCGGATTCAAAAAACGAATTAAGAATTATGAATTAAGAATTAAGACTGTTCTTCGATTCTTAACTTCTTCAATTATTAATTCTTAATTTTTAATTCTTAATTTGAAATGACTCTTCGCGGCATAATTGATTATCTGGAGGTGCTGCAAATCGCCGGTGTGAGCGATTGGGGGCCGTTCCGGATTTCCGATGAGGAAAGGGAAACGTTCCGGCAGCGGCTCGGTCCGGCTTCGGAGGTTCCCGCCCCGCCTTCCCAAAAAATTTCGCAACCGATCGCAACACCGAATTCCGACATGTCGAAACGAACGACCGCCGCTCCCGAGAAAGACCTATCGATCAACGACCGGGCCGCCGAGTTGGCCCAAATCGCGGCCGAGGTCGCGAAATGTCGCAAATGCAAAGAGCTGGCCGCAACCCGAACGCAAACGGTGTTCGGGGTCGGCAACCCGGCCGCCCGATTGGTTTTTCTCGGCGAAGCTCCGGGCGCCGACGAAGACCGACAAGGAATCCCGTTCGTCGGCCGGGCGGGCCAACTGCTGACCGACATGATCGTCAAGGGAATGAAACTCAAGCGGGAAGAGATTTACATTTGCAACGTTTTGCGCTGCCGGCCGCCGGGCAACCGCAACCCGGAAAAAACGGAAGCCGAAAATTGTCGCCCGTTTTTGGACCGGACCTTGGCGGTCATTCGGCCGGAGTTTATCTGCTGTCTCGGAGCGATTGCCGCGCAAAACCTTCTCGGGACCGAGGAAACGATCGGCTGGTTGCGGGGGACGGTTCATTCTTTTCAGGGAATGAAAGTCGTTTGCACGTATCACCCGGCGTATTTGCTCCGCAACCCCTCGGCGAAAGCGAAAACCTGGGAAGATTTGCAATTGCTGATGCGGGAAATGGGGCTTCCTGTTCCGAAAAAATAGCCCGACCGCCGGGTTGCGTTCCCGGACAAGTGCCCTATTCGCCCGCCTTTTTCGTTCCCGTCCTTTTCGCCCCGTTTTGACATGTCTTTCCTCAACCCGCTCGGCTGGTGGTTGGCGCTTCTCGCGATTCCGATCATCGTGCTTTACATTTTGAAGGTGCGATTGCGGGAAGTCACGGTCTCAAGTTCGATCTTTTGGGAACAGGTCTTCGAAGAACGGCGGTCCCGGTCTTTTTGGCGACAATTGCGGCACCTGCTTTCGCTGCTCTTGAGCTTGCTTTTTCTTGCACTATTGGTCGGGGCGGTTCTCAATCCGATCCTTGTTTCGCAAAAAACGCGGGGCAAAGTCGTTATTGTGTTCGACAATTCCGCGAGCATGAACGCGAAAGAAGGGGGCTCCTCGCGATTCGAGGAAGCGAAAACGATATTACACCGGCTGGTTGCTGAGAGCGGTGCCCGGCGGGAAACGGCGATCATTACGGCCGGAGGAACGCCGAAAGTCGTGCTCGGATTGACCGATCATTTCGGAACGCTTCGCAAAGCGGTCGAGGCGATCCCGCGAACCGATTTGCCGACCTCGTTGGATCAGGCAATCGAACTCGCGCGGTTTTTGGTCTCCGATTCGAGCGAAAACGACAGCGTACAAAACGCTTACGACAATTCCGAGTCTCGGATACTCGTGATCACGGACGGCTGCGTTGCTTCGCCGGAAAAAATTCTCTCGGCCGCGGATGTTACGTTTTTTCCGGTCGGGAAACCGCTCGACAATCTCGCGATCACCCGGTTTCAACCGCGACGTTCTCTTGCCGATCCGATCGGGTACGAAGTGTTGATCGAGATCGCCAACAAAAGCGACGAAAAACGCGAATGTCGCTTGCAGTTGGAGCTTTCGGAAGAGATCGTCGATTTGATCCCGCTCTCGCTTGAGCCGAATGCCGTCGAAACGCGGATCGTTCGCGGCGAAACGGATCGGGGAGGGATACTCAAAGCGACGCTTGAAATCGAAGATGCTCTCCCGGTCGATAATACGGCCTGGGCGGTGTTGCCGGCCAAACCGGTCCAAAAAATCCTGCTCGCCGGGGAAAACGATTTCTTTTTGGAGCAGGTCCTCCGCTCGCAGCAAAACGTCGAAATCATTCGAACGACCGGGGACGGAGAGCCGGGGACGGGAGAAAGAACTTCAGTTCTCCCGAAAACGATCCCGCCGGATACGGTTTTGATCTTGCACCAGCACATTCCGGAGGTGATTCCCTCGGGCAACGTGCTGATCATCGACCCGCGAAACGGCTGCGATCTTTTCGAGCTCGGCGAACCGATCGAGTCGCCGCTTATCGGCCAAACGGACAAAGAGTCCCCGCTGATGCGGTTCGTGCATCTGAACAACGTCCTGCTTCCCGGGGCCAGAAAAATCATCCCTCGCGATTCGGAAGAGCGACCGCATGTTTTGGCCGAAACGCCCGAGGGGGAACCGGTCTATGTGCAATGGGAGGAAAAAGGAAGCCGCGAAAACAGGGAGAAGCCGCCGGAAATTCAAAAAAACGATGCCCTTCCCGGCGACGGCGATTCAACACATTTCGGCAAAACGCTGGTGCTTTCGGCTGAATTGAAGCGGGGGGATTTGGCGTTGCGGACGGCGTTTCCGATCCTGATGTCCCATGCGCTTGGGTATTTCCGCGGCGAAGGGGGAGAATTGGAGAAGGCTTACAAAACCGGCGAGCCAATCGTCCTGCCGGTTGAAACAAACGAGACGAGCGTGCGATTGCAGGCTCCGGACGGTTCGGAGCGAACATTTCCGGTCGAGTCCGGAACGGTCGCCTTGGGCGGGCTCCCCTCTTGCGGGGTTTGGGAACTGATTGCCCGGGAAACCCGGCGACCAATCGCGTGCAACATCGCCGATGCCGGGGAAAGCGACCTGCGGACCGCCCCGAATTCTTTGGACGCTGCCCGACCGGAAGCCGACCGGCACGCAGCTGCTTTGCCGCCGATCTGGTTCATGCTCACTATTTTGGCGTTGGCCTTGACCCTGTTCGATTGGTTTCTGTACCAACGCCGTTGGGTCGATTAGTCCGTTTGGCGCCGGCGTCTACGCCGCTCGGATAAACGGAACAAATTCTGTGATTAGTTGGCCATTCTTGGAAAAATAAAGAAAATTGATCTGATTTTTTGTTGACAAAAATTATAATTCGGCATAATATAATAAAAATTAGATCGATTTGATCTAATTTTTGATCGAAAAAACCTACTCAGGCTAAAGTTTCGTTGAGCCGAACGGCGCAGACGTCGGCGCGATTCAAAAGATACAAATCATGCAAAATCAATCGTTTTTGACAGTCGATCCGACGTTGCTCAAGTCCGAGGAGCGAATCCTGCTTGCGGCAATCAAGATTTTCGCCGAATATCCGCCGGAATTGGCCTCGATTCGGATGATCGCCAAGGAAGCCAACGTCAATTATTCGGCCGTCGCTTACCATTTTAAGAACAAGGAAAACCTTTACCAAGAGGTCATGCGTCGGGTCGTCGGGCTCATCAGCCAAGCCTATACGTTCCCGGAGACATTGCCGGGTGATGCGGAAATCGCGAAGATGGAACTTCGGGCTTTTGTCGGGAGAATGGTCGATTGGATTTACGGCAATCCCTACGCCGTTTCGTTCGCCAAGATCATTATCCGGGAACACCTTTCTCCGTCAACGGCCTATGAACGCCTCAACGAAGACCTGTTCAAACGAATCTTCAACCGAATGACCGATGTGGTGCTTTGCATCACACAAACAACGGATCGGCGTAAGGCTTCGTTGCAATTTTTTTCGATCGCCGGGCAGGTCATCGGATTTCGCATCGAACGGGAACTGCTGGTCCGGCATCTCGGCTTTGCCGGTTTTTCGCCGATCGAGATTGAAGAACTCAAGACGCTCCTTTTCCAAAACATTTTCCGACAATTAGGGGTGCAGCCATGACGAAAAAAATCATTATTCTGCTCATTGTCCTCAGCGTGGGGATAGGCGGTTATTTCGGCTGGCAGCACCTTGCCGCCGCGAAACTTCGAGAGGAACAAGACATATTGACGCTGTACGGCAATGTCGAGATCCGGCGGGTCAACCTCGGCTTCCGCGTTTCCGGGCGAATTTCCGAAATCCTGTATAAGGAGGGGGACAAGATCGAGAAAGGGGCCGTGATCGCCCGGCTTGACCGCGAGCCGTTCGAAGACAGCCTTGCGGTCGCCAAGGCCCAAATCCGGACCTCGGAATCCAATTACGAAAAGCTGAAAACCGGCAATCGACCGCAGGAAATCGAACAGGCTCGCGCGACGGTCAACCAGCGGGAAGCGACCTTGAAGGTGCTCGAAGCCGACTGCGTGCGGGCTGAGCAGTTGATCGAAAGCAAGACGATTTCGCAGCAGGAATATGATACCGCCGTCGCCCGGCGGGATGAGGCGATCGCCGCGAAAAGACTCGCCGAAGAAACGCTGAACCTTTTGGTCGAAGGGTTCCGGCAGGAAGAAATCGCGATGGGCGAATCGCAGCTTGCCGAAGCCCAAGCGAATCTCAAACGCCTGCAAACCTCGCTCGACGATACCGAACTGGTTTGCCCGAACGACGGCATTTTGCTGACCCGCGTCGAAGAGCCCGGGGCGGTGGTCAACCCGGGGCAAACGATCGCGACGCTCTCGCTCAAGGACGAAATTTGGGTGTATGTTTACATTCCGGAGAGAATGTACGGGATCGTGAAATCGGGAATGAAGGCCGAAATTTTGACCGACTCGCAGCCCGGGAAGCCGTATGCCGGGCAGGTCGGCTACATTTCACCGGAAGCGGAGTTTACGCCAAAGACCGTGCAAACGACGGAGCTCCGTAGCGACCTGGTGTATCGCGTTCGAATCATCGCCGAGACGCCGGACAACGGCCTGTGCCAAGGCATGCCGGTGACGGTGAGGCTTCAGACTTCAGGCTGCAGGCTTCAGGAGGAGTAAGCCTTCAGCTTTCGTGTTTTATTCGTTTTTTCCTGAAGCCTGAAGCCTTCCCCATGATCCTCATCGAACAACTCACGAAAACCTTTTCCGGCAACTCGCGGTCGTCGATCGACGCTTTGTGCGCGGAGATTCGGCCCGGGCGGATCACCGGGCTCGTCGGGCCCGACGGAGCGGGGAAGACGACGCTCGTCCGGCTCATCGCCGGGCTGCTCAAACCGACCGAGGGGAGCGTGTCGTCGTTCGGGCTCGATTCCGTTCGCGATTCGGCGAAGATTCGCGAAATCCTCGGATACATGCCGCAGCGGTTCGGGCTGTACGAGGACCTCTCGGTGCTTGAAAATATGAACCTTTACGCCGAGATGCGCGGCCTCGAAAAACATGAGCGGAAAGACCGGTTCGCCGAACTGCTGCATTTTACGGGGCTGGAACCGTTTACCGAACGGCTCGCGAGACGACTTTCCGGCGGGATGAAACAGAAACTCGGCCTCGCCTGCTCGCTGATCAAGATGCCGAAACTGCTGCTGCTCGATGAGCCGGGCGTCGGCGTCGATCCGATCAGCCGCCGCGAACTTTGGCGGATGGTCCGCGAACTGGTCGCCGAGGACGTGGTCGTCGTTTGGAACACCGCGTACCTCGACGAAGCGGAAGCGTGCGACGAAGTGTTGTTGATGAACGAAGGCAAATTGCTGTTTCGCGGTGAGCCGCACGAATTGACCGGTCGAATGAACGGCCGCGTCGTGCAGGTGCGCGGGCTGCCCGCCGCGGAACGGCGGCGTGAGCTTTCCCGCTGGTTGCAGCACCCGGACGTCGTCGACGGCGTCGTGCAAGGGAGCGCGTTGCGACTGGTCGTTAGCCGTCGAGACCCGCCGAATCACCCCGCGCTGATGCTTGGGGCTAGTATGAGGGAACAAGGCGAAATCGTTGCCGTAACGCCCCGATTCGAGGACGGGTTCTTTGACAGGCTCGGCGGCGTCCCGAAGGGCGAATCCTTGTTGACGAAACGGGAAATGAAAAAAGCGACACACGACGAGCCCGTCGTCGTCGCCCGGGGGCTGACCAAAAAATTCGGCTCGTTTACGGCGGTCCGCGACAACAATTTTTCGATCCGGCGCGGCGAGATTTACGGCCTGCTCGGACCGAACGGCGCCGGCAAGAGCACGACGTTCAAAATGCTCTGCGGCCTGCTCAAGCCGACCGAGGGAGAAGGTTTTATCGCCGGACACAACCTGCTCAAATCGGCCTCGAAAGCCCGCTCGCGACTCGGGTATATGGCCCAAAAGTTTTCGATGTACGGCGACCTGACCGTCAAACAAAACCTGTCGTTTTTCGCCGGGATTTATGGCCTGTGGGGATTGTCGAAACGCCGTGTCGTGAACGAGATGGTCGAGATGTTCGAACTCGGACAATATTCCTCGACGAACGCCGGGCTGTTGCCGCTCGGGTTCAAGCAGCGGCTTTCGCTCGCCGCCGCGCTGATGCATGAGCCGGACGTGTTGTTCCTCGACGAGCCGACCTCGGGGGTCGATCCGCTGACGCGGCGGGAGTTTTGGACGCATATCAACGCTCTCGTCGAAAAAGGGGTCACGATTTTGGTAACGACGCATTTTATGGACGAGGCGGAGTATTGCGACCGGATCAGCTTGATCTTCCGCGGCGAAACCGTCGCCGAAGGAACGCCGGATGATTTGAAGGCCAGCGTCCGTTCGGAGTCGCTGCCTGACCCGACGCTGGACGACGCGTTTGTCGCGTTGATTGAAAAAAAACAATGAATTACGAGCCGCGACCTGTGGTCGCGGGGAACACGGCTTCAACTTTTCACACCGCGACCACAGGTCGCGGCTCTTTGTATGAATACCCGCCTCCGCCGCCTACTCGCCCTGATGAAAAAGGAAACGCTGCAAGTGCAGCGCGATCCGAGCTGCATTCTGATCGCGATGGTGCTGCCGGTGATCCTGCTGTTCATTTTCGGATTCGGTCTCTCGCTCGACGCCGAACATGTCAAGCTCGCCGTCGTCATGGAAGATCATTCGCCGATGGCCCTGTCGCTCTGGGACTCGTTCGAGAAGACGAAATACATCGACCCGATCCGGTTCGACCGCCGTCGGGACGCCGAGGACGCGATCGTCAACTCGCACGTGCGCGGGCTGGTCGTGGTGCGCGATGATTTTTCGCAGCAAATTCTCGCCGGGGATCGGGCCTCGCTCCAGCTGATTACCGACGGCGTTGAAACGAACACGGCGACGATTCTGGAAAACTACGTGCTCGGGGTGATCGGCGTCTGGGCGAATCACCAGGCCCGTGACAAAGGGTATGACAGCATCGCCCCGGTTTCCGTCGAGAGCCGGGTCTACTTCAACCCGGAACTGGACACCAAGTATTCGCTGATCCCCGGTTCGATCGTGCTCATCATGGCGATCATCGGGACGCTGCTGACCTCGCTCGTCGTCGCGCGAGAATGGGAACGCGGCACGATGGAGGCGATGCTCGCGACGCCGATCGGGCCGCTCGACATGCTAATCGGCAAACTCGTCCCGTATTACGTCCTCGGGATCGGCTCGAACGCGATCTGCATTTTCATCGCCGTGCATTTGTTCGGACTGCCGTTTCGCGGGTCGGTGCTCGCGCTTTTCCTGATCTCGTCCGTTTTTTTGCTCGCCTCGCTCGGGATGGGATTTTGGATTTCGACGCTGACGAAGAACCAGTTCCTCGCCTCGCAGATGGCGCTGGCGCTGGCATTTTTGCCGAATTTCATTTTGTCCGGGGCGATGTTCGAAATCAATTCGATGCCCGCCGTGATCCAGGCGATAACATACCTGTTTCCCGCCCGCTATTACGTAACGTGTTTGCAGACGCTGCTGATGACCGGCGACATCTGGCCGCTGTACCTGGGCAACATCGCGTGCATGGCCGTGATCGCGGCCGTGTATTTCGTCGCAACGTTCCGGATCACCCCGGAGCGGCTGGAATAATTCCTGTTTGTCGTGACCACAGGTCACGGCTCGTTAATCATGTTCCTTCGCCTATTCAATCTGATCGTCAAGGAATTTCTCGCAGCGCTTCGCGATCCAAAAGCGCGGGCGCTGCTGATCGGGCCGCCGATCCTGCAGATTTTTATTTTCTCGTACGCAATCACGCAAGAGGTCAAAAACGTGACGCTCGCCGTCTACAACCAGGACCTCGGCAAGGAAGGGTACGTTTTGACGCAACGGTTTGCGCATTCGCCAACGTTCACGAAAATCGTGACGCTCTCGCACCGGGCCGAGATCAACCCGGTCATCGACAACCAAGAGGCCATGGCCGTGCTCGTCATCCCGCAGGATTTTTCCCGCGAGCTTTACGCCGGGCGGCAGGCGAGTCTCCAGATTTTGCTCGACGGCCGCCGCTCGAACGCTTCCCCCATCGTCGGCGGTTACGCCGGAAAAATCATCAACCGCTTCGTGCAAGAGCATTTAGCCGATACTTCGCGTTCGAGTGGGATCAACCTCGAAACACGCAACTGGTTCAACGTCAACCTCGATCCGCGCAAAACGACGATCCCATCGCTGGTCTGCGTGCTGGCGATGGTGCTCGGGGTGATCATTTCCGGACTCTCGATCGCGCGGGAACGGGAAACGGGGACGTTCGAGCAGCTGCTCGTTTCGCCGCTCACGCCGACGGAAATCCTGCTCGGGAAGGCGATCCCAGCGGTCGTCTTGGCGACCTGCTCGGCGATCATGCTGATCGGCATCACGATTTTCTTTATGGGCATTCCGCTGCAAGGCTCGTTTTTTCTGCTGTTGGCGGCACTCGATCTATTCCTGCTCTCGATCATCGGCGTCGGGTTGTTCGTCAGTTCACTCTCGCTCACACAGCAGCAGGCGATTCTCGGCGTGATCCTCGTGATGCCGCCGTTCACGATGTTGTCGGGTTTCGCGACGCCGATCGAGAACATGCCGGACTGGATGCAGTGGTTGACCGTCGCCAACCCGGCTCGCTGGTTCATGGTGATCGTCAAGGGCGTTTTCATGAAAGGGATGGGCCCCGGCGAAGTCTTTTTGAACTGCATCCCGCTGGCGATCATCTCGCTGCTAACGCTCAGTGCCGCCGGAGTGATGTTCCGAAAGCGAATGGAATGAGAAGCCCGAGACGTGCTGCGCGGCTAGTGAGCCGTATCAAAACAATCTTTACAATTGCACAAAAAATCGAACATTTTCATTGTATGTTTTTTTAACACGGAACACACGGAAAGACGGAAAACACGGAATTTCATAGACAAGGCAATAAAATTTGACCCGTTGTTTAGGCCGCTATTTGACATGGTCCGCGATATTTTGAACTCCGTTACACTTCGTACAAAATACCGCTCGGTTCACTTTTTATCGCCAGCACAGTATATTTCCGTCTATTCCGTTATTCCACGTATTCCGTGGTTAAAAAAGGACGATTGTAAAGGTCATTTTCTTCTCTGGTCCGCGACTCGCTCTTACTCTTTGGCCGCATCCTCGGACGGTTTCTCGCCGATAAAAATGTAATGCGGCATCTTGAAGAACGGGTTCGGGAACCACGGAATGCGGGTCAACCGTTCCTCGAACAGGATCGGCTTGAATTTACGATGCAGATAGGGGACGTGCTCCGGCGAGGGAAAGACGTTGTCGGCGGCGAACCAAACCGGCCAAAACGAACGCTTGGCCCAGGAATGCCGGATGTGATTCTCGGCCGGATGTTTCCGCGAAACGTAAAAATCGACGACCCCGATTCGGCCGCCAGGCTTGAGAAGATCATAGGCATGATCGATCGCCGCGAACCAATCGGGAATCATCGTCAGCGAATAGGAAAACGTGACGACATCGACCTTCCCTTCCGGCGGCTCGAAGGTTGTCGCGTCCGCTTCGGCCGTCTGTGTGTTGGTCCAACCGTGCGTTTGCGTCCGCTCTTCGGCGACTTCGAGCAGCGAACCGGCGAGATCGACGACGTACACTTTTTGCAACAAGCCGATTTTCTCGCCGAAAAACTCAAGATTCGATCCGGTCCCACCCCCCATGTCGAGCCAAACCAAATCGTTCGGCGGTCGCTTCGGATCGCTCAAGAGCTTCTCCCAAAGCTCTTCCCGGCCGCGGAGCAACCGTCGGCGGAAGTCGTCGTAATCGGCCGCCTGCCCGGCGTAAAAATTGTCCATTCTCTCGGCGTGATCGCTCCCGCGAACCGGACGAACGGCCATATGATAAAGGATTTTCAGGTCCGACCAAATGCTCATAATTCAAAAGCTGTAGGCTGTAGGCTGTAGGCTGTAGGATTCGTTTCCCAGCCGTTCACAGTCTTGCAGCGGTTTTTAGCAACGAGGCAACACAAGTGAGTTCGTCAAAGAAAGTGTCCTCAAACGTCATTTCGAATCGCTCAAAATTGGTTTTGCGGCAAAAAAAGAGCCGTAAGTGTAGTCGGTACTCCGACGCAACTTACGGACCTTGTACACGGCCCGGACCCCGCGGCTTCCAACCCGGTACAAGGTCCGCAAGTTGCGCTGCGCTGCACTTGCGGCTCTTTGCCCTGTTTCGGGCTGTTGCCGCCGCATCACTTGGAAGACACTTTCTAAGATCGAACACGAATTTTATCCGTTGCCGGGAAAGTTGTAAAGCATCGCAACGGCAATCGACATTCGAACCTTTTCGGGGGACTTTGCGCAGGTCGCGTATTTTGTTACACTGAAGGATTGTTTTTTAACATCTTCCCTCGGACTATGCAGACTCACGGGCCAAACCAACGTCCCCAGATTCGAATCGAAGGGGCGAAAGTTCATAATCTCAGGAATATTAATCTCGATATTCCTCGAGGGGAACTTGTCGTCATTACCGGGCTGAGCGGCTCCGGAAAAAGTTCCCTCGCCCATGATACGATTTTCGCCGAAGGGCAGCGGCAGTATATCGAATCGCTCTCCGTCGGCTCGCGGCAATTCCTGCACCAGTTGGAGCGGCCGGACGTCGATCAGATCACCGGGCTGCAACCGACCATTTCGATCGATCAACGGGGCGGGACCCACAATCCGAGAAGCACCGTCGCGACGATCACCGAAATGTACGATTATCTCCGGTTGCTCTTCGCCCGGCTCGGGCAACCGCACTGTTATCGCTGCGGTCGACCGATCAGGCCGCAGACGTCGGAGCAGATTCTCGAAGAGATTTTGCGGCTTCCCGAAAACATGCGGATCATGATTCTCGCGCCGATGGTTCGCGGTCGGCGGGGGCAGCACAAAGACGTCCTGCGCAAGATCATCAAATCCGGTTTCGTCCGGGCCCGGATCGACGGCGTCCTTTTGGAGGTCGAACAGGTTTCCGATCTCGACGCCGAGCAGCGGCACGACATTGAAGCGGTCGTCGACCGGCTCGTGCTCAAGCCCGGAATTCAAAGCCGTCTGGGCGAATCTCTCCGCCTTGCGCTCGATCTCGGCGAAGGGGTCGCCGTTTGCGTCTACGAAAAGGAGCGAATTACCAACCCGGACGGAACGGTTAAGAGTGTTTGGAAAGACATGATCTTCAGTTCGTTGCACTCCTGCCCGAAATGCAAGATCAATTTTATGGAAATCGAACCGCGGACGTTCAGCTTCAGCAGTCCTTACGGCGTTTGTCCAACCTGTCACGGAATGGGGCACCAGGACAAATTCAAGGCGGAATTGGTTTTTCCCGACCCGATTCTTTCGCTCAAAAACGGGGCGATTGCACTTTTCGGACTGCTTTCTCCGGCTTCCCAACGGCTCTTACATTCGCAATTGGAAGAATTTTTCGAGAAAATCGCCGCCGCTCGGCCCGCGACGGCCAAAGAGCGAAAAAAAAAGAACGGCTCCGCCCCCCCGCCGACCGAAATCTTCTTCAAAACGCCGATCTGCGAATTCGACGACGAATTGCGCAGAGTCTTGTATTTTGGAGTAGAGGACGGAGGACAGAGGACGGAGGACAGGGGGGATCAGGAGGCAGACGAGAAAGCACAAGGGAAAAAGAAGAGCGTAAGCCCTGATCGCCTGCCTCCTTTTGCGGGGATACTTCCGCTTTTGGACCGGGTTTACGAAAAATCGAAGAGCAAAAAGGAAAAAGATCTGTTGCAACCCTTTCGCGAAGCGGTCGTCTGTTCGGATTGCGGCGGCTGCCGGCTCCGGCCTGAGGCGCGGTCGGTGATTATCGGCAAACGTCGCATCTTCGAGATCTGTTCGTTGACGATTGATGCCGCGCTCGAATTTTTCCGACAGTTGAGCTTTCCCGATCATCAGCAGGTGATCGCCGAACCGATTCTCCAACAGATCGTCCAGCGGCTCGATTTCATGAACCGGATCGGGCTCGATTATCTGACGCTCGACCGGCTCGCGAAAACGCTCAGCGGCGGCGAGCTGCAGCGGGTCCGGCTCGCGACCGGACTCGGAAGCGGTCTGGTCGGCATCTGCTATGTTTTGGATGAACCGTCGATCGGCTTGCATCCCCGGGACAATCGGCGGTTGATCGATGCAATGCGGGTCTTGCAGTCGCAAGGCAATTCGCTTTTAGTCGTCGAACACGACGAAGCGATCATGCGGGAAGCGGATTGGATCATCGATATGGGCCCGGGCGCCGGGCACTTGGGCGGAGCGATCATGGGCCAAGGGCCGCCGGAAACGATCCGGGCCAATCCCGACTCGATCACCGGTCGGTACCTGGCCGAGACCGAATCGATTCCGCTGCCGAAAAGCCGTCGCAAAGCGGTCAAAGCCCGCTCGATTCTGCTCGAAGGGGTACTCACGAACAATCTCAAAAACATCACGGTTCATTTTCCGCTCGGAACGCTGATCTGCGTAACCGGGGTGAGCGGGAGCGGCAAAAGCTCGCTCTTGAACGAGACGCTCGTCCCGGCGGTGCAGCGGCGGCTGACCGGAACGGGACCTTCGCCCGGCCCGCACAAGAGTCTCCGGGGAACGAACAAAATCGAAAAACTCGTCCTCATCGACCAATCGCCGATCGGCCGCTCTCCGCGCAGCAACCCGGCGACGTATTGCGGGGTGTTCGACGAAATCCGCAAGGTCTTTGCCTCGACGAAAGAGGCGAAGCGACTCGGCTACAAATCGGGCCGGTTCAGCTTCAACATCGCCGGAGGTCGTTGCGAGGAATGCCAAGGGCAAGGACTGCAAAAAATCGAGATGCACTTTTTGCCCGACCTGTATGCCGTTTGCCCGGTCTGTTTCGGCAAGCGTTTCAACCGGCAAACACTCCGGATTTTGTACAAAGAGAAATCGATCGCCGATGTGCTCGAAATGCAGATCGACGAGGCGGCCGTCTTTTTCGAGAATTACCCGAGCGTCTTGCGGCAGTTGGACAGCCTCAAACGGGTCGGCCTCGGATACCTGACGCTCGGTCAATCTTCGACGACGCTGTCCGGCGGCGAGGCCCAACGCGTCAAGTTGGCGGCCGAGCTCGCCCGGGTCGAGACAGGCAACACGCTTTACGTTTTGGACGAGCCGACCTCGGGGCTGCATTCTCACGATATCAAGCAGTTGCTGAGCGTACTCTCGGAACTGGTCGATCACGGCAATACGGTGATCGTGATCGAGCACAATCTCGATGTGATGAAGACGGCCGATTGGATCATCGACCTCGGTCCCGAAGGGGGCGAGCAGGGGGGCGAGGTCGTCGCGACCGGCACGCCGGAGGAAATCGCCCGGCTCCCCGAAAATCACACCGGCCGCTTCCTGAAAACCGTGCTCGGGTAAGGGGCGAGACGAAAAAGAGCCGTAAGTGTAGTCGGTACTCCGACGTAACTTGCGGACCTTGTACACGGCACGGACCTTGCGGCATTCCGACCGTGTACAATGTCCGCAAGTTGCGCTGCGCTACACTTGCGGCTCTTTTTGTCTTCAGGAAGAATTCGATTTATGACAGCAGCCGGAAGCGTAAGCGCCCGGTTTTCGAGGCGAAAACATGGGATGAACCCGGCGCTAACGCTTTGGGCTGCTGTTTGCGGCGTTCGATTTTTAACAAGATATTGAATATTTTCGGCTTGACAAATACTATTAATGATAGTACAATCGTGAGTAGTAACACTTGGTTTTCGGAAATCTTTTCCTTTTTTCAATTTTTGCCGTCTTATTACACATATGTCCGAATTGGAAATCAATGATCTCGGGGCCCAGCAGCGACGTTTTTTGGAGCTGATCTGGGAACGCGGCGGGGCGACCGTTCAGGAACTGCTCGAAGCCCTGAACGCGGCGAGCGATTCCGCTCCGCTCGCTTACACGACCGTCCTCACGACTCTGCAAAAGCTGGAGAAGGTCGGCTGGTTGTACCACGAAACGGCCGAAGAGCACGGTCGGGCCTACGTTTACAAACCGACCAAGAAGCGTAACGAAGCGATCGGCGATTCGCTTCGCTCCTTCGCTAAAACGTTTCTCGATGGGAGCAAAACGCTTCTCTTTCAACATTTCGTCGAGGACACCGGCCTGAGCGATCAGGAATGGGAAGAAATCCGAACCATGATCGACCAACGCCGGAAAGGAAAAAAACAATGACCTTTCTCCTTTCCCTGTTGGGCGATTGGCTTTTGTTCGCGGTTGGACAATCGACGCTGTTTCTCGGGGCCGCCTTGTTGCTGGGAAGGATTTGCCGAAAAATCCCGTCGAAAGCCCACGTTTTTTACACGATCGGCATTTTGGCCGCGATCGCCTGTCCGAGCCTTTCGACGGCGATCGCGCAGCACGACGCCGGGCTGTTGCCGTTCCGTCGCGCCGAAGCCGCGTTCGAAGCATTCCCGGTCCGGGCCGAAAGTTTCGGGCTGCCCTTGGCGGCCGGAGCGGTCGGCTTCGCGCTGTTGCTCCTGTACGGCATGTTCGCGTCGCGGCGGCTGATGTTTTTCGCAAAGCCGTTTCCGGATCGCGAATCGCAGGAAGCCCTGCTGCAAAACGCGGCGGTCCTGCAAAACGTTTCGCTGCCGATTCTCTTTACCTCCCCAAACGTCAAGACGCCGACCGTTTGGTGTTGGGGCCTGCACCCGGCGGTGCTGCTACCCGAATCGCTCGCCGAGCGAATCTCGACCGGGGAGCGGGACGCGATTTTTTTGCACGAGCTTGCTCACATTATTCGGCGGGACCATCTCACGGGGCTGCTGGTTCGGCTTTGCGGAGCGTTGCTGTTTTGGAATCCGCTCTATTGGTTCGTGCTCCGAAGTTCGGAGATGGCCGCCGACGAAGCGTGCGATCTGCTCGTCATTTCCAAGGGAAACGTCTCTCCGGAAAATTACATCGAAACACTCATGCGAGTCGCAGCGGGAGAAAAACGTGCTCTCGTCGATCATTGGCCGGTCTTGCAATTTTTATCGCGAAAGGAGAAAATCATGAAACGCATCAACCGAATTATCGATTTCGGGGAACAAGCGATTCCCTCTGCGACCGCCGTCTCCCGGCTTTGGGGAGCGAGCGTGATCGCTATGACGCTGCTGCTGAGCCTCGGCATCGCGTTTTGTCAGGAGAAAAAAACGACTCCGGCCCAAAGTTCGTTCGCGACCGATGGCGATCCACTCCAGGAAAACACGCCGATCGAACCCGGAAAATATACCGGCGAAGATGCAAAACGAATCGGCGGTCGAATCATGCAAAAGTTCTGCGAGGTCAACACTTATTGGCTTTGGCGGCCGTCTCCTGAAATCACGGAATTGTCCTACACTTTCGAGGTCAAACCGAAATCGAAGAAAGACGGCGAGAGGATCGTCGAAAAAATCGCGTTGAAAAACAATCTCCAGACCGTGCCGTTCGCCCAAGTTCGCGGAATTTTTTATATCGGTGTATCGGACGGGATCAGTCAGTTTGCCGAGGCCGGTGTACTCATCTTCAAGTCCGTCGAGGTTTCCGAAAAGGAGATCAAAATTCATTTTCAAATCAACGAAAACGGCGGAGCCTATCAATATCTTTCCAACCGCTTTGACAATGGAACTTATGGGGCTTTCGAGCAAATGGTTCCCGAAGGGATGCTTTATATCGACGCCAAGACTTACACGCCGATCGGGGTCAGGCTGCCGAAAAACGCCTACGAAAAATATTTCGATTTCGTCAAATTGGACGAAAAGCACTTCGTCCCCCAACGGATCGAAGTCGCCAACGCCTACGATTTGCTCTTCGAGATGCGGTTCAAGGTTTATGCGCCCGGCCTCTGGCTGCTGGAACAGAGCGTCTGCAAGTTCAATGGCAAGGAATTCTCAAAGGCGGTCGTCCGCGACGTCGTCGTCAACGGAACGGCGGCGGCGACCGAAGAAAAGAAATGACCGATACCAGCCCCAAGCGTTAGCGCGGGGTGTTACTGAGTTCCAGATTAGAAATGATCTGACATACCGTCATCCCCGCGCAGGCGGGGATCCAGAGATTACGGTTTCCCTCTGGACCCCCGCCTGCGCGGGGGTGACGTTGGTCATTACAAAATAAGAGGCAAGTTCTTTCTGCGACTCAGATTTTATCACCCCGCGCCGATGCTTGGGGCTAGTGCAAACAACGCGTAAAATGTCATCCCTTCACATTCCTTCGTCGGGGGCGTTGCGGGTTACGCGGAAGCCGATCACGCTCGAAGAGGTTTCCGGGTTGCAACTGTTGCGATACGCCGAGCGGGTCGCCTCGGCACCGAATTGCCAGGCTCCGCCCCGGAGCGAACGGGCCGTCCCGTTGTCCGGTCCGAGCGGATTCTCTTCTTCGGCGCTTTGCTGGTAATAAAATTCGCCGTACCAATCGAAGCACCACTCCATCACATTGCCGTGCATGTCGTACAACCCCCAGGAATTCGGCTTCTTGCCGCCGATCGGTTGGGTTTCCATTTGAGCATTGTCGAAATACCAGGCGTATTGGCCGACTTCGAGCACCTGATCGCCGAAACACCAGGGGGTGATGCTCCCCGCCCGACACGAATACTCCCATTCCGCTTCCGTCGGGAGCCGGTACCCTTCGCCCCCCAAAACGGTAACGTCCGCCTTATCGATCATGCCCGTCGCGCGGCGTTTGATGTTTTTCAATTCGTAGTAACGGGATAAACCCTCTTCGTCGCTTAATTTGTTGCAAAACTCGAGCGCCGAAAACCAGGTTACGTTATCGACCGGGCATTTCGGGTCTTCGGTCGAAACGCTTGGATTGAATTCCATAAGCCGTTGAAAATCTTCCTGGGTCACCAAATAGACGCCCATAAACAACGGCTGGGTGATCGTGATCCGATGCTGCGGCCGCTCGTTGTTGCGAATAAACTCGTCCGATTCGTGCGAGCCCATGTAAAACCGGCCCGAGGGGATGCGGCGAAACTTCATTCCTCCCGGGGCCGTTACCGTCGTCAGCTTTTCGATTTTTTCCTGCAGGCTTTGGGCCTCGGGATCGTTCGCCTTGAGTTCCAGATACCGTTGGACGCAGGAAAGAAGAGTGTTGTATTTTTTTGTCGCGATCGAGTTGCGAATCTCGCGGATGAGCGAATCGACCTCGATCAGGCATTCCCCGGCTTCCTGGTACATTTTCCGCATTTCCTCATCGACCAGCGGCGGGGGGACCTGGGCGAGAATTTCCTGGACCTTTTCATATTTTTGTTCGTCCAAGGTGGTTTTGGCCTGGATCCGAATCGCCTCGACCCCGGCCTTAATGTCCTTGCGCTCCTTTTGGACGAGCGGGAAGAGGTTTTTAGCCCAATCCCGAAACGTGAAAAAATCCGGATGCGTGATCAGCGACATCTGCTTCAGCATCGGCAGGGCCTTGTCGTGCCCGTAATTTTCCCGCAGCTTGAGAACTTGCTGTTGCTGCGTATAAAGCCGTTCCCCCATCATCTGTTTGGTTGCGGCCAAGTCAACATTGCAGCTTCGGCAGGTTTTGGCCCAAAAGGCGTTCGGTGCTTGACAGGACAGGCACGGCTCCTCGTAAGGGCGATTGCAATTCGGGCAGGATCGGCTGTTGCTGACGACCGCCGATCCGCACTGGGGGCATTTGAGTTCGAGATTGTTCGAGCCGTTGTCCTGTCCGTTCATAAAATTCGAAAGACCCGTAAGTTACGCCGGAGTACCGGCTACACATGCGGCTCTTTAATAGGAATCCCTAATCGAAAAACAGTGTCTTAAGGTGTGGCCGGCGGCGCCGTCGGCGTTGCCGCCGGGCTGCCGAGTTTCAGCAAAATGTTCTGGTTGAGCAGCTGCAATTGCGTTTCGATCCCTTTCATTTCGCGTCGCATTTGTTCGATTTGCGACTGAAGCGAGGCGACCGTTTCTTTGAGTTCGACGATTTCCTTGGACGGTGGTATCGCCCAGGGGGAACCGGCCGGTTCCGCGGCAGGCGTCCCGAACGGGGCGAACGGCGGTGCCCCGGGAAGTCCCGACGGCACGCCCGTCGGAAGCTGCGATTGAGGCGGGAGCTGCGTCTGAGGCGGCAGCGCCGTGGCCGGGGGCATCCGATCCTGCTGCCAATGCGGAAGTTCTAATTGGCGGAGCGTTTCTTCGGCGAGATCGTTCATTCCCAATTCCCGAAGCCGCTGGGCCGTATCGAGAATCTGTTGCACCCTTGCATCATTGGTACCGACGGCCCGACCAGGAACTGAACCGGGGAGCCCTGCTCCCGGCATACCGGCGCCCGGCATTCCCGAAAAGTCTCTCATTCCCGGTCGGCCTTGCGAGAGCATCCGGTCGATTTCCTCCTGCGAAGGAAGGTTGCCCGCGGCGCCCCGCAATCCCGGCGGCAAACCGTTAGCCGACGGAGAGAGCGGCTGTCTCGGCAGCGGTTGCCCCGGAATGCCGGCCGGTGCCGCCGTCGTGTCAACCCCGGTTGCTTTCAATTGGGCGTTGATTTCCTTGAGTTGCTCGATCACCTGCCCTTGTTCGGCACGAAGGGATTCCGCGAATTGGGTATCTCGTGGATCGATTTGGCCGATCATCCGGGAAACCTCTTGCAGTCGGATCTTCAATTCGTCCTGCATTTGTTGAAGGGCGTTGGCATTGAGCCCTTGCAGCGGCAAGGGCATCCCCGGCTGTGCTCCCATCGCCGAGGGTTGGGCCGGAAGCCCCGCAGCCGGAAGGCTGGTCGCGGGCGTCGTTGCAGCCGCAGCCGTCGCCGTTCCCGGGTTTTCCCGTGTTTGAATCAATGCCGTATTCGAATCCGAAGTCGCGGGAGTCGTTTCCTGAGCGAAGAACATCGCCGGATTCATAAGAACGAAGGCCGCAACCGTTATGCCAAGTGTTTTTGTCATCTATTTATTTCTCCTTATCGCGGAAAACGGATTTTTCGATCACAAGAAACCTATCCGTAAAGTATAGCACTTTCCTCGCAATAAAAGATAGGGTCTTGCCGTATTTTTTGTTCAAGATTAAACGTTGACGACAAACAGCAGCGTCTTCCGTCGATTTCGATTCGATCGCTCACAAAAGAAATATTTCGCGCAGAGACGCAGAGGTCGCGGAGTTTTTAAATAACAAGCTGTGCGCGAGGGTGAGATTTCTCGCTCGCACGAAATGATAAGGTTTTTTGTTGATTGTTTTAAGAACATTTTGAAGACGGAGGCTTGTCCGGGGATTGCGCTTCGCTACATCCCCGGCTCATTGCTCGGGCAACTTCCAACCTCTGCGGCCTCCGCGTCTCCGCGCGCTTAAAAAACAACGGTAATCCTTGCCCCATCGACCAAACCGGAATTGACCTCGGAATTCGGTTTTCGTATCATCTCCAGGCCGGGTTTCGGCCAAGCGCGAAACTGCTACAAAATTGAAATTTGTATCCGTATTTGCATCAAAAGGTCGTCGGCATTATCGGTTCGAGCAATGAGAAACATTATTCAATCAGTCGTAATTTTGGCTCTTTTGCTGCCCGGCTTAGGGTGCGCCGCCAAAAGAATGGCCGAATTGAAAAACGTTTCAGATAAAACATTTGCCAAACAGTTTCAATTTTTCTCGGGCGAGTCCAACGAATTCTCGGAACAGACGCGGCTCACGCTTCGAACCTACGACCTTGAAAAAGCGGCAGCCAAAGAGCCTATTTCAACACTTCTTGAGATTCAAAACACGAATCCGCTAGAAAAATCAGCGGAACTCAATTTCTCTTTTGCCGAAATTGCCTATTGTGAAGCCAAAAATCAGGAGAAAGAAAATCCGAAACTCGCAACGGAAATCTACTACGCGGCTCTTTTGCATGCTTGTCAATATCTTTTCGACCCAAAATTTGAAGATGGGCGAAATCCTTATGATTCCCGATTTCGTGACATTTGCGTCATTTACAATAATTCCCTGCAAAGTCTCTTAAAACTTTTGGGGAACGAATACGATCTTCTGCTCACTCCGGGCAACACTTATACGATTCGTTCGCTGGGAGAAAATTGCAACGTCTATTGTTCGATGCGAACCGGCGATTGGAAAGGTGATGAGATCGAAAAATTCAAATTCGCCCACGATTATGCGATCAAAGGGTTGCAGAATGAGTACCGACAACACGGTTTGGGCGTCCCGTTGATCGCGATTCGTAAAACCGATTATTCGGATTCGCCGCTCGAAAAATATTATCCCGCCGGTTTGTGTTTTCCGGTGACCGCGATTTTGCGGCCGGTTTTGTACGATGGCAACAGCAAGGAAAAGCCGTCGTTGCACGCCGTTTTGGAACTGTACGACCCGCTGGTTTCCGGACATGTCGAAATCGGTCGCAGCAAGGTCCCGCTCGAATCCGACTCGACGACGCCGCTCGCCTATTTTCTTTCCAACCCGTTGCTTGACAACATCAATACGATGGGGATGTTTCGTCCGGACGAGGTTTTGCGGTCCCGGTTCATTCCCCACCCGAACGAAGAATTGGTTCTTGCCGAAAAAACCAGGCAGAAGCTCGAAATGGTCAAAGCGAAAAGCCTTCCGAAATACGGGGACGAGGCGACCGCTTCGGATTCCGGGCAATCCGAGGCGAAAGACACCGTTTGGGGAGTGTACATGGTTCAGCCTTACGATCCGAAAAAAATTCCCGTCGTGATGGTGCACGGCCTCTGGTCCTCGCCAATGACCTGGATCGAAATGTTCAATGCGTTGCGAGACGTCCCGGAAATTCGCGAGAAATACCAGTTTTGGTTCTATTTTTATCCGAGTGCCCAGCCGTTTTGGGTTTCCGCCGCCCAGCTCCGGGACGATTTGGCGGAGCTCCGTCGCCGACTCGCGCCCGAGGGGAATTCGCCCGCGCTCGAAGAAATGATCCTGATCGGGCACAGCATGGGCGGGTTGATCGCCCGAATGCAAACGATGCGCAGCGAGGACGAGGTTTGGAAATTGGTGAGCAATGTCCCGTTCGAACAATTGCCGGAATCGGCGGCGACGAAAGAGCAGTTGGCGAAATGGTTCTTCTTTTCGCCGAACCCTTCGGTCAGTCAGGTCATCACGATCGCGACGCCGTTTCGCGGCAGCGATTTTTCCAACAACCTGACGCAATGGTTTACGAACAAGATGATCCAACTGCCGAAAACCCTGACCGGCGTCGTCAAAGACATCACGACTCAGGACAACCGGAATTTGAATTCCGATTCGCTCTTGAAAATCAAGACGAGCGTGCAATCGTTATCTCCGAAAAACCCGATTTTCCCCTTGATGATTTCGCAGGGACATCCCTCGGATGTGCATTACCACAATATTATCGGCGTCCAGGAAACGAGCGGGATTATGAAATACTTCAACTCCCAAGGGGACGGCGTCGTCAAGTTGGCGAGCGCGAAAATCGAAGATGCCGAGAGCGAAATCACGGTTCCGGCCTCGCATGTCGCGGTACACATGCACCCTCGCGCGGTCCGGGAAGTTCGCCGCATCCTTTTGGAGAATCTGCAAATCGCGAAGAACGGGCCGGAGCCTTCAAAACCGACCGATCCGCGAGAACCGTTGAACAGGCCGACCCCGCTCGACCCGCCGAAATTGCGGACGACTGGCAACCCGGAAGCGAAGCAGCGCCGGATCGCCCTCGACGGCAACGCTGAACCGGTCCGCCCGATCTTCCGTTGAGAAACTGTGCGCAATTGCTGAGTTTCAGATTAAATTTTGAACGATTTCGTTCAGAGCCGCGCCCGAACGAAAACGGAGGTAGTGGCGGGGCCCCTGCGCTAACTCGGCGGGCCGTGAGTTTTTAAAGTGAAACCTGA
>JAVBQI010000038.1:0-27428 GCA_031549145.1 Thermoguttaceae bacterium | reverse complement strand
GAAAACCTCGTGGAGGGTGGGAGGGGTTTTGTAGTCATTCCAAGAGTTTTGTAGTATTTACTACAAAACCCACCCTACCAGACCGCCGATCCGGCGTCAAGATACCCCGTCAAACCTTACGATTTACGGGGTTTTTGTAATCGGGGCGACTGGATTTGAACCAGCGACCTCTGCGTCCCGAACGCAGCGCTCTATCCAGGCTGAGCTACGCCCCGATATACTTCCAGAGACGACTTCACAATCTATTTTGTCCGTACTGACACCGGAATTTCAAGTGTCAAAAACCGAAAAAAAAGCTGCGAAACGACCTCACACAAAACTTCTCTGCAAAACGCTTAGACTCGACCAACACAAAATCGTTGGGCACGTTAGCACACCGGCGCCTGCGCCACTCGGCTAAACGGGCCAGCTCACAAACTGGCTTTGGTGATGTGCTACACCTAGGATCACCGCCCTCACAGAGAGATACCATAACCCTCGGAAATTTCAAAGATGAGATTCTACCAGATTCAAAACACTCGTCAACCGTCTCGGACCGCACGAAACGGAATTTGGCCGCCCCCACACATACATTCCCAGGTTTGCCCCCTACGGGGCGGGAAGCGGCTCGGTATCCGGTTCAGTACCGGGTTCAGGATTCGGTTGCTCCGTGCCCGGCGTCGGAGATTTCTCTGTCGGTTCCGTCGGCGGGGCCGCTGCCGCCGGCTCTTGCAGGCCGGCCTCGGCATTCGCGGGAGGCTCGACAACAGGAAACGCCCCTTCCTGGCCCGGCAAGGTCGGGAGCTCCCTTTCCGGGACGATCGAATGGTCCTCGCCGCCCAGCGCGTCCGGAAAATCCAGTGAGTTCAGGTCGATTTCCTGCTGCTTGTCCTTGACGATCGAATCGTAACCAAGATGTATTTTCTTGAAAACGTCCTCGGAAATCACGTAATACCAATCGGCGAACCGCTTGTTCAGTTCAAGAACCCTTTTCTTGCCGGTTTCGATCTCGGCATTGTAAAAATCCTGGAGCCGGGCGTTCGCCTTTTCGACGGCGTCCCGCTTCTCCTTGGCGGCGGCGATCACGCTTTCCTCCCCTTCGGCGGGCACTTCGGGCAACTCTTCAATCGCCGGTTTCTCGATCGCCGATTCGTCGAATTCCGTGAGAATGAAAAGGAATCGCCGCATCGCGACGGTCGCATCGTTTTCGGAATCCGCGTTCGGTTGCTTTTCCGCGTCGTCGATCTTCTTTTCAGCATCGGCGTCCAGCCCGGCGAGCCGGCCGAAACGGAGGGTGTATTTGACGCCGTTTTTCATCAGGATCGACATTTCCCCGTTACTGGAATAGACGGCGATCTTGCGGACCTTCGGATCCTCCGATTCCGCTTCGGCGAAATAGAAGCCGCATTGGGCCAAGGCTTCAAGAATTTCAGGGGCCTGCCGAATCATCTCGATCCCGAGCGGTCTTGATTCCCGGAGCGGGGCGGCGAGAAATTCCGGCTTGCGGCGGACGTCGACGATTTTCAAATCATCGAGGGCGGTCACCATATTCGAAAGCGTTTCCTCGGCGATTTCCTGGTTGTCCGAGAGCGGCATTTGCATCACCGTCCCCTCGCGATTCATTTTCAACGAATCGAGCGACCAACGCGCCGCGGCCGGGGCCTGGGAGTCGTACTTGAGATTCAAGGACGCCCGGTATTGTCGGGTTCCTTCGTCGATATCGACGGAATAGTCTTCGACATCGACCTTTTGAATGTCGAACGATTCGATATTCAAAAGATTCTTTTCGATCCAATCCTCGAATCGGGTCGACATCGCCTCGGTCGTGATTTTAACCGTATAAACCGGGTGCTGGCCCGGGATGCGGACATAATGCAGCCCGGGGTTTCCGTCGACCTCCTTGCCGATAATCACCTGGCCCAAATTCTTGTCGTCGGCCCCGGTACAAACGATCTTGATCCCCGCCCCGCTTCCGATGCCGGCGTTTTCCGCGGTCGGATCGACGACACCATACAGGGCATGAGCCGAGAGGACGGGGCCTTCGGAGGTTTTTTCCTTGCCTTTGGCAGCGGCTTCGGTCGCGCTTGAGGCGACGGAGAGGACTTCCAATCCGATCAGCGAAGAGGCGACCCGGCCCATTTGCTCCTTGGCATCGGCCGGATAATTTTCGTGCGAAGGGATCGCCCATTGGCCGTTGACCTCGGCGACCTGAAATCGCTGCACTTCGCCGTCGGTCGGATTGATTTTCGTGATCTCCAACGACTTGATATCGAGGGGATCGGTCAGTTTATCCAGCAACACTTTGCCGACGGCGCTTTCGGGCGAATCGTTGATCGGCGTCGGCTGCACGAGCCAAGCGATGAGGATCAAGAGCAAGGCAATCGCAAGGAATATCGCGGTTTTGGAGGATTCTTTCATTGTCGAAAAAACTATTGAAATGGAAAATTCGGATCTATTAAAAAAGCGAGAACAACGAGCCGCGTACTGTGTACGCGGAGGGAAGATGTTGTCCGCTCACTCCGCGTACGCAGTACGCGGCTCAATGACGCGTTTGATTTTGACGGTTTGTCCGCGGTCCCTACTTTCTCCGCCGCGATTTGGGGACCCCTTCGTATTCCCGCATGCGCCGGGTCATAAAGACGAGACAGGCGATCATCAGCGGGGGAATCGGGGGGAGGACGACGGCGTAAAACTTGTATTGGCCTTGAATTTTGCGGATATATTCGTTGAGCTTGACCTCGGAGAGTTCGATTTTTTGGCTCACTTCCCGTCGCAGGGCGTCGATCGCCGATTGCATGCTCTTTTGCGCGGACAGGGCGACGGCCCGATATCGGGACATCGCTTCTTCCTGACTCATTCCCTGATTTTGGAAATCCTTGTTGATCTGCTCAAGCTGGTCGGTCAGCGTTTGGGTGCGGTCCTTGATCTGCTCGTCCAGTTCTTTTTGATACCGTTCGCGATTTTCGGCCGTCTTTTGCCGCATGTCGTCGGTCGCCTTGTCAATCCGTTGCAGGGTCCGGTGTATCGGCCGACGGGTTCGAATGTCGAGAAATCTCGTATCCCCCGCGACGGAATCGATCGCGTTGAGCACGAAGGGAACGTTCTCAAAATCGAGGTTGATGCCCATGCCGGGAGGGCTGCCCGTTTCTTGCATTTGGAAAATTTCGTTATGCAAAAGGTCGATGTCGGCGATCAGGACGACGTTGAGCTTGGCGGTTTTCGGCGGCACTGGGGCCGCTTCGGAAGCGTCCGGCTCGCCCGGGATAGCCGCCGGTTTCGTTTCGGGCAAAAGAACATCGCCGGTGATGTGGGCCGCGATTTCTTTCGGTCCTTCCGAGATTCGGTTGACCCGATCCAACAGTTCGTTGACGCTTTCGTATCTGTCAACCTGCAGGGCTTCCCGGGTTTGCTCGACGGAGGCCGTTCCGGACGGACGGTAGATCGTCCAGGCGATCGGTTTGTAGTTCAAGGTCGATTTGCCCGATTTATTCAAGTGTCCGGGAAACGGAATCATCAGGTATTGCAGTTTCCGCGTGATCGGATCGTCCGCCGCGAAAGGGGAAACGGTTCGGCCGGAAAGTTCGTCGGTTGCCTTGTCGAGAAAGACATACCCTTTCGGCAAAGCCTTGAGTTTCCGGATCGGATTGTAATCCTGCCAAATGCTGTCGCGACCGTCGAAATCGACGCCGAGCAAAGCCCAGAGCGGGCCGATGTCCCCTTTCGGCGGCAGTTGACGCTGCATTTGCATCATCTGGTTTTGGGCCCTTCGCGGTTCGCTGGTTCCGCCGACCCCGCCGACGTAAATCGGGAACGGATCCTCGAAAATGACGGTCGGCTGTCCCTGTCGGACCGCGTCGATAAAGTTTTTCATTTCCGGCGGCCCGAGCGAAGAGGGCTGAACGGCGACCAACGCATCGTACCGTTCGAGCAGCGGGTTGGCCGGATCGACCTCGACGACGGTGTACCGTTTTTTGAGTTCCTCGACGATTCGCATGTCCTGCGACATCGAAAAACTTTGCATCGAAAATTGGCCGAACAGCGGCGCGTCGGTCTTGAGGATGCCGATCCGTTTCTTTTGCGGGTCGGTTACGGCACAGAGGGCGTGCACGAGTTCGTACTCGGGGGAGAGCCCCCGGTCGATAAACGGCAGGGTTTGCGATTGCAGCCCGCAACGGAATGTTACGCCCATGTAAATATTGGCCCGGTTGCGGTTTCCCTGCGAAACGAACCAAACTTCCCGGGAACGAATGTCGTACCGTTCGGCGGCGATCAGGGCCGTTTCCGTAAAGGGCCGGATTTCGTGTATCCGGACGGAAACCGAGCCGCCCCCGCGCGCCTCGAATTCCTTGAGGACGGAAATGATGTTCAACCGGGTTTGAATATACGGTTCCGGCACTTCGGGGCTGAGATACGCTTCGATCAAAACCGGGTGCTGCGGGTCGATGTTGCGGATCAGCCGGGCGGTCAGCGGCGAAAGGGTGCTGAGTTTTTCGGCGGTCATATCGGCGCGAAGGTCGAACCGCTCCAGGATCAGGCAAAAGGCGAACCCGATCAGGATCAGCGAAACGGCCCGGACCGAATAATGAAAGGCCCCGACGAACTGCTGACTCGCCGACCAATGCCGTTTCCCGATCAGGACCATACACAAATAGAGCATCGCGGCGACGATCACGAGAAAATATGCGACATGGGCGAAGCTGAGGATTCCGCGGCCGAAGGTGTCGAATTGGTTGGAGATCGAAAATTTTTGGAAAAAGGCGGCCGCGTCCGGCCCCAACGGCCCGGCATCGGCCCAATGAATCGCGACCAGCGGGACGCAGAAGACCGCCCCGCCGATGTAGGCAACGGTTAGGTTCCCGGTCAGGAACGAGGCGACCATGCCGATCGCGAGCATCGCGACGCCCATGAGCCAATAGCCGATGTACGTGCAGTAAAACAACCCTTGATCCGGATTGCCGAGATAGGTCAAAATCGCGAAGTTGCAGCCGAGCGAAAAGAGCAACGAAACGGTGTAAATCGCGACGGCCGAAAGGTACTTCCCGCAGACGATCTCGAAATCCCCGGCCGGAATGGTCAACAGCAACTCGTCGGTCCCTTGCCGCCTCTCATCGGCCCAAATTCCCATTGTAATCGCCGGGATAAAGACGAGCATGATGAGCGGGAACCATTGGTTGAGCTGAGCCAGGTTCGCGAGATTGGCGCTGAAAAACTCGTACGGTAAAAATGCCGCGATCGAGCTAAGCAGCACGAAAACGCAAATAAAGACGTAGCCGGTCGGATTCGCGAAGTAGCCGACGAAATTTCTCTTAAAAACCGCGAAAAGAACCCGTGTGTTCATTTTTCCAAGGAAGAATAGGGAGAAAGGGGGCAGGCCGACGAAGTGATACTCAAAGCGACGAACCGTAGAGCAAAACTATCGAATTGCTCTTCGTGAGAGACCTTACTTTCCGTCATCCCCGCGCAGGCGGGGATCCAGAGATTACGGTTTCCCTCTGGACCCCTGCCTGCGCGGGGGTGACGAAAGTTATTGCATAACTTTGCACCGGCGACCGCCGAGATGCCGCGATAATAAAAACTCGAATTTATTCTATCGCTTTTCGAGTTTTTTTCAACCCGTCGCGATATACCTTATTTAACGCTCAAGTGTACGAACGTCCCCTTTTTGTTGCTGACGATGATGTCGGGGACGCCGTCCTTGTTCAAATCGGCGGCGATCACTTGCGTGCCGACGCCGCTGTCGTCGTCGATCTTGTGCGGCACGAATGTCGCCCCGCCTTTGCCGTCCCGCTTCAACTCGAACCAATAGAGCACCGCCGCGGCGTTCGCTTCCTTGTCCCCTTTCGAGCCGTGCGCCCACCAACGCTTGCCGGTCACGAAATCGAGCAGCCCGTCGCCGTTGAAATCGGCCGTGTCGAACGCATGCAACTGGCTGACGCGGAATTCCGAGGAATTTTCGTCCGGATTCGGCGTGAGCAGCTCATGCTTTTCCCAGGTGATCTTCCCGTCGGCGTCCCGGAGTTGCTTGTACCAGACCAGTCCGTACAAATGACAGTTCCAAGCGCAAACGACGTCGTTTTTCCCGTCGCCGTCGACGTCGTACACCAGAATTTGGGCGGCGGCGTCCGCGAAATGAAACGGATGAAATTTCCAAGGCTTCCCTTTTTCGATTTTTTCCGGCTGTTCCCACCAGCCTTCCATATCAACCAGATCGACCCGGCCGTCGCCGTTGATGTCGCCGTGCCCAATGCCGTGGGTGTAGCGCTGAAAGCGGTCGTCCTTGGGCGAAACGGCGTTGAACGTCCATTCCGGAGCGCCGTTTTTGATTTCGTAGGTTCCGAAACCGATGTAGCCGTTCATGTTATAGACGGGCCCTTTTTTGCCGGTTCCGAGGATATCGGCCCAGCCGGGCGATTCGCCGCCGAGTTCTTCGAGGGCCATATGCTTGGTCCAATGTCCGTCTTTCCCTTTCGGATTCTCATACCAATACGATTGCGTTCCCGGGTGCGGGCAAATGAAGTAATCGGGCCAACCGTCGCCGTTGAAATCATCGACGAAACAGAGGAAGTTGTCCGAATAGGCTTCCGGGTTGAAGGCTTCGGCCGGGTAAATCTCATGTTTGACCTTGAAATCGGGCCCTTCGTACCAATACGGACCGGCGATCACATCGAGATGGCCGTCTTTATTGAAATCGCCGACATTGGCCCCTTCGGCAAAGAATTGGTCGGAAAGGACGTATTTCTTGTATTGGGGCATTTTTCCGGCGGCGAACGCGCAGGAGCAGCAAAGAGAAAAGAGAAGCAGGAAGAGGGAAATTTTTTTCATGAATTTTCTCCAGGGAAAGGAAATGCGACGACCGCCGCCTCCGCTTTTTCGGAGAGGGTCGTCTAACGGTGGAAAAACGAATTTTCAGAATCCCTATTATAGTGCGAAGAAATTTGAAAGAAAAGAGACGGAATTTCGAAGAATTGGCCGGGCGGCGGCGGTTGATTTTTCAAAACCGATTGTATTTTTCGACTGAATTTTCTATAATCGCCCGGCGTGGGGCGGTTGGAGTGCGCGAACGCGGTGTTCGCTCGAACGGAGAAAGCGATTTTCCAGGAGGAGGTTCCGGTGTTTGCATATCAACGATTTCTCTTTTTCATCTTGCTCGTGTGCCCGATCCTTTTCGGTTGTTCCTGTAAGAAGAAAGCCAATCCCGAGATCACGCTCCCCGCGAACGCCAACGCTCCCGCTGCACGAGAGATGCGACTGACGAGCACCGCCTTTAAAAACGGGGAGATCGTTCCGGAAAAATACACCGCCGAAGGGTTGGACGTTTCGCCGCCGCTCGAATGGGCCGGGCTGCCGGAACAGACCCGGGAGCTCGCGTTGATTTGCGACGATCCGGACGCCCCAAGTGTCGAGCCTTGGGTGCATTGGGTTATTTACAAAATTTCCCCGACGCTCGACGGGTTGCCCGAAGGGTTGCCGCAGGACCCGGAACTCGGGCCGCCGATCAATGCATTTCAAGGCAAAAACTCCTGGTCCGGCGGCCGGGTGATCGGGTACCGCGGCCCCGCCCCACCCCCGGGGCACGGAACGCACCATTATCACTTTACGCTTTTCGCGCTCGATGAGCCGTTGGAGATCGAGCCGGGTGCCGACAAGAATGCCCTCCTCGAAGCGATGCACGGCAAGGTGATCGAAAAAGTCGAACTGATCGGAATATTCCGACGAGATTGAGGTATTCGGCCTTATCGAGCCGGGACCGTAAGGTCCCGGTTAGCGTCCGTCTTCAAGGTCCGCCGGGATTCAACCAGCCCACCGAAATCCGGGCGGCACTGAAGACGGAAACTAACCGACAGCTGACGCAGCCGGCTCGATGAGGCAAATCATTGTTTTACCTTTACTTACAACCACATGCACAAAAAAAGCTTTTCCTACCTGATTGTTTGCACCGTTATCGCCGCGCTCGGCGGGTTTCTCTTCGGCTTCGACACCGCCGTGATCAACGGAGGGATCGGACAGCTTTGCGACGAATATAAACTGAATGCTTTCTGGAAAGGCTTTACCGTCGCGAGCGCGCTCATCGGCACGATTTTCGGGGCCTATTTCATCGGCCGGCCTTCGGACAAGTACGGCCGCCGGAAGGTTCTTTTTTTCGTCGCTCTGTTTTATCTCATCTCGGCGATCGGGACGATGTTCCCGCCGAACTGGGTCGGCTTTTTGTTTTTCCGGTTTCTCGGCGGTCTCGGTGTCGGTGGGGCCTCGGTTGTTTCGCCGATGTACATCGCCGAAATTTCTCCGGCCAAATACCGGGGGCGGCTCGTCGCGGTTACGCAATTTAATATCGTCCTCGGCATCCTGGCGGCGTTCTTTTCGAATATGATCATCGCCAAGCTCGGGCTCGGCGATTATTGGGAATGGCGCAGCATGTTCGGCGTCGAGGCGGTCCCGGCCTTTTTGTTTTTCGTGCTCCTCTTTTTGACGCCGGAATCCCCGCGTTGGCTCATCGCCCAAAACCGTTCCGAAGAAGCGGGAAAAATTTTCGACCGTTTCGGAGGGGACGCGGAAAACACGGCGGAGGAAATTCGAACGATCCAGGAATCGCTCGCCCTCGAAAAACACGCCTTGAATGAGCCGTTTTATTGCAAGGCGAATATGAAGCCGATTTTGCTGGTCCTCGCGATCGCTTCGTTCAACCAATTTTCCGGGATCAATGCGATTTTGTATTACGCGACCGACATTTTCAAAATGGCGGGCGCGGGCAAGGATTCCGCCCTCTTGCAAGGGGTCGTCGTCGGCTTTATCAACCTGATCGTGACCATGATTTCGATGAGCATCATCGACCATTTCGGGCGGCGGAAATTGATGATCGTCGGCTCGATCGGTTATTTCGTGAGCCTCGCATCGATCGCCGGTTGCTTCTATTATTACGGCACGAATTTTTCCCCGCTCGGAAGCTGGATCGTCTTGATCAGTATCATGGTCTTTATTTCCTCCCATGCTTTCGGGCAGGGAGCCGTGATCTGGGTCTTTATCAGCGAGATTTTCCCGAACCGCTTGCGAGGCCGGGGGATCGCCCTCGGTTGCTTTACCCATTGGTTCTGGAATACGATTATTTCGTGCACCTTCCCGGTGATCGCCGCCAAATCCGGGGCCAACGCCTTTTCCTTTTTCGCCGTGATGATGCTCTTGCAACTGTTCTGGGCCTTGAAAATCATGCCGGAAACCAAAGGGATCCCGCTCGAAAAAATCCAAAAAAATCTCGGCATCGAATGAGGGACGCAAAATCATAAGCATCGTTTGCGGCTACTACCGTTTTTTTGTATAATCGTATTGGGGCGCAGGCATACTGCCGCGTCTTTTTTATCTCTTCATCTTTTCGGAGATTTTTATCGAAGAATTCCTATAGTTTCGTACAATCAGTTTTCGCGTAAGCGATTGTTGTTTTCAGCAAATACCACCAAGTAACGAAGAAATTACAACAAAATCGTGATCGCGCCCCGAAAGGGGCGTCGGATCGGTGTTGTGTAATTTGCCCCTTGGTGGGGGTTGCTGAAGCAGCTCGGTTGAGACGCCCTGTTTTTTTGTGACTCGTGCCGCTCGCTCGTGAAATCGTTTCCCCCTTTTCATCGGTGAATCATGGCAATACAAGTTGAATTGAACGGCGTTTTTGAAACAGTCACGAAAGAACAACTTTTCGATCTGGCGGCACGGGGCAAGATTTTCCCGACAACGCAGATCGACGCGAACGGCAAGCGGGTAGCCGCCGAGAAGGTGAAGGGGATCGTTTTCGGCGTACCCCAACCGCCGCCCGTGGCGCCGCGACCGGTCCCCCTCGCCCCTACGCCGCCGCCAAGAAAAGAGAAAGCGGCGATAATCTCTCCAGCCACGCCGAATCCGCAGGCGGCACATCTGCAAGTCGTTCCCGTGCCGATCGTCAACCAAGCGTTGCTGCCGAATATGCATCCAGAATCGAAAAAACAAAAAGTCCGTCGAACGCCGGTGATCGTCGCGAGAATCGTTGTTGTTAGTCTCGTGGCTTTATTACTCGTCGGTGGTATATGGTGGTTGATGGCTTCGCCTGCGTTCACGACCGCAGAGAAAAAAGAAATCGACGAGTTTTGTGCAAAGTTTGGAAAGGACGTGAAAAAGAAAGTGAATGAAGATGGCGAAACACTACTACATGGGGCAATGCATGAAGAATGTAGTTTAGCAATCGTCAAATTTCTCGTTTTCAAAGGGGCAGACATTCACGCCAAAGCAAACAGTGGAGATACCCCGCTCCACGAAGCGGCATTTCGAGATATGGGGGGCGAAAAGGTCAAATTCCTTGTATCAAGAGGGGCAAATATTAATGTCAAGAACAATGATGGCGAGACCCCGCTCCATTATGCAGGACGGTCTGGAGTGGCTAAAGTTATTGAGTTTCTCATTTCTCAAGGGGCAGACATTAACGCCAGAAGTAACGACGGCAATACGCCGCTCTATTCGCTGGTAGCGGGTGAGGAAAAAACGGAGTCAATAACATCCCTTATTTCAAGTGGAGCTGATATTAACGCCAAGAACAACGAAGACAAGACTCCGCTCCATTGGGCGGGACGGTATGGAGCGTCCAAAAAAACTATTGAGTTTCTCGTTTCTCAAGGAGCAGACGTTAACGTAAAAAGCAACAACGGCAATACGCCTCTCCATGAGATAGTAGAAGGGGTGCTTGGTACGAGAGAGAAAAAAATGGAATCAACAGAATTCCTTATATCAAAAGGGGCTGATATTAACGCCAAGAACAACGATGGTGAGACTCCGCTCCATCGAGTAGTGGTGAATTCGACGACATCATTTATGAGCCTTAGCAACATGGAATTCGTTAAGTTTCTCGTTTCCAAAGGCGCAAATGTTTATGCCGTCGACAACAATCGCAGGACTCCGCTTCATCGGGCGGTACAGTTTGACAAAAAAGGTTTTATCGTTCGTGTACTTCTTTCGCTCGGGGCCGAAATACATACCAAGGACAATGATGGCAAGACACCGCTTCATCTGGCGGCACAGTTTGACCAGGATGGTTTAACCATAGAGATGTTGCTTGCCAAAAAACCTGATGTTCTTGCCAAAGACAATAATGGTGATGCTCCGCTCGATATTGCAAAGGCCGAAAACAACATGGCGGCTGCTAAAATTCTTACTGTCGAAACACGCCTCGCTGAAATCGAATTACTGCGGAACCGCTAGAATTATTTGTCACACAAAACGGTCGTTCTTGTTTTGACATTAATTACTGATTCACAGATAAAAAATGAACCTTTTCTCGTCATTCCCGCGTACAAGGCGGGAATCTATAGTGAAACCGTTCCCTATGGATCCCCGCCTTGCGGGGATGACGGCCTCATTGCCAAAGCAATGTTCAAATTTTTCTGGAAACCATTAGTTTTTTCAACAATTCCACTCTTTTTTACAAGGAGACAATCATGGCAATCGACTATGTACCACATGGAGATCATCACCGGGTCGCCATTGTTTACTGTCCGACCATTTGTGAGAGGCTGCTTCATTTTTCGCATGATGACGGCAAAGGCGATACCGGCTGGCGTTTGCGGGATTTCATCACCAAACATATTGCCAGCGGATCGACCGACGGCAATGAAATCGAAGAGCTGGTCAAGAACCGTGACAATTGTGCGCAGCTTGATCTCCAAGTGCCCGTGACGGATGTGGATCGGTGGAAGCTATATCTGGAAACACACTCGAAAAAAATCATCGAGAACCCTGATTTCGTAACACCCCCGCGCCCAGTCCACGGCATTGTATGGGAAGAGATGGCGTAAATAGCGAACGCTGGTATCGAAAGGGAACGTGCAAGAATTTGATCACCGAATCTTTACCGGCAACAGGCGAATTGCTGTCATCAAAGCTTTACAGTCTGGAAACCATTGGAAACCCGCTGATGTGCATTGCAGCTGAAACGGACGAATGTTAGAATTTGTGGCATGCGGACGTTTTATTTATTCTTCTTATTCATCTTTTTTTGCCTCGCAACGGCGGTTTCCGCCCAAGATCGCGATTTGGACGAATTCTTGCGGCGGGAGAAGGAACGAACCGACCGGATCGAGCGGACGATGCAATCGGTGATCGCCGTCTTTCCCGCGGCACCGGACGGTCCGGCCGGCGGCGGGAGCGGGGTCGTGATCTCGCCCGACGGGTACGCGGTCACCAACTTTCACGTCATTCAACCGTGCGGCGTCGCGATGCGCTGCGGCCTGCCCGACGGGAAGGTTTACGACACCGTCCTTGTCGGCGTCGACCCGACCGGGGACATCGCCCTCGTCAAACTGCTCGGGCGGGACGATTTTCCCTTCGCCGCCCTCGGCGACAGCGACACCGTCCGGATCGGCGATGAGGCCGTCGTCATGGGCAACCCGTTTTTGCTCGCAAGCGATTACAAGCCTTGCATTTCCTACGGAATCGTTTCCGGCACGCACCGTTATCAATATCCGGCCGGGACGTTTTTGGAGTACACCGACTGCCTGCAAACCGACGCGGCCGTCAATCCGGGCAATTCCGGCGGGCCGCTCTTCAATATTCAAGGGGAATTGATCGGCATCAACGGACGGTGCTCTTTCGAAAAGCGGGGCCGGATCAACGTCGGGATCGGATACGCCGTTTCAATCAACCAGGTCAGGTATTTTCTCGGCGATTTGAAAAGCGGCCGGATCGTCGATCACGCGACACTTAACGCCGTCCTCGAAACCGACCGGATCGGCCGGGTTTTGATCGACGATCTGACCTCGGACGGAGAGCTGCATCGTTTCGGCGTTCGGGCCGGCGACGAAATGGTCCGCTTCGCCGGTCGTTCGCTCGATACGGCCAATACGTTCAAGAATCTGCTCGGCATCTTCCCGAGCGGTTGGCAAGTCCCGCTCGCCGTTCGAACGAACGACGGCAGCCGGGCCGATCTTTTGGTCCGACTCGATCCCCTGCATTCCGAAGGGGAACTCCTCAAAATGACCGAGGAAATGCTCGAACCGCCGATCCCGCCCATGCCGGGACCGCAATTGCCTGAACCGAAGCAACAGCCACAAAACGGGACCGAATCGTTTTCCCAAGCGAAGCCCACGCCCGAACGAAAGGGGATGTTCGTGCCCGATTGGGCGAAACCCTATTACGAAAAACGTCGCGGCTTCGCCAATTATTATTTCAACCGGTTGGAACTGGAGCGAACCCTTTCCCGTTGGCGGGGCGGCGTCGAGAATTCCCCTTCGGTCGAAAACGAAAACTGGGTTCTTACCGGCCCGCTTTCCGATTCCGGGTCTTACACGTTGACGATCGGCAAAGACGCCGTCGCATTGGAAACCTCGACGTTGCGAACCCACTGGTCGCCGGAGCGACCGGCCGATTCGGATTCGCAGACGGTCGCCGATCCGCTCTCGCATGTTTCCGAACCGCGCGGGAGCGGCGGGCTGTTCGGGGCGCTTTACCTTTGGCGGCAGCTCGCGCTTAACGACAAACGGGATTTCGGCGAAACGACCTATCTCGGAACGGCCCCGTTGAACGGCGATTTCGGGAAACTGTACGACGTCGTGTCCGTGATTTGGCAAACGGCTTCGGCCCGTTTTTATTTCGATCCGGAATCAGGAAAGCTGCGGCTGATTGAATTTTATGCCGCGAAAGACGATTTTCCCTGCGAAGTTTGGTTCAACGGCGAGCAGCGGGAGCCGACGACGAACCGGCTTCTCCCGTCGGAACTCGAAGTCCGGCACGGGCCGCGGCCGTATGCGGTGTTTCCTGTTCGCTCGTTGCTCGCGACCGGTTTTCCGGTGTCTGGAGAGCAATCTTCCGCTCTCGCGAAAAAGGCGGAACCGCAACCGACCGTCCCGCCGATCGCGGCCGATCCGATTCCCGCCGAGCTTGTTGAAACGGTCAACGCGAAGGTCGTCAAAATATACGGCAGCGGCGGGCTGCGCGGACTGCAAGGTTACCAATCGGGCTGCCTGATTTCCCCGTTCGGCCATATTCTTACCGTCATTTCCCCGACGCTGGAAGCCGATCCGCTCACCGTCGTTTTGAGCAGCGGCCGTCGTTACGAAGGGCGGTTGATCGAAGCCGACCCGATGTTGGAAACCGCGATCCTCAAAATCGACGGCGAGAACCTGCCGTTTTTCGATTTGAAAGCCGAACTCGCCGGGCCGGTCGCCGCTGTTTCGCAAAATACGGCAGCTTACGGCGATCCGCTGTCCGAGCTTTTTCGTTTCGACGATTCGCTTCGGATCGGCGATCGGGTGCTCGCGGTTTCGAATCCGTTCGACATTTCGACGGGCAACGAACCGGCGACGGTACAGCAGGGGATCATCGCGGCGCGGACCTCGCTCCGAGCACGGCGGGGGGCCTTCGCGACGCCGTACAAAGGGCCGGTGTACGTCGTCGATGCGATCACGAACAACCCCGGTGCAAAGGGAGGAGCGCTCGTGCTCCGCGATTCGGGCCGGTTCCTCGGCCTGATCGGCAAAGAATTGAAGAACGCCGAAAACAACACCTGGCTGAATTACGTGCTGCCTGCCCGGGAAATTTCCGAACGGATTCAATCGCGGCTGCAACCGCAGACGGAAACCGAACGAAAGCCGATCAACCTTTTCGTTGCGGACGAAAAACGCCCGCTCGAACCGCTCCCTTCGGAAGCGGAACGGGTCTTGCGAAGCTGGGGCATCGTGTTGGTCCCGAACGTCTCGGACCGGACCCCGCCGTTCGTTGATGCCGTGCGGCCCGAGAGCCTCGCCGCAAAACTCGGCGTCCGTCCGGACGATCTGATCGTGATGTTCAACGGCCGGTTGACCGTTTCGCGAACGGCGCTCGAACAGCGGATTTTGCAGCGGGAGGACGACGAACCGGCCCAACTGACGCTCGAACGCGACTCGGAACTGATCGAGGTCAAAATCGAATAGGAGGGAACCGGTTGACTGTAGGGAACGGCTGTAAACGAGCCCTACAGTCTTAATTACGGCACAAGGCCTCTGCTCTTTGCTTCGGTCGCGGGCCGGAGCGTTTCCGCCGTGTCGTAAAAGGCGTTCATTTTTCCGCCCAATTCGCTCCAAAACAGCGGCTGCCGCAACCGCCCTTCCGATTCGCCTTGAATCCCCAGCTCTTCGCGCAAACAGTAAAGAACGTCTCCGATTTTTTTCCGGTCGTCATTTCGAAGAGTGCCCAGGATCGCGTCATAAATCCTCTCGAACGTCGCCTCCCCGTCGATAAAAAGAAGCAGCCTGTAAAAATCCTCTTCAAGACGCCGCAGGTTCTCATCGCCGTTGGCCTTATCCTCCAACGAAACGATCAAGGTCCGGACGAAATCGGTGTAAACCTCGAATTTCTTGCGGAATATCTCCGAATGCGTGTCCTTGAGTTCTTCGCTCATCGTTTGTTGCCGCAGGAGAATCGCCGCGATAATCAACGTTACGGAACTCGACATCAGCGCCAGAATAAACTCCCGCACGTAATCGACCTGGCTCGTGTGATACGGGATGTTGTAAGCCAACGCAAAACTTAGCGCGAACGTTGCCCACAAACCGATCATCAAGGCGTTGCGTTTCAAAAAGACCATTGTTGTTACCCCTTTGTTTTTACTGTACTACAGAGGCCCGGATATCATTTGAACTCTCACTTTGAAATAATGTCGTCACCCTCGCGCAGGCGGGGGTCCAGAGGGAAACCGTTATCTCTGGATCCCCGCCTGCGCGGGGATGACGGAAAGTGAAATCAAAAATTGTTTCGCGGCCTATTATTTTCCTGAAAATAAAAATTGACCATCAGCTCAGTAAGACAAGTTTTGTTACACGGATTTATTTGTTCTCGCGAAGCTCCAATACGAAGGCGTCTTGTGCTTCCAGTCGCACGGTTTCCGGCAGCTTTTCGAGTTGTTGCTCCGAACCATCGGGATTGTGACGAACGACGGTCGTCTTGTTCAGATCAAGCTCCCATTCGGTCAAATCGACCTGAAGCCCGTTTGTCTGCGGCTGATCGGCGAAATTCGCGAACAGGAGAATCACCGATTTCTCCGCCGGCTTCCGCCACGCTCCGGCCTGAACGATCCCCAGGGTGACAACGGTCGGATTGCCGCAAAAGAGCCAATCGGCGGTTACCTTCGGCATCTCGCCCGAGAGTTTCGGCGGCCTCGCCAATTCCCCTTTGTAAAAGTAATCCCGGAACTTATACCGAAGAGCGACGATCTTTTTCAGGAAATCGTACTGGTCCGGTTGGTTGACGACGGAGGGGGTGATCCAGCCGATCTGTTCGCCGAAGACGAACGACTCGGCCATTTTCATTCGGCTCGCGATCACCACATCGGGCCCGCCGCCGTACGACCGGCCGAACATTGGAATCGCCCCGCCGTAAACCGCTGCGAAGCCGGGCACCTGCCCGTCGTGCTGAAAATGCCAGGTCAAATAGCCGTCGAACACATCGACAAACGGCTCGGCCGTACACTCGGTCGTCAGGATCGCACCTTCGGGAAATTCCGAGCGAATCGTTTGATACATTTTTCGGTACGCCGAAACCCACCAATCGCCGCCGCCGAGCGGATGCCCGTGCGAGACGTCGAAACATTGTTTCGGCGGGGCGGCCGCGACCTGATCGACATACACGCCGTTAACCCCCATGCCGCCGTCGTCCCCCGGCTCTCTGTCCGAAGGTCGGACCAGCCGCCCGATGATTTCCCGCTGCTTCTCCGTCCAAACCTCGCTCGCGGGACACATCACGCCGAGTTTGACTTCCGAGCCGTCCGTTTCCTTGCTGTTGTAGGTTTCCGTGTAGGCCGTGCCGTCTTCCTTTTTCGTCACACCCGGAAACGCCTGCTTCGTAAAGAGCCAATCTTCCATGCCGCGGTCCCTGATGTCCCAAAGCCGGCCGTTGATGTATGGCATCACGAAAAGGTCGCCGTCCTTTTGAATGTCGGCGACGGCCGTCTTGAAACCGTCAACGACCGGAAAATAGTGTGGGTAATCATTGTCAAAAGGAACCTGGTGCCAGTTGTACCAGTGCAGCCCGGTCGGTACGCCAAGCGGCTGTTGGAATTTTCGGATCAACTCCGGCATCGCCCCCGGCCCCGCACTCGCGATCGCCCAGACGGAAAGCTCTTTCATCCAACCCGGCGTGTCGGTCCGGCCGTCCGGGCTCATCTTGTCTCGGGGATACCAGGACGCTTCCCGTCGCACCCAGTCGCGGTACAGCACGGCGGCGTCGAACCAATCCCCCCGGAACGATTCCAACGCGATCCGGCACGGGGCGAACCGGGCGTCGGGGCGGCCTTGGTTTTCCGCCGGATAGTCCATAAAAATATTGACGGTTCCCGTTTCGGCTTCGGTCACGATTCGCAGCTCCTTGCTCGTTCCCCCTTTGTCGTGAGCGGCGAGGTAAAGCCCAACCTGATCGTCTTTCTTTTCGACGTTGTCCCAGACGGCGTACCACGGCATCGCCGCCCAGCCGGAGGGATAACGGTCGCGCCAACTGAGATTCCGGCTGAACGGTCGGTCGAGGACGACGCCCGAAGCCTTCGGGTAAAACGCTTTCATTCGATCGCCGAACGCGGCCAAACGGATCGTCGGCAACACCGCACTGTCCAAAGTCAGGTTTTCCGGCAACACCGGGTTGCCGTTCCAAAACATTTCGATCATCGAGTCGCCGGACCGAACCGACGAATCGGTTCCCTTTCGGTGCGATTCGACAACGAGTTGCAAGCTGGCCGATTCGGCACCGGGAATTCCAGCGATTCCCTTGAACGAGAGGAGAATTTTGTCGCGGGGAGCGTACCCGTTTTTCGGATTCGGCTCACCGGCTTCGGAAACGACGTCAACCGATTTCCAGCCCCGGTCCGACAGGAGATTTCGCATCGTATACGCCGGTTTCCCGTCTTCCGACCCCGCGGCGGCCTCGCGAATCTTGACCGTAAAGAGCGACTGCGGCTCGTAGGGGGTGAGCAGCTTTTTTGACGGGATATCGACCATCGCGACAAGGCGAACGCCCTGGTTGTTTTCTTCCGCGACCTTTTCGAACACCATGCCGAGGTTGTCCGATTGAATCGCGAAAAATCGTTCCCCGTCGAATTGCACTGCGGCGAGCTCGTTTCGGGTTTTCAGGAGACCGGCATAAAACATCGCGTTTCGGGCGACGTCGTTCCAGGTTTTCGCCGTCGCGTCCAACTCCGGAATCGAAAGCCGCACGCCGGCCTTTTGTTCGAAGCCGCGATGCTCTCCTTTTTCGAGAAAGTCGGTTTCTCCGGCATCGAGAAGCAACCAGGCGGATTCGTGCGCGGTCGGTTCGGACCACCGCCGCATCGCGTCGCGGCCGTTGGCGAGCAGGTACGGCCCGAAATCGGTCGCGAGCCCGTCATAAACCGTGGTGCTGCCGACGCCGAACGCGGCGATCCGGTTTGGAGCGTCCAAAAGCGCGGCTCCCTTGCCGGAGAGCGTCTCTTTCGTCCCCGCGAATTTTTTCTTTTCGGCCGGTTTTTCAAGATCGACGTATTCGCCGAACGAACCGTCGGCGACATGCAATTCCAGAAAATGCCGTTCCTTCCATTCGATCGGGTCCGGCTGAGAATAATCGGCCGTCACGTAAATCAGGAAAGGAGAATCCTTGAAGAAAAACCAGTGGTACACGACCGATGGCGGCGTTTTCGGCGTCGCCGTTCCCGAGCCGAACGGCACGACCTCTTGCCGGACGACACGGCAGATCGGGCCGTCCGAGAGCAACGAGAGTTTCACCTCTTTCGAATCGGCGATGCTCATGCTGCAATCCGGGTGATGCAGCCGGTCGTACCAACGATGCGTCTCTAGCAACCGGCCTGTCGTTTTGAACTCGATCTTCGACGGCAGCCCGCCCTGGGCATTGATGTTCTGCGTGATTCGATAGACCGGCGTCTCCGTAATGATTTCGTTCGCGACAACAGGCCGAACAGGCTGCCCGGCAAGCGTCAATTTCAGACTGCACGAAATCGTTTCGGTTTTCGAGCGTTCGACGCATTCCTTGGGAAATCGGGCGATGAGACAGCCTCGTCGCCCGTCGAACGCCAACTGCGCGGGAATTTTGACACCGTCGACCCGAAGTTCGAGGCCGCCGATTTTTTCCGCGTCGAGATTCGACCATCGTAGGACCGGCCCGAAATCGAGGCTGCGGATCAGTAGCCCGTTGTCTGGCAGGGCTTCGACGTCAAGCCGCAATTCCGCCGCCGAAGCGGTTGCCAAAAGAGCAATCGTCAATACAAACGGACAGATAAAAAATCGGGATTTAGGCATCATTTCAATTTCCAGTTCATCATAAAATGTTGTTCATCGCCCTCGCGAGCGAGGCTGATTTCAATCCTTTCGGCGAGAGTGAGATTTCTCGCTTCGCTCAGTAAGCCTCTTGGCTCATCTTTTGTGCAGAGCACGGTATTTCAAAAAACTCAAAACGGCCGAAGCATTACAAAAGTCCAAATTCGAGACTGTCGTATGAAAGTTGATGATTCTCTTTGCCCCGGAGGGGCGGTATGTCGATAACCCCCGGTTTTAACCGGGGGCAAGGAGTTCGCCCCCTTATTTAGCCCCAACGGGGCGTCACTTGCCGGCTTTGTTACACCCCGTTGGGGCTTGAGGCCTTTTGTGTTCCCCATCCCCCCGGCTGACGCCGGGGGTTAGAGACATCTCGTCCCTTCAGGACGAAAAACGAGGAGAAAAAGCAACTTTTGTGCGACTCTCTCGCAAATCCCCCGGAAATCAGTGCCTCGGCGAATCGATCCATTTCAAAATCAGGGCGACCATGCGGTCGTGATCGACCGGTTTGCTCAAGTAGGCATTGCAACCGACATCCAGCGTCTTTTCGCAGTCGCCGCTCAGCGCGTGGGCCGTGGTCGCAATGATCGGCTTGGTAAAACCGCGTTTCCTCAATTCGGTCGTCGCTTCGTAACCGTCCATGATCGGCATCTGCATGTCCATCAGAACGATATCGAACTCATGCCCCAAATGCATCTCGGCGGCAATCGTGTCGAGGGCGACTTGGCCGTTTTCGGCAAGAACGACGTCCGCGCCAACTTCGTGAAGTTGCGCGGAAATCACGATTTGGTTGACCCGACCGTCCTCGACGACAAGAACCCGCTTTCCGGCGAGCGGTTTCGCTCCTCGGGATTTCCAATCAACGAGAGCGAGATCGTCCGGACTCGTCTTGGTTTTCGTCGTCGGAGCCGTTTCCGGAACGCAACAGCGAATGGTCACATGAAACGTGCTTCCCACGCCCGGCGTACTGGAAACGGTGATGTCGCCTCCGAGCAGAATCGCCAGACGTTTCGAAATGGAGAGCCCGAGACCGGTTCCCCCGAACCGTCGGGTCGACGACGCTTCGGCCTGGACGAACGGTTGGAAGAGCCGCCCCACCTGCTCCGGCGTCATGCCGATTCCCGTGTCGGAAACATCGAAATACATTTTGTCGTCATTGACACCGTAATCGATTCGAACGCTGCCCGACTCGGTAAATTTCAAGGCATTGCCGACCAGATTGACCAAAATCTGTCGCAACCGGGTCGGATCGCTCAGAATCCAATCGGGAACGTCCCCGTGCCGTTCGGTTGCCAAAACGACGTCCGGCTGGGCTTCCAGGCGATGTTGCATAATGGAGCGAACGTCTTCGACAAGTTGTTCCGCCGAGACGGGGATCGATTCGACTTCGATCAGGTGGGAGTCGACTTTCGAGAAATCGAGAATGTCGTTGATGATCGTCAGCAAATCATTGCCGCTTCGATGGATCAGTTCGACCGATTCTTCGCACTGGTTCCGTTCTTCGGGCAAGCAGCGTTTCAGGAGAAGCCGACTGATGACACCGGCGAAACCGAGAATCGCGTTCATCGGCGTCCGGATTTCGTGCGACATGTTCGCGAGAAAATGGCTTTTGGCGCGAGTCGCTTCTTCCGCGACTCTTTTCGCCTCGATCAACTCGGAAACGGCGTCGTGCAGTTGATCGTTCGTCCTCTTGACCATCGCCAGCAGAAAAGCCGCCCCGAAAAACATGGTGAACAGCAGAAGAAAAAACATGTCTATGATCATTTTCGCATCCCTGACCGCCGCATTCCAGTAATCCGTGCTGAAATGAACACCGAGAACCCCGGTCGATCTGCCGTTCGGTCCCGTGAGTGCACAAAGAGCCGTATAATAATCGTTGGCCTTGTCAATCCCCGTGATATCATAACGCGATACCACCGGTTTTTCGCTTCGAAAAACCTCACACATTTCCTCGGTCATCGGCAGTTGTCTGCCGAACGCCCAATCGGCGGGCCTGTTGTCTTTCGGAATACTGCCGGGCGGAGTCGTCGCGTAAAATCGGAACCCGCGTGGCGAGGTGACGTCGCCGATTCGGACCAGCAGGAGTTCGACATGGTCCTTATCAAAGGGACGCAAGGTAAAGATCCGGGCAGTCCGTTCGCTATCGGCAACGGCGCGGGAACAAAAATCCTGGATCGCTTTTTCCGCCAGGATCGCCTCTTCGGTTCCTCCTTTGCTTTTTGCCACCAATTTCCAATGCCCAAGTTCCTCAAGCGAGATGGCGTAAGAATTGGCGAGTTCCAGAGTCGAATGCCTCAGAAACACTCGCGTATGGTGGATGGCCGCGAGCGAACTTGCAACACCCGCCGCCACCAGAAATGCGAAGACGACCCAATAAGAAAAGAGGAATCTTCTGCCGCAACGAAACCGGCCCGACATGGTCTTGGCGATCACGCAAGCAATCACAATAAGAATCGCCGCGATCAGAACAAGTTCAAACAGGTCCTGCCGATCGATGAAAAGAGATGAAAGATGAGTCGATCCGAACATGGTGATTTTTTGCGGTTTTGAGCCTTACGGCACATAACACCCTGTTTAAGGTGTCCGCACAAAAAAGGGGCAAAGGGGCTTCCAGAGCGAAGCGCGAAAGCACCAAAACCGCGAGAGTCAAGTTTGAAGCTCCAACTCGATTTTTCGCGGAAAGTAGTTATTATAGGATTTCACTGCTTTGAGGACAATGCTAGAGAATCGAAAAATCTCAGGGAGGGGACCGACAATGACCGATTGCGGCCCGATTCGAAACTTTTTTTGAGGATCAATAAAAACCATTCACAAAACGGAACACCATGAAATATCGCATCCCTCTTTTGTTGATGATCGCCTTGTCGTCGGCTGCCGACGCTCACGCCGCCGATGCCGTTTCCCTGGAGTTGAAAGATGCCTGGACGCTTCGTACCGAATTCAGTGAAGTCGCCGCCGAACTGACAGTGTCGCCGCCGGACATCATCACGGTCAAGGCGGAAAAATATCCCGAGCTGCCGTTGTTCGATCCGAACGCCGCTCCCTGGCTGAAAGGCCGACCGCTCCGCGGCGTCCAGGCCCAGGAATGTTCGACGACCGGCGTTCTCCAGCCGGATTCCGTTGTCGTTCGCGAATCGGAATCGCCGACCTCAACCGTTTATGAAATCGGCAAGGATTATCAACTCGACCCGTTTTGGGGAAGTCTTGGTCGGATCGACGGCGGCCGCATCGCTGAAAAGCAAGCGGTGTTCGTCGATTATATTTACGCACAAAAACGGATTGATTCCGTCGTCCGGACGAAAGATGGCAAACTCGCTCTCCGGAAGGGGACGCCGCACGTTACGAATCCGGGACAACCTGTTTTGTCGGACGGCGAGGTTCGTTTGGCGAACGTTTTCCTCAGCGGTCGAATCGAAAAACTGACGCCGGAACTTTTATTTCCGATCACGGAGACCGCGTACCCCGAAGCTCCGCGAACCGAGCCGACGATCGCCCGGCGGCTCTTGCCCCAAACCATGCAAAAGCTCAACGCCGGAGAAAAAATCCGGATTCTCGCTTGGGGGGACAGTGTAACCGACGCCGGTTACCTTCCCGATCCGAAAACGGAACGTTGGCAGGAACAATTTCTCGCCCGGCTCCGAGAGAAATATCCGAAGGCGAAAATCGAATTGTTAACCGAAGCGTGGGGCGGCCGGAATTCCGACACCTATCGCAACGAGCCGCCGGGCAGCCCGAAGAATTACAAAGAAAAGGTCCTCGCCCTGAAACCCGACCTGATTGTCTCCGAGTTCGTCAACGACGCCGGAATGCAGGGAGAATATCTCGAGAAACGCTATTCCGAAATCCTCGCCGACTTCCGGGAAATCGGTGCCGAATGGGTGATCCTGACGCCGCATTACGTCCGGGCCGATTGGATGGGGCTCCCATCGGAGAAGGGCATCGACGAGGATCCGCGGCCGTACACAAAATCGGTTCGCGAGTTCTGTGCGAAAAACAACGTCGCTCTCGCCGATGCCGCGAAGCGTTACGGCCGGCTCTGGCGTCAGGGCATTCCGTATTCGACGTTGATGCTGAACGACATCAATCATCCGAACAAAGAAGGCATGAAACTCTTCGCCGATGCCCTCATGGGGCTGTTCTGATGAGTTTGAGGCCGAATGAGAGCAGGTTTTTTTGCACAGGTCAATATGCAGTCGCTTTTCTCTGTTGACACGTTTTCGCGGGGGTGGGATAATTCAAGCGAAGGCCGCATTGATTTCCGGTGCGATACCGTAGCCGGTAGGGGTAGTAGGCTTCGCCCTCCGTCAAACCGCGACCTCGTTGGGCCGCTACCGTATTGAAGACGGGGATTTTAAACCGGCGTCAGCAGAATTCAAAAAAGAAAACGGACGACAGAGTATGAACCCTTTGGATTATCGAGAGCCGACGAAGAGCGAACGGATCGAAGGCCGCATCGACCAGACCTGCCGGGAGGTCAAGCGGACCGATCTTTTCCTGACGTTGACCGTGCTGCTGACCTGCACGGTCGGGTACTTGTTCGTTTTCGCGTTGTTGGACCATTGGTGTTTTCGGGAAGGCGTTTCGCCGGGGCTCCGGGTCGCTCTTTTTCTCCTCGGAGCCGTTTTCGCGTTGGGGTATCTCGGCTTGCGGCTGACCCCGCTGTTGCGGTATTCCGTCAACCCGGTTTATGCGGCGAAGGTTTTGGAAGGGCGGCGTTCGAGTATGAAAAACGCCCTCATCAACTGGGTCCTGCTTCGCAAGGAAGAGACCGCCCAAGCGAACAAGCCGGTCTCGCCGTTGCGAAGCCGGATCGTCGAGGGGCTGACGAGTCGGGCAGCGAACGATTTGGACCGGATCTCCGGCGAAACGATCGTCGATCACACGCCGATCATTCGTTGGCTGATCGTTCTCGCCGTGTTGACCGGGCTTCTTTGTCTTTATTCGCTGCTGTCTCCGAAAAATCCGTTGACCTCGTTCCTCCGGCTCACCGTCCCTTTCGCCGGAATCGAAACGCCGACGCGGGTCCGGTTCCTCGAAATTTCGCCCGGGAACGCCGAGCTGTTTCAAGGGGAAACGACGACGATCACCGCCCGGATCGAAGGGGCGGGCAATGATCCGGTCTTCGTGTATTACACGACCGACGACCGACGCGCGGTCGACCAGGCCGTTCCAATGTCGATTCCCGAAGGAGGTTACAAATATGAGTGTCGCTTCCCGCCCGGCAAGGCGGGCTTCGAGCAGGGAACGAGCTACCAAATCGGCGTCGGCGGGGAACGAAGCCGCTCGTATCGTTTTGGGGTCTTGCCGCCGCAGACCCTTGAGGTCCGCGAGGTCGTTTACACGTTTCCGGAGTACACCGGGCAAGCGCCCTTGACGGTGCCGAATACCGGCGACATCCGGGCGCTCGAAGGGACGCAGGTTACGATCGAGGCGAAAGCGAATTTTCCGATGAGCCGGGCCGAATTTATTCCGGACAACAACGACAAGAAAGGGAAATCGATGAGCCTTTCCCCGGATGCGCGGGGGGGGAGCGTCGGGCTTTGGCTGACGACCGATCCGCTCGATCCGAGCCGGGGGGAGTTTCAGTCGTATGTGCTTCGCGGTTACGATTCCGAGGGAACCGCGAACCGACGACCGAGCATTTACAAGATCGAAGTGTTGCGGGACCAGCCGCCGAAGGTTTCCTGGGTCGAGCCGCCCGAGGAGCAGTTCCGGATTCCGCTCAACGGGTTCGCGGATTTGAAAATCGAGGCCGAGGACGCCGATTTTGGGATTCGAGCGATCCGACTGCATTTCGATGCCGGCGAGAAAAAGATTCCGCCGCTCGAAGTCCTCGCGGCCGGCAAAGAGAAGTTGACCGGGTTTTCCGGCGTCGTCAACGCGACCGGCTCGATCCGGCCGGAGCAACTGCGGTTGGAGGAAGGGGACGCGGTCGAATGCTGGGCCGAGGCGATCGACACGAAAACCCCGGATGGGAACTCCGCGGTTACGAAACGGCTTTCTTTCGTGGTCGATCCTCCGAAAGCGGGAGCCGATCGAAAAGACGCGAATCAGGACAAGCAAGAGAAGAAAAACCAGGAACGCAAAGAAGAAGAAAAGACCGACTCGGGCGACAACACGGAAAAACAAAATCCGGGGGAGGGGAACCAGAAAACGCTGGATGATCGAGGCGAGGAATCCAACGACGAAAAAGAGAACGGCAAAGACGAAAACGCCGACGGGCGCGATTCTCAAGAACAAGGCGGCCAACAGTCGAACAACAGCGCCCGAGACAACAAAGATCAAGGCAATAAGGATCAAAACAACAACGATCCGAACAACCAGGATCAGGGGGATCAGGAAAACTCGAACGATCAAGAGAAAAACGGGGACGAAAACGACCAGGGAAACCAAGATCAGGGAAAACAGTCCGACGAAAACAAACGACAGCAGAACCGTCAAAACGAAAAACAACAGGACGGCGGCAATCAGGGGAATCAGCCCAAAGACGCCCGACAGCAGCAGAAGCAAGACGACCAGGCTGCTCCCGGCTCGCAGAATGAGAACGACGAAAGCTCCGGCGGCGGGAGCGAATCGGGCGGCAAGGAGCAAGGGGGATCGGGTCAACCTGATTCCCGACAATCGGGCGGCGGTCAACAAACCGGCGGCTCCGAAGGCGGGGACGATTCGCAAGATCAGAACGGCGGGATGAGCGGCACGTCCTCCGAGCCGGGAAAGGACTCGAAACGCGGCGGTGCCGGAGATCAAGGGGACGGTGCTCCGGACGAAGGTCGCCCCGACGAACAATCGGGCGGCGGCAAGAATCAACAAAACGCGAACGGCGGGAAAGGGGAAAGCCAAAAAACGCCGTTCGACGGTGATGCTCGCCCGGGAGAGGTGTTCGAGAAAATTCTCGAAAAAATGAAGGAGAAAGGGAAGGACCGGCCCGGCGCGGACAACGGACCCGGTGAGCGGTCCGACGAGTTGAATCCTCAGTCGGACAGACGGTCGGCCGAAGGAACTCCGCCCGAGAAGATGCCCGAACATTCCGCCGAAAAACGCCCCGGGGAAGAGTCGCAAAAGGTATACCAGCCGACCGGGGAAAAGGGGGACGACAGCAAGCAGCGACCGAAAGCCGACCCGAAGACGCCGATCGTCGGCGATCCCAAAAACGGAACGGAAGCTCCCGACGAGCAACCTCCGGGCGGTCAACAAAAAGAGGGTTCCGCGAATGCTGAAAACCCAACCGATCGTAACCCGAACGAAACGCCGGAGGGGGGCCGAGGGGAGCAGCAGGGGGCGGAACAATCCGGCCAACCTTCCCAGAAGGGAGGGGAAGGGGGTGAGCCTCAAGGCGGCGCTCAAGCACAGCCGGGCGCTCAACCGGAAAATCAACAGGGCGCTCAACCGGGAGAAGGCGGGGCTTCCGGGGGCGAAGGGCAACCTCAAAGCGGAGCACCGGCCGGGCCGGGCGAAGGAGCCGAAACGGGGTCGGGCGAGGGCGCTCCGCAAGGGCAACCGTCGGGGGCGAACGATTCCAAGTCTTCCCCGGGCACGCCGGGGGGCAAGCCCGGAAACGCGACCGGCGGGGGAGGCGGAAGCGACGCGAATTCCTCAAGCGGTTCACAGTCGTCCGGGTCGCACAAGAGCAATCCGAATAAGGAATTCGCGGAAAAGCAGACGGCGCTTGCGCTCAAGTATCTCGAAGAGGAGCTCGCGAAAAAGAAGCCGGACCCGGAACTTTGGGAGCAATTCGGCTGGACGAAGGACGACCTGCGAGCCTTCGCCGAAAAATGGCGGAAAATGTCGAAAGACGCCAACACCGCGACACCCGGCTCACGCGAGGATAAGGATTGGCAAGAAGCCCTTCAGAGCATGGGCCCGCTGCAATCGGGCCGTTCGACGACGGTTCAGGCCCGGGAAGGGTTCCGGGACCGTGCGACCGCGACGGGCGCCCAGCGTGTCAAACCGCCGCGCAACATCGAAGACCGCGCCCGCGCCTACGACGAAGGCATCGCGAAATAGTAATAGGTCGACTCTCCTTGTTTGTTATTTTTTGTTTTACTGACCTTCAGGAATAAAATCGAATCAGATTGATAGTCCTGCATGGTGGAAGAAGGAAGCGATCAATCGTTTGTCGTTGTTGACGTTCGTCGTCGATTGCAACACTTTTCGGACCAGATCGTCCTTGTCCTTCGC
>JAVBQI010000132.1:0-14786 GCA_031549145.1 Thermoguttaceae bacterium | reverse complement strand
ACTGAGGGAAGTGGGTTGAGACATTGAAACCTCCATGTATGTTGAAAATGACGTGAACCAGATGTGTCTGATTCCTGTACGATGGAAAATCCCATTTGTTTTGAGAAAAATTTCAATCCGTGAAACTTGAAGACGGTGTGGCGTTACTCTTGGGCACCCTGCGGAGCGGCTTGCCCCTCGACACGGATTGGGTTAGAATGAGTGGTTCTTGTCAATTCGGGCTTTGGGGTTGGAAGTTCCCGCCGAAAGCCCGATCCTTCCCTTGCCGATCGCTCCTACACGTGGGAGATTGGCGCCGGATCACTTTTTTTGCGGAATTTTGTTTCCGAACTTGATTTTTATGAATTTGACCGACCCCAAATACAAGGATTTCGCCCTCGTCCAGGAAATGCTCCAAACCCCGGACCTTATCGCCAACTTCGATTTCGGGCAGACCCGGGAAATGGCCGAAACCGTCAAGCAAACGAAGCGACTTTTCCTGACCGGGGAAGGTTCGAGCCGTATTTTTCCCTCGAAAAGTTTTATGTACGGCGTTCGCAAACGTGGGCTGGACTTGAACGTCGCGACCGAAGGGAGTTATCAGGCTCAGGAATACGACCTTGCTGATTGGGCTGTCTTTGCCGCCTCCAACAGTGGTCAAACCAAAGAAACGATCGCCCTTTACGTCAAGCTGATCAAGGACGGGCATCAAAAACGTTTCGGGATGACCGCCAACGCAGGGACCCGACTCGTCGAAATGTCGAACGCCTCGATCGTCCTCTCCTGCGGCAAGGAGCAGGCCGTCGCGGCGACCAAGAGCGTTCTTGAACAGGCGCTTGTGTACCGTTCGCTGCTGTGCAATATAATCGACTGCGAATGCCCGAAAAACGCGAAACAGGCGGGCGAACTCGCGAAAGCGGTTTTGGATGCCGAGTACGATTCGGGCCTGATCGCGAAGCTGGCCGCCGCCCCGATGATTTATTTCGCCGGCCGCAACGACGGTGTCGCCGAGGAACTGACGCTCAAAACGAACGAGATTACCCGAAAGAAAAGCGATTTCCTCGAAGGGACCTACATCTTGCACGGGGTCGAGGAAATCATGAACCCGAACGAAGTCGTCGTGCTCGTCAACCCCTTCGAATCGGAATGTGCCCGGATCAAGGAACTTTTGGTCGACGGCGTCGGAATGACCGTGATCGCGATCGCCCCGAAAGAGACCGTTTTCCCGACGATCCGCATTCCGGAATTGAAAGGATACGACATGTATCTGCAACTTCTGGCCGGTTGGAATCTTCTGGTTCAAATCGGCGTCGCGTGCGGTGTCAACCTCGACAAACCGAAACGGGCGAGAAAAATCGGCAACGAGTTTAACGGACAATAGATTTCAATTATTGACCTGTGAAAAAATTTGCCCCCGTTGGGTAGCGGACTTTTCGAAACGAATAACTTTCCGTACCCCCGCGTAGGCGGGGGGACGGAGGGAAAGCGTAATCTCTGGATCCCCGCCTGCGCGGGGATGACGGAGAGTGAGATCAAAAAATTCTTAATTCGTCATCCTTAATTTTTTAAAACCATGTCAACCGATTACGGAATTGTTTTTGAACGTCGCACGAAGCAAGGCCTCCTGAGTTCGCCCGAGGCGAAGAATGTCTGGCCCGATTGGAAAGGGAAGGACGAGCGTTGGCTCTTCGTCGCTCCGCACGACGACGACATCGTCTGCGGGGCGGGAATCACGTTTGTCGCGGCGATCGCCCGCGGCATCGAGACGCACGCCTTGGTCGTCACGACCGGGGAATCCGGATATTGCCGACCGGAACATCGGAAGACCATCGCAGCGATCCGCAACAACGAGGCGAGAGAGTCCTTCAAGTTGCTCGGCTTGCCGGAAGAAAACCTGATTCAATTCAAATATCCGGATGCCAACCCCGGCCCACACGTCGGACGTCGCCAAACCGATGATCCGAACGATCCGAACGCGATTGAAGGGGCGACCGGATACCTGAATTCGTTTGTCTGGGCGCTTCGGAAAATCCGGCCGACCCGGCTTTTTCTTCCTGCGCACACCGACTTTCACCCGGATCACCAGGCGGTTCATCACGAATTCGTGATGAGCATTTTTCACGCCCAAGGCAACATTTGGCCCGAACTCGGCGCGCCGATCGAGCGGATTCCGCTGCTTTACGAATACGCGACGTATTGCGATTTTAGCGACCCGCCGACGATCCGGGTCCGCGGCAACGCCTCGCTTTTGGAAAAGAAGCTCGAAGGGATCGCCGCCTACAAAAGCCAGGAACAAATCGAACTGCTCGTCGCCGTCCAACGCGAAGGCGGGCCGCAGGAATACATCCGCGAACTGCGCTTCAACATCTTCAGCCCCGAAAAATACGCCGCCCTGTTTCAGTAAGGTTTTCGCCGACAAAGTGATTTCGAAAGAATCCCGACACGCTCCGATGCAACATTCTGTTTCCTCTTCGATCGACTGGAAATTGTTCCGGGAGCGGGTTTTCGCGGCCAAGCGGATCCTGCTCACTTCGCATATCCGGCCCGATGGGGACAGCATCGGCAGCGAACTGGCGATGTATCATGCATTGACCCGGCTCGGCAAGGAAGTGCGGATCGTCAACGGGCACCCGACGCCGCCGAACCTGCGGTTCCTCGACCCCGAGGAGCGGATTCGGGTTTTGGACCGTTTGGAGCCGGGCGAAAAGGATTGGCTCGGAACGATCGACCTTTTTTTCGTTTTGGATACCTCCTCTTGGGCACAGTTGGACGGAATCGGGGAATTGCTCAAAAGTTCGGCCGCCGAAAAAATCGTCTTGGATCATCACGCGATCGGAAATGACCTCGGGGCGGAGATGTTCGTCGACTCGACGGCCGAAGCAACCGGAGCCCTTTGTTTCGAGGCGGTCCGGGCTTTGAACGTTCCGCTCGATCAAGAAATCGCGGAACCGGTTTTCGTCGCCCTCGCGACCGACACCGGTTGGTTTCGCTTCCCTTCGGTTCGGGTCGGAACCTACGAAATCGCGGCCGAACTGGTCGCGGCCGGGGCTCGGCCGGACCAATTGTACCGACACCTGCACGAACAGGAATCGTTCGCGCGGATCCGTTTGATCGGTCGGACTTTGGCGAGGGCGGAGCAGCATCTTAACGGCGTTCTTTTCGCGAGTTGGATCGCGCTCGAGGATTTCGACCAGCTCGGGGCGATTGCGAGCGACAGCGAAGACATCGTCAACATGCTCTTGCAGGTCGGCGGTTCGAAATTGGCAGTCATGCTGGTCGAGCAGCGCAGCGGTTCTTTCAAGGTCAGTTTTCGGAGCCGCTGCGATGTCGATTGCAGCAAGATCGCCTATTCGTTCGGCGGCGGCGGTCACAAACGGGCGGCTGGAGCGACGTTGAGCGATTCTTTGGACGAAGCGAAGGAAAAGGTTCTCGCGGCGATGATCGCGGCTTATAAAAACGACGGGTGATCGGCGGTTTGGTTTGAGAATTTAGTAGGCAAGGCCGTACTTGCGCTGTCTCACTTATTGATTTCCAGAAAAATTTGAACCTTATTTTGAAATGATCCCGTCATCCCCGCGAAGGCGGGGATCCATAGGGAACGGTTTCACTATAGATTCCCGCCTTCGCGGGAATGACGATAGGGATTATCTTGCCTATCTTCGCCAAAAGTTTTTACTGTACCCCGGTTGTCGTTTCGCCTCGTCGAACCGCTTGCGAGAATTAGGCGCGACGGCTAAAATGAGGGGCGGTTTGAGTTTCTCGTCGTCTCACCCCACACGAGCCAATGAACGCAATCGATCCGAATACGCTTCCCGGGATGCCGGCCCCTTTCTGGTTCGTCGAACTTTTCAAAGGGATCGGTTTTTTCCTGCATCTCATTCCGATGCATCTTTGGTTCGCCGGACTCCCTTTCGCGATCCTCACGCTGATTTTCGGCGGCCCGCTCGCGAACCGATACGCCCGTCGAGTCTTCGGGCAGATGCCGATTTTCCTCGCGCTCGGAGTCAACTTCGCGATCGTTCCGCTCCTGTTCCTGCAAACGACATATTACAAATCGTTTTATACGGCGACGATCCTGACCGCCTGGCATTGGCTCATTATCATCCCGCTGTTTTTGTTCGCGTATTACAAGGTTTATCTCGCCTCTTTTTCCGTCAAGCTCAGCGTTTGGGATACCGCCGATCCGATGTTAAATCTTCCGGAAAAAGCGAAAATTGCCGACCGATCCGACAAAAAAAAGGACAACCGCTCTCAGCCAGAGTCGACCGCCGCCGAAGAAAAGCCGAAAAAACCGCGAACCCGGGGCCGGATCCGGACGGTTTTTTTCGGCTTTTTCGCCTGGTTGTTTCTCGCCGTAATCGGACTGTTGATCGCCCATGCAATGAACCTGATGGGCCGGCCGGACGCGTGGGCCGAGATTTGGGAAAAGACGAACATCGGCGGAGCGGTTACCGGGCTGGGCAATCATTTTCGCGATCCGATCCTTTGGACCCGGTTCGGGTCGATGTTCGGTCTCGCCTTGATCACGACCGGGTTTTGGGCCGTGTTCGATTCGCATTGCCTGATCCGGAAAAACAGCTCGACCGCCCTTGAGGAAAAAAACGTCGCCTACCGAAAATGGACGCTTTCGTTTGGAGCGAGAATTTCCTGGATCGGCCTGATCGTAACCGTTTGCGGCTTTTTGTATTATTTCTGGCTCTTGGACAAAAACGAGGAAATGAAATTCCTTTTCCAATTTCCTTGGGTTGTCCTGCCCGTTGGGCTTGTTGTCTTTCCTTTAATTTTGACCGTGCTGCTGACCCGGGCGAGTCGGGTGGGAAAAATCGGTCTCTTTTCGCTCATCGGCCTCGTTCTCGGCCAAACCTTGATTCTCGGCTCGTTTGTCGTAACCCGACAACTGATCCAAAACATCGAAGTCGGTCGATTCGTTCAGGTTGCGTCGATCCCCGAAGCCGTTCAATGGGGACCGCTTTACACCTTTCTCGGGGTGTTCGCGGGCGGCTTGCTCGTGATTCTTTGGATTGTTTGGCAAATCGCGACGATCAAGGAAAAAGTTCACTGAAAAAGCAACGAATCTTGTCTTTGTCTTATCAAGCAGGCAACAGCACTGAGGTTTCCCGCTCCTACTTAGCCGGTACTCTGCGCTTAAGTTGCCAATCCGACATGCTTTCGGCCTTCATTTTTGCATGAAGTGTTTTCTGAAAATCAAAAATTTCCGGAAAATCGATCTATCATGTCATCTGGAAGGGGACATGTCCAATGAGATCGCAAAAACTCATCGGCCAAAACCGCGATTTATTGCCGATACGAGCGAAGGATTTCGTTTTTTCATGGTTTCGAAACGATATCGCTTCAGTTTTGAATATCAAACAGAAAAAAGTACATTTCGATCGAGGTTTTTTTTATACGAAAGGGAATATTCCTGCATTTTTTTCCACGAAAACGGATTGAAAGGGAAAAATTATTGTGGACTAATAGTAAGCTTTACAATATAATCAAATTAGGTTGCGTGGTTCGGTGCTTGGTAGGCGCTTTGGTTATGTGATTTGGCGCTTATTGATCTTCGCGAAAAATTTGTTTCGACTTGTTCGCGATCCCTTGATTTGTAGATGCCGCTTTGCGGTGTCTTGAAAATCAAGGCCCCTTTTTTTATGAACGTTCTGCGAACGGCGTTGTAGCACCGAATTACTGATTTTTGAAATGAATTTTCTGGTTATACTGTAGCCGGTATGGGTGGTAGGCTTCGCCCTCTGCCAAACTGCGGCCTCGTTGGGCCGCTACCGTACTGAAGACGGGAATTTTAAACCGACTTGAGTGTATTGCACTCATTGGCTTGTGCAAAGCAGGACGCATAAGCCGCTGTTTCCGGGAAATTTTGACGGATGATTTGAGGCGTTCATTATTGAGGGAACAACACCATGAAATATGCCGATATGATTCGAAGGTCTTACTTTCGCAGGGAAGCCGAAGGTTTTTTGGAGCTCGGACTCTGCGATTATGCGCTTGAGGCCCTGCAGAAAATCGACAATCGAATCATGCAGGAAGACGCCGGTATGCTCTATCTTAAAGGGGAATGTCTTCGTTCCCTGAACCGGTTTCAGGAAGCTTGGGGGGTTTTGGAAACCGTTGCTACGATTCGACCCGGACATGTCTATGTCCTTGTTTCCCTCGCCTGTTGCCAAAAACGGGCCGGTCGGGTCGATCTAGCCAGCCATACGATTCAGGAAGCCCTTCTCTTCGAACCGGAAAATTCGTTGCTGCATTTTAATGCGTCTTGCTATTACTCTTTGCTCGGCAATAAAGAAAAGACGCTGCATCATTTGAACATTGCCTTGACGTTGGATCCGATGTGCCGGGAGCAAATCTCCGAAGATCCCGATTTCGACCCGGTTCGCGGCGAACCGGAATTTCTTTCGCTTCTCGATTACGTTGTCTAACGGTTGAGTTTCGCGGGATTCGTACACTTGTAAAACGCGAAGTACCGGCTAAATTAGGGGGAGACGCTTGTGATGCCGGGTTCAACCCAACCTCTCATCCCCCGATCTCCTTGAACGAAACCTATTTTCGAGAATTGCTGGACGGAAAACGAACCAGCCCTTGGGACCGCACCGTTCTTTTCGGGCTCGGGGTTCTCGAACCTCCTTATGCGATGCTCATGTCGCTCCGAAACAGGATGTATGATCGGGGCTGGTTTCGTGTCCGGTCGGTCGATGTCCCCGTTCTTAGCGTCGGCAACCTGACACTGGGGGGAACCGGCAAAACGCCGCTGATCGCCTACTTGACCCAATGGTGTCTCGAACATCGGTTGCAACCCGGGCTGGTCAGCCGCGGGTATCGGACGCCCGGTTCGCGAAATTCCGCGGGTCGATCGGCGGAAAGTCCGCACCCCGCGCTCAACGACGAAGGAATGGAGCTCGCCCTGCGATTTCCGAGCGTTTTGCACGAACAATCACCGGATCGGGTTGCCGCCGCCCGACGACTTTTGGAGCGTCAAGCCGTCGATGTGATTCTGCTGGACGACGGGTTCCAACACCGGCGGATCGCGAGAAATCTCGACATCGTGCTCTTGGATTCGCGAGACCCTTTCGGCCAAGGGCATCTTTTTCCGCGAGGTTTGCTCCGCGAATCGGTTGCCTCCCTCTCGCGGGCAGGGATCGTCCTTCTTTCCCGGGCTGATGGGATTTCCGGAGACGAGCGGGAAAACATTCGTCGGCAAGTCGGGCAACGGGCTCCGCAAGCCGTTTGGGGAGAAATCGCTCATCGTCCGAAAGAATTGGTTTCCTATTTCGAGGAAGGTCCGGAAAGCGAATCCCGGCTTTTCAGCAAAGAAAGCGTCTATTCGGTTCAAAAAACCTGCTCGATCCGTTGGCTGGAAGGCCGACGGGTTTTCGCGTTCGGCGGCATCGCCCGGCCTGATCTTTTTCTCCGGACATTGAAAGACTGCAACGCCGAGATTGTCGGATCGACCTCTTTTCCCGATCACCATTGTTTTTCTCCGGACAATCTCCGTGAATTGGCGGACAAGGCGAAACGCTGCAAGGCGGAGGCGATTCTTTGCACAATGAAAGACCTGGTTAAAATCCGGCGCAAACATCTCGGCAACATTCCCCTTTGGGCCGTTGCGATCGGGATCGAATTCTTGAACGGGGCAGATGCATTCGACGCCGAGATTCGGCGTGTGCTTGGGCGGGGGAGCCCGGTCTGAAGATTGAATAACGCGGGGTACCGGCTTAATGGGGGGAGGGCTCCGGTGTGCCGGTCGCAGTTTAATCTCTCTTGAAACAGTGATGTTTTCAGAAAATTATCATTATTCCCCTCATTTTCTGTATAACCGGATTGAAAAAAGCGAATTTTCAATTCATCACCTCTTATTACATCAACGCATACTGCTTATTTTAGCTATATTAAATAAGTGGTATTTTTTTCCTTTCTTTTCCAGGAAAAAAGCGGTTTTGTTTTGGCGAAATTTGGTCGATAAAGAAACTGGGATTGTCTTTCCGTACGGTTGAAAATGGCCTGACGGAAAAACGCAACGGAATGTCGGTTTTCCCCTTGGTGTCCATTTTTTAGTCTTTTGTTGTTGGAAAGTCGTCGATTATGGCCGGATTACAAACTACCATCGGATTGATTTCGGGAATTAATATTCACGAAACCGTTGAAAAACTGATCGCGATCGACTCTATTCCCAAGACCAATCTTGAGGAACGAACGGAAATCCTGCGCAATCAACGAGACGCCTATCTCGATTTGACGGCGCTGTTCAATACGTCGACCTATATGTTGAAAAATCTCGGCAAAGCCGAGGTTTATACCCGCCGGGATGTGAAAAGCTCGAACGAATCGGTCCTTAAGGCGACGCGAAGCGGGACTCCGACCGATGCCTCTTATTCGTTTACCCCCTTGAAAATGGCCCAGGCGCAGACGACGCTCCTGCAAGGCGTCGCGTCCGATTCCAAGGCCTTGGGGAAGGAAGGGGACGTAACCATCCGGTTCGGCCGGGACCTCGGCGTCAATTACAATTTGAAGGATATCAACGGCGGGGAAGGCTTCGAACGCGGTTATATGCGTATCACCGATGCGAGCGGGACCCGGGCGACCATCGATCTGCGGACCGCGCAAACGGTTCAAGACGTGATTGATGCGATCAACAACTCGAACGATGTCGATGTCTTCGCCTCTTTGGACGGGGATCACATCGTGCTGACCGATTACAGCGGCGGGACCGGGACGATGACCGTGCAGGAAATCAACAACGGCAAAACGGCCGAATCGCTCGGACTCAAAGGGGTGGTCGCCGAGAACGGTGTCATTACCGGGAAAAACCTGATTCGCTTGGGGGAAAATACCGAACTCTCGCTCCTCAACGACGGCAACGGGCTGCTTTTCGACGCGGTGTTGAACGATTTGACAGTTCAGTTGGCCGATGGGACGAGCATCAAGGTCGATTTCAACGCGATGCAGGATGCGACGGACACTTCGGCCGCCGGAAGTTCGCCGATCAAAACGGTCGGGGAACTGCTTGCCGCCTTCAACAAGGCGGGCAATGTCGACGGGACGCAAAAGATGGTCGCCGGGTTCAGCTCGGACGGCAAACGGCTCGTTATCAAGGATAACACGACCGGTTCCGGGACGTTTACGATCACGCAGGACGAGCATAACGGGGCAACGATCAAGCCGATTCTCTACAAACTCGGGCTATGCGATTACGGCCAATCGTCCGCGACCGGGACCAAGGCGGCGGATGGAACCAGCACGATTGGGAGCCGCGATTTGATCGGCGGGCTCGACTCCGTGCTGATGTCGAGCCTCAACGGCGGCCGGGGCTTCCCGATGTCCGAAGTGATGAACGGGCAAACCAACGTCGGGATCGGCGTGCAGGACCGCAACGGCAACCGAAGCTTCATTTTCTTTACGGAAGCGGAACTACGCGGCGCCCAGACGCTTGAAGACATGGTCAAGCTCGTCAATGGGAAGATGAAGGACGTCGTTCTGCTCGATCCGAACGACGCCAACTGGACGACGCCGCTTTACGAAAAAGACGCCGACGGCAATCCGGTTTACCAATATTACGACAACGGCGACCCAAAGTATTACCTCGACTCGAACAACCGGCTGCCGCTCTTGCGGGACGAGAACATCAAGACCTCAAACACGCAACAGGACGGGCTGCTGTTCGGTTACGACGATTCGACCCCGCCCCGGGTCAAGGAATACAAGTACGCCTTGACCCCGGAAGAGATCACGATCAACGACGAACTGCTCGCCGTGCTTGAATCCGGGAAGTTCCCCGAGCTCGACGCCAACGGCAAGGTCAAATACACGACCAGCCCGGTCTTGATGTCGCTCTCAGATGATGCCAAGGCCGCGAGCACCGGCCCTAACGGAGAAGCAATTCGAGAGTACGTGCTTGAAGGGGCGGCGGGAGCAAACAACGATAAAATCTGCGGTTACATTTACGATGATGGTTCGGAAAACGGGAAGTACGTTGTCTTTACCGATGAGGAAATCGCAACGTTCCCGAAGATGAACGGCGCACCCGACGGCAAAGTCTTCCCCGTGGTCGTCAACGGCGAGCTTAAGTTGGATTACACCGTTTCCTCGACCGATACCGACCCGGGATATTCGGCCGGGGCGAACGAATTCGAGGTCGCTTGGAAGTACGAAGACGCGGGGGACCCGAGCAAGATCACCGGTTACACCCTCACGAAATACAAAACGGTCCAGCTCACGGCCGATGAGCAGACGAAGGTCAACGCGGTTCTCGATGCCGGAGAATTTCCGGTGGTCGAGAACGGTGCCCTGGTTTACGAAATGCAAACGATCGATTCGGCGACCGCCCAGGCATACGAGGGCGTACACTGGATTATGGAAACCGAAGGGGATCCGGAATCGAAGGTCCTCGGCTACAAACTCGGCGACAACGGGCCGGAGGTTTTGTTCGCCGACACGCTCACGAGCGAAGAGTTGGCGATGCTCACCCCCGGTCGGTACCCGGAGTTGAAATTGGACCCGCTCCCGAGCAAACTCAAGGGGGACATCGGCCTCGAAGTTCGGGTCAACGACGCGAAGACCGGTTTGGAGCTGGTCGATACGACCGGGAGTTATTCCCTGAACATGGTGTTCGCCGATTACGGCGGGAAGGTCGCCGCGATGCTCGGTTTCGCGACCAATGCGGCCAGTTCGAAGGTTCAAGGGACCGATTTGCACATTCAAACGGTTTCGCAGAACACGAAACTCGCCGATCTCAACGGCGGCCAAGGGCTCCAAACGAGCGGATCGATGTTGACGGTCACCAACACGGCCGGGGCAACCTACACTTACGTGTTCGACACGGCGAAGCCGGAAACGCTCGGCGACATCATCGATACCATGAACTTGCAGATGATGTCGAAAAAAATGAACGTGATCGCCCGGATCAACGATGCCGGGGACGGGATCACATTCGAGGAATACGCCGGCGGGAACACGAGCGATTTCAGCGTCACGGAATCGGGCAAGAACAACATCGCCAAGGCCCTGGGGATTCAAACCGGGGTCGCGAAACGAAGCACCCGACCGGCCTCGGAGGATGGGACGATCACCGGGACGCTGAAACTGACCGGGACGACGAACTATACGGTGCATGTCGAAGCGACCGATTCCCTCGATAAGGTTCGCGAAAAAATCAACGCCTTGGGAGCCGGTTTCAAGGCAACGATCATCAACGACGGTTCGGACAAACCGTACCGGCTTTCGATTACCGGCTCTTCAACCGGGGCTGCCGGGAAAATGACCACCGATTTTTCCGCCCTCGGTCTCGGCAGCGCGGTGATGACCAAGGCGCAGGACGCGGTCGTCCTGTTCGGCGATCCGGAAAGCTCTTCGAGCGTGATCCTGAGTTCGAAAACCAACGTGATCAGCGGCACGGTTCCGGGGATCACGTTGACGATCAATGGAACCTCGACGACGCCGGTCAACGTCTGGACGGAAAAATCGAGCACCGATATCAAGGCGAGCTTGAGCGCGTTCGTCGACAACTACAACAAATACCGAACGCTTTACAACGAACTGACTGCGATCGACCTCAAGGCGGGGACCAAAGGGCACTTGGCGATGGACTCGACGATCACGCGTTTAGAGGCCGACTTCAACGAGTTGATCCTCAAGAACTACGTCGGGCTCGGCTCGATCAAATCGCTCGCGGATGTCGGCATTACGCTCACGCCGGCGAAATACGACGAGGATACCGGCGAGGTGGTGACCTCCGCTTCGGGGATGCTTGAGTTCGACGAGGACGTGTTCGACCGGCTTTATGCTTCCGATCCGGATTCGATCCAGGAATTTTTCGCGAAGACCCAGGACCAGATCGACAGCAAGGGGGAGATCGTCCAGGTCCAGATCGGCCTCGCCTCGATGTTCGAGAAATTGCGAAACGCGTATTCGGAGCCGCCGTCGAGCGAACTGCCTTACGCCAACAGTGCCCTGGTCAGCAAATATGACGCCTTGCAGCGGCAGATCGAGGCGAACGAGGAACGGATCAGCTTTTTGGATGCCCGATTGGAAGCAAAACGCCAGATTCTTTTGAAGCGGTTTTATGCCATGGAAACGGCAATGGCCAAAATGCAGAGCGATATGGGTTACATCGAAAAGATCGGCACATCGAGCAGCAGTTCGTAATGGTACGGCGGAGAAATTGCCGAATTTGTGTTGACGGCTCGTGCATTCGGCATTTCCGTGTTGTATATTAGTGAATTGAGTGGGGTGAGGGTTCGGTTTAATGACTTGCCTCTCAAGGTCGATTTTTTCGTAAAGCGGGTTTTTATAGACGAGGCAATAAGATTTGGCCCGTTGTCCGTGCCGCAATTTGGCATGGTCCGCGGTATTTTGAACTTCGTTGCACTTCGTACAAAATACCGCTCGGTTCACTTTTTTTCGCCAGCACAGTAGGAGTCTGTATGGGCCAACAATCGGTTCGACACAATTATATCCAAGCCGATGTCTTTTCCGCGACTCCGCAGAAGTTGCAGCTGCTTTTGATTGAAGCGGCGATGAAAAACGTGCTCAAGACGAAAAAGTTCTGGGAAGAGAAGAATCTCGATGAGGCCTTCAACACGTTGTCGCGAGCCCAGGACATCGTCGCGGAAATTCTCGGCTCGCTGGATGTCGAGGGGAACCCCGAAATCGCCAAAAAACTCGCTTCGATCTACGTTTTTATTTTTCGGCGGCTCGCGGAAGCCGGCATGTCGTACGATCCCCAAAAATTGGATGACGCCTACCGGGTGTTGAGCAGCGAACGCGAAACCTGGAAGCTCGTCTGTGAAAAATTCGGTTCCTCGAAAACGGACTCGACGGTCAGCTCCGTCGGGGCAACCGCAGCGGTTCCGCAACGGTCTTCCGGGGGAGCCGCTTGGACGCCTTCCGCGGCGGCTAACCTCTCGAATGGGAATTCCGGGGCATATTCCGCTCCTCCGCCGTCGGTTAGCTCTTCGGCCGCGTTTACTCCGAGCCAACCTCCGACGGTCGGTCAATCACGCCCGAACGGTTCAGGGGACACGTACAGGCCGGTCGCGAAACCGCGCGACGGGGGGTCGCCTCTCGAATCGCAACATGCGAAAGTGCAACTCGGTGCTCCCGTGGGAGTGCCGCCGCATCCGAATTTCAATCCGCTCGGCTCGCCGACCCCTTTCCCGACAACCGGAATAGGGAACGGGCTGCAAGGGGTTCTGGTCGGAACGGGTGCTCCCTCGGTCGGGCTGCCGCTCGGACCAACGGATCTGTTTTCGCCCTTGGGCGGAGTCGTTCCGCAACCGAAACCGGCCCCTTCTCAAGAGCCGGATTCTTCGACGAAGCCGGAAAAACCAGATCTCCTTTAGGAGTTTCTTCAAACACACTTTCGAGGCATCGGAAAAGAGCCGTAAGTGTAGTCGGTACTCCGACGTAACTTACGGACCTTGTATACGGTTTGCCCCCTGCGGATTCGGACTCTATAACAGGTCCGCAAGTTTCGCTTCGCTACACGGCTCTTTTCTGCCATTGCAGCGACGTCGCCTCGCAGCAGATTTGGGTTTGCTCGATGTCAAGGGCGATTTGATCAGCCAACTCTTCGGCGGAATCAAACGGACGGACATCGCGCAGCCGGGCCAAAAAATCCAAGGACAGCGTTTGGCCGTACAGGTCCCCCTCGAAGCCGATCAGATACGGTTCGATCCGCTGTTGCTTGCATTCGAAGGTTGGAATGTCTCCGAGATGGGTCGCCGCCGGAAAGACCTTGCCGCCGACGGTCGCGATACAGGCATAAATGCCGTCTTTCGGGAGGAGGGTTCGGACCTCGGCGAGATTGGCCGTCGGGTAACCGTAGGTCCGACCGCGACGATCACCCGGCACGACCGTGCCGCGGATTTGATACGGCTCGGTCAGCATTTCCCGGGCTGCTTCGACCGCACCGTCGCGAATCAGCGAACGGATGCGGCTGCTGGAAATTTTTTCACCCCGCTGCAGAACCGGCGAAACGATCTCCGCCGACCGCCGGTTCGCTTCGCAGAGGGCTTGGATCGTCGCGGCATGACCGCGGCGGTCTTTCCCGAATGTGAAATCGCTCCCCTCGACGACGACCTGGGCGTCGAAGGTTTCGAGCAGGATTTTTTGAAAGAAGTCGTCCGGAGACAATTCGAGGAGTGCGCGGTCGGTCGCGATCGAGACAAGGGCGTCCAAGCTGATTCGGGCGATCAGCTCCGCCTTTCGCTCGAACGTGCAGAGCGGCGGCGGGGCGTGTTCAGGTCGGAGGACGACCGCCGGGGAGGGATCGAAGGTCAACGCGATCGCCGGGCAACCGAGCCGGGCCGCCCGCTCCCGGACCCGGAGCAGGATACGCTCATGCCCTCGATGCACGCCGTCGAACTTTCCGAGGGTGACGACGCCTCGGCAAAGACAATCGGGAAGAGCGGCAGCGGTCTTGAGGGAAACGAATTCGATTTTCAATGCCGGAAGACGGTAAGGTTGGAAGAGACGGTGGCAAACTCTTATTTTATCCCGTTTTCCCGGACGGAAAAGGTGGTGTTTGAGCGAAGAGGGAAATTGGGAGCGTCGAAGCTTTGTTGCGATTTTGAAAAAACGAGGCCAGGCACTTGTACTGTCTCACTTATGTCGCCTTGTTTCTCAATTGAAGCCCGAAAACCGCGGCAAGGCAGTAGCAGCCGGCCAAGCCTGAGGTTGCCAAATTGATCTTTGCTGAAAGTTGAAAAAGGGTATCTTCTTTGTCGTTGGCAGGAACTTCAACGACAAGGAGGTGAAATGAGAAGACTGTACAAGCTAACGCTGACCGCCGAAGA
>JAVBQI010000150.1:0-4129 GCA_031549145.1 Thermoguttaceae bacterium | reverse complement strand
AACGGTGTTGCGGGTCAGATTGCGGAGCTTGCATTTGTACAGGGCCTGTCCCTTTCCCGGTTTCACGAACTGGCATTCGATCATGATATACGGGTCCCCCTCGATTTGGACTTTGAGTCCTTTGCGAAATTGGCTGGTGTTGACACTTCCCACGGGCCGGTTCCTTATTGAAATTCAAATTGATAAGAAAATAAAAAGAGCCGGAAATTGTACCCGCGCTGCTTCCGTTTGTCAAGTTAACGAAAACGGGCGGTCGACGTCAAACGTCGCCCGCCCACTTAGCCGGTACTCTGCCATGCAGCTTGGAAAACACCGTCTGCCAAGCCGCAACTCCCCACTTCTCACTTCCCTCTCCCTACTTCTTATTCCCCGTCCCGCCAAACCTGGGTTGTCACAGAGGCTGGGAAATCCTGCGGCGTTTGAAATTCCAATTCGACGTAATAGGCGATATGCCCGGCCGACGGTTTGGGAATATCGACCTTGCACTCCCCGTTCTTCCAGGAAACCGATTTGCTTTCCCATTTCGATTTCCGGAAATCCTTCGAAGCGCTCTTCGCGGTCCAGATCTTCGCGTTTTTTGCCGGAATCTCCGATTTGACGCTCACGGTATAATGATCGTCGGCGACATCCCGCTTCCAGGTCATGTCCGGCCAAGCGTCCCCCGAGCAGGCGTACCGGGCGAAAGCGACAAGCGTTCCCAACGCCTTGAACGCCTGGTCACCCAGATTATGCCCGGCGTTCGGGAGCGTGATCGTATATTTCGGGCCGATCAAATCGTCCCAATAAAACTTGATCGCATCGACCGTCCAGTAAGGATCGTTCGCCCCGTTGACGACCAGCTTCGGCATCGTCAGCCGCGAGCGGTACGAGTAGGGATCGACCATCGCGAAGAGGCTTTTCTTCATTTCGCTCACCGCCGGATCCTTGTCGTCGAGAAGCCCGCGTTTCGAATAATCGGCGATCTGCTCGCTGTAATCCCCCCAGGTCTCAACCTGGTACGGCATCTGCGCGGCCATGTTCAAGGTGTTGATCACGATCGGGGCGATCGCCAAAACCCGCTTGTCCTTGGACGCTCCGGCCAACCAAGTCGTCCAGCCCCGCTTCGAGCCGCCGGCGATCACGAAATTCTTGACGTCCCGTTTTTCCTTCTCTTTCAGGACCGCCTGGGTCGTGTCCATCGCCCGGATCGCGCTTTTCGCCATCGGAAAAAGAAGCGGCCAGGTCGTGTCTTTCGTCGCCAAGGTCTTCAGGAACGTTTCGGCGATCGCCGAATCTTCCGTATGCGAACCGAACAGCGGCTGGTTCGGAACCTGCGGCAAATACGCGACCGTCATACCGGCACGATTGGCCAGTTGCTTCATCATCTCGACCTCTTTCTTGTTCGCCCCTTTGCCAATCGCACCGCCCGAAATGTAGAGAAGGCAGGAATCCGGCACGGCATTTTTTTCCGGGTCGATGATCACGAGCGAATGTTTCCAAACGATATCATGCCAGGTCTGCGAGGTCAAATCGACGGAAAACGTCTTGGTCCCGTCCTCGTCATTGCTTTCGAGAATTTTCCAGGCGTAAGACGAATCCGGCTGCGCCAGGTACGCGTCCAGTTCCTTCGGCGAGGGATCCTGCGCGAGCGCGAACGGCACCAACAAAAACAAAACGCAAAACAACGGAAGAAAACTTTTTTTCATGAATTGATTCCAAAATTGTTAAAACATTCAATACTAGCCCCAAGCGTGAGCGCGGGGTGATACTAGGTTTCAGATTTTTGATCTTCAGAAAAAATTTCGAATAACGCAGTCAGAGCCGCGACCGTGAGGGAGCGGTTTCGCGGGACAACCGCTTCCTTACGGGCGCGGCTCTGATTCGATTTTTTATCTGAAGATCAATAAAAACGATCTGTGAATCCGCTACTCCCCATCCCGCCAAACCTCGGTCGTAAACGTCGCTTCGAAACCTTCCGGCAGCCGGAGTTCCAGCGCAACGTAATAGGCGATATGTCCCTCGGCCGGTTTCGGAATCTCGACTTTGCAAAAACCGTTCTCCCACGCAACGTCCTTGCTTTCCCATTTCGATTGACGGAAATCATGGTCTTTGCTCGTCGCGGTCCAAAGCTTGACGCTACGGGCCGGGAGTTCCGAGGCAACCGTCACGGTATAGCCGCCGTCCCCGACGGCCCGTTTCCAAGTCATGCTCGGCCACGATTCTCCTTCGGCGGCATACCGCGCAAACGCGGCGATCGTCTTCAGGGCGTAAGGTCGATGCTCGCCGAGCCCGTGCCCGACGTTCGGCAGATTGAGCACGTATTTCGGACCAACCATCTTGTTCCAGTAAAACTTGAGCGCATCGATCGACCAATACTCGTCGTTCATGCCGTGTATCAGCAGTTTCGGGATACGAACCCGCGAAAGGTACGAAAACGGATCGACCATCGCGAAAACCCGTGCCGTCGCCTCGTTACGCTTTTCGTCCGAACCTTTTTGCACGAGGTTCCGGCTGGTGTAATCGCCGACCTGAACGCTGTAATCTCCCCAAAGATCCTTTTGGTATTCCATTTGGTTGAGAATATCGAGCGTGTTGATCACCATCGGGGCGATCGCGATTACCCGCTTGTCTTGCGAAGCCCCGGTCAACCAGGTCGTCCAACCCCGTTTCGAGGCCCCCGTTACGACAAACTTTTTGACATCCTGCTTGAGGTGGGCTTTCGCGGCCTCTTGAACGGCGTCCATCGCCCGAATCGCGCTTTTCGTCATCGGGAAAAGGAGCGGCCAGGTCCAATCGCCGCTCTCCAGGGCTTTGAGAAACGTTTCGCCGATCAATTCATCCTCGACATACGGTCCGAGCGACGGCTGGTTCGGCACCTGGTACAGCATCGCCGTCGTCATCCCCGAATCCTTCGCCAATTGCCGGGCTATTTCCGCTTCCCCCGAGCGAACGCCTTGACCGATCGCCCCGCCGGTAATATAGAGAATCCCGCAACCCGATTCGTCCAGCCGCGACGGCTGAACGATGTAAAGCGCGTGCTTCCAAACGTTCCCGTGCCAGGTCTGCGAGGTCAGCTCCAGCGTCAAGGTTTTTGCGCCCTCGACGTCCTTGCTTTCCAACAGTTTCCAGGAATAGGAATCGTCCGGCAGCGCGAGATATTCGTCCAATTCCTTCGGCACGTTATCTTGGCCGAAAACCGCGGAAACCGCGCAAAAGAGAACAGAGATCAGAGGCAAGATGTATCTTTTCATAACAAAATAAGTGGGAAGTGAGAAGTGAGAAGTGGGGAGAGAGGAAAGGGGAAGGGGGGGAACGGGAATTGAAAAGAGTGAAAAGTCCCGCATCGGAGACTTCCCACTCTTCACTTCCCACTTCACACTTCCTATTCCCCGTCCCGCCAAACCTGGGTCGTGAGCGAGGCCGGCATATCCTGCGGGGTCTTGAGTTCCAGCTCGACGTAGTAGGCGATATGCCCGCTTGCCGGTTTCGGGATATCGACGCTGCAAAAACCGTCGTCCCATTTAATCGGCTTGCTTTCCCACTTCGATTTGCGGAGATCCTTGGTCGCGCTCGTCGCGGTCCAAAGTTTCGCCGATTCGGCCGGGATTTCCGTGCTGACACTCACCGTATACTTATCGTCCGAGACCTTCCGTCGCCAGGTCATCGGCGGCAATTCCCCGCCGGTACAAACATACCGGGCGAACGCCGCGATCGTCTGAAGCGCCTTCATTCGCTGGTCGCCGAGATTGTGCGGAGCATTCGGAAGCGTGATCGTGTATTTCGGGCCACGCAGATCGTCCCAATAAAATTTCATCGCATCGACCGTCCAGTACGGATCGTTCGCTCCGTGCACTAGGAGCTTCGGCATCGTGCAGCGGGACCGATACGAATAGGGATCGACCATCTCGAACAATTTGTATTTCAACTCCATTTTCGCGGGATCGTTTTCTTCCTGCACCAATCCCTTGCGCGTGTAATCGGCGATCTGCTCGCTGTAATCGCCCCAGGTTTCCACTTGGTAGGGGGTTTGCGCTTTCATGTTCAGCGTATTGATCACCATCGGAGCGATCGCGGCGATCCGCTTGTCTTTGGAGGCCGCCGCCATCCAAGTGGTCCAACCCCGTTTCGAACCGCCGTAAACGACAAACTT
>JAVBQI010000130.1:0-15667 GCA_031549145.1 Thermoguttaceae bacterium | reverse complement strand
GTTGTTGCGGGTTCATGGGCCATGGTTCACCTCCTTGTTTTGGCTTAAACAAGGTGTATCGTGGCCTTTTTTCGTTTTTATGTCATCGGCAATTTTCGTAAATTACGCATCTTCAACCCCTCAAAGTACGAAACGATCAGTAAAATTATATATGAGTAATAATTCGGCTCATGTGAGTGGCGTTTCATTTGCATTTTCGATAATTGCGTTATTTATCACATGGCAATTTAATGAAAAACAAACCGCACTGCAAGAAGAGCAGAATGGGTATCAAAAAGCACTTGCACTAATAGGGTTTGAACAAAGCAATACAAACAAGAGGTTATTACTCATACACGAAGAACTCAACCGAAAAACACCTCAATTACGCCCATGTTTTGAAATTAAAGAAGGTATGATTACTTTGAATATAGAAAATAGTGGGAACGCAGATGCAAAAATTGGTGAAATCTATATAAATGATATTTCGATTCTCGACCATCCGTTATTTATTATCGATGATTATCACCGAGATGAATGCTATTGGTATGCCCGTATCATAACCCCTCAAAATTTTGCTGCTTTCCAAACTAGAGCAAAAAAAAGAAATAGGAAGACAGACGAGGCGGTACAAAGGCCAATTAAAGTAACTGTGTTTTATGATGGTCCCGAACAGGGCCAGATCTACAGCATGAGTGATGAGCAATACAAGCATAGATTTGAAACATTTGTTGAGTTTCCTGTTCAGGTTGACTATCCGTCGGATTATCCTAATAAAGATTTTCCGAAAATGATCCCAATCACCGAACAAGGATATAGACCACGAGGCAGAGTTGAAAAAAACAAAGACAATACAACTGTTTTCATGTTGGACTTTAATATTCCCAGCAAGAGGAATTAATTTTTTCTTGCGGGTCAAAGAAAAGGAGTCAGGAACCTTTTTTGTTCCTCGGGAAATGGGCCAATTATGTATTATCAAAACGAAGATATAGGTCTGGTTAATCTCTTTTGGTTTGCCGTCGATCAGCTCGGGCAGATTGCGGTTTTCTGTTCGTGTGGTTCGGATGCCGTTCCGCCCCGGCTTTCCCGGACGGCGAATTCGATCCTCGATCTGTACTTCGAGCACATTGCCGAAGAACGGGGCGGCATCACGGAATTGGTCGATCTTCGGGAATATGTCGCCGAGGACGAGGAAACCTATCGAGGATTCGCGAAATGCGGGCTGTTCGGATACAATCACGGCGAAGAATCGAATACCGATGAGGCCTACCTGCTCGTCGTCCGTCCGAAAAATCCGATCTCTCTTGCCGATTTGCCCGATTCGATTCGTTCGCTGTTCGGTTCCGCGGCGTTTTCGTTCGCGTTTTCGGACACGCCGGATATCGAGGACACCCTCATCAAGGAGAATGAGCAGCGAATCGTCCCCGGGATGTCCGAGGCCGAGCAGAGCGACGCTCTGTCGGCGAGCAATTTGTTATGGAAACGGTTTATCGAAGAATTTTCGCTCCGCTTCGAGAAAAATGAAGCGACCCGCCTGTACGAGTTGGAGGATTTCCGCGAATTTTGCCCGGACTGTTTTGAAAAACGAGGCGATTACGCGGAAATCGACTGTGAAACCAGCGGTGTTGTCGATTCCGGGCAATACTGGGTCAACCGTTATCGCATGAAAAGACACTGGCATTGCCGTCTCTGCGGATATGACATCACCGAGGAAAACGATATTTGAGCTCGGGGCTCCGGCGTCTGCGCCGCTCGGCTAAACGGGAGGCCCGTTCATTGTCGGGAGTCGGCGTCGAGGCGGGTCCAGAAGGGGTGTCGGCGGTCTTTGCGCGTCCGGACATCCTCCAGCATCACGAGCAAGTCGGGTTCGAGATAACCGCTCTTCGGTTGGAATTTCCGGCCGTTGACCTCGATATCGACCTTGTCTTTGAAGTTGATCATCTCCGGCGTCAGATACAGCTGCGGGCTGATCCCTTTGCTCGCCGAAATTTTCAATTTGTTCAGCTTCTCAAGATATTCGGATTTCACTTCCAGGGTCTTTAATTCCCCTTTCGTTTTCGGCCAAGAGGCTTCGTCCGGCACGGCGGGAAGCTCCAGGTTCCAGAAGAAATAAAAATCGTTGAGCGGCCGGACCAATTTGGCCGCGAACTCGCTCGGGACGGTCCGGCGACGCGGCTTCATCCAATCGAACAACGCGAACTGCTCCTCGGCGTACAGTTCCGCCCCGCGGCCGAGATACAGGGCGACCGTCGCGTCGAAACCGCCCCGGAGGTAAAAATTGAAACTCTTGCCGTTGGTGATCAGCTTGTTTTGGTAGGTGCCGGACGAAGCGCTCGCGTCCAGTTCGCCGCCGACATAATAAAACGGCAGGTACTTCGCGTTTTCGCTGTAGGAATCGACCGTTTTCGAAGCCTGGGCGCAAAACGGAATGAGCCCCGCCCACAGATCCGGATGCGCGATACCGATATCCCAGGCAGCGTCGGCGCCGATCCCGTGCCCGCTGAGAAAGATGCGGTCCGTGTCGATATTGAAACGGCTGCAAGCGTCTTGCACGATTTTCAAGACCGCTCCGTGAGCGAGCGGCGATTGATCGTAGGACCGTTGCCCCGGAATGCCCCAAAAGGGTGCGATCACGAGGAAACCGTGCCGGCTCGCCTGTCCTAACCGTTGGGGACCTGACCAGGGGCCGGCCCAAAAACGGAGCTGATCTTCCGGCGTCATTCCCCCGGAATGGAGCGAGACGATCGTTGGGTACGCACGGTTCGGGTCGTACTCCGGCGGCAACTGAATCGCATAACGGAGCGTTTCGTAAAAGGGAGCTCCCTCGATCCCCTTGATTTCCAAATCGTAATAGCCCGGCTTTTCCGGATTCCCTTCGGGAACCTCGGCCGGAGGTTTCATCAACTTCAAAATCGCGGCGACGAACTCCGGCGTGCCCGCTTCCTCGGCCCGGATCGCCCGAAAAATCTTTTCGCGCCCGGATTTGTCCGCTTCCAAGAGATATTCACGGACCAGCCGCCGGGTTTCCGCGAGAGAAACGGCGACCACCAAACGACGATTATCGGCCTGGTTGCCGATCAGCCAACCGGAAAGGCCGATTGCCAGTTTTTCGTCGTTTGACAAGGAATCGTCGGTTTCGTTCAACACGAACGCGCTCAAACGGTCGAACGTATTCGGGTTGATCTCGGCTTCGATCTCATCGAGCACGTCTTCGACCTTCGCGCGGACTTTTTCGTCCTTGACCGTATCGGCGAGCTGCTGCATCCGCAAGAGCAGGGCGTCCCGCTTCCGGTCGAAACCTTCGTATTTTTCCAGCATCCGACGGATGCTTTGCAAGACGATGCTTGAAACCCCCTCCGTATTGAAATTGCGGAGAAGATGGGCGACCTGCCGATGTTGGCCCGCTTCGCTGCGCATTCTCAGTTCGTTTTCCAATCGCTCATCGGCGAAACGCTTGATGTCCCGGAGGGCACGTTGCACTTTTTCGGTGATGTTCGGATCGTCCTTGAAATCCTCGCGAATCGATTGGAGTTCCTCTTCCGCGGCCTCGTAATATTTGGCGATCGAATAAAAATGGAACAGCCGAATCCGGTCGTCGAATTGCTTCGGATCGATTTGCCGGTTCAGGATCGGCGAAAGAATCGAACGCGGGATCGTAAACAGGGCGTACCGGGCATCCCAAACCTTATCGATCCCGCGGGCCCGGACATACCGGGTCGAGATTTCGGTGATCGCTTGAATTTCATATTCGGGCCCTTTCGGCCCGGCCAAAACGACGAGCCGGCGACCGAACGAATCGAACGGTTCGAGCGGAGAGCAATCGCCGATCGATTCGTAACGATTCGCGTTTTCGCCGCTCGCGAAACGTTGGTTGCGGGTTTTGAACGTCTCGAACAGTTCGGCGTTGGGCGTGGTCGCGACGACCTGTTTGCGCGGGACGTAAACCCGTCGCAAACCGTTGTCGATCACGACGATTGATTTGACTCGGGTCTTCCCGTCGTCCTCGATTTTTTCGTCGACCTTGGCGATGTCGAGGATTTCGCCGTTCAAGTGTCGGCCGTCGCTCATACGCACATCGGCGGCCCTCGCGATTCCGGCGAGCGGAAGAAGGAAAAACAGGAAAAGAAGGATTGTTCGCGATTCTTGGGACATCGAAATCAAACGGGCGGGGATTCGGCGTCGACATTCAATCGCCGACAGCGGTAAGACCGGCATTTTACCCGAAGAGACAAAAGACGGCAACGTCGATTCGCGGGACGTCTCAAGAACAGCAGCCGGAAGCGTCAGCGCCCGGTTTTCCAATCCGGAAATGCGGGACCAACCCGGCGCTGACGCTTCGGGCTGCTGTTTGCCGCGTCCGACTTTGTAAGCCGCGACCTATCTCGCCTTGTGCGGGATGTAGGTCGAATTGCCGTACACCCGGAGATTCCGGGGAGTAACGTACACTTCGCTGCCGGTTTCAAGATGCAGCTCGGCGTATTCGTGGTGAGAGATTTCCGCGACGAGAAAATCGTCCGATTCAGTGATCATTTCGATCCGAACCCGGGCGCCGGCAGAATGTATCCGAGCGATGCTCGCCTCGATGCTGAACGCTCCCTCCTGCGGATCGTGCGAGATCATCAGATCGTGAGGCCGGACGAAAACCGAGGCCGGTTCGTCCTGAAAATCGACGAACGATTGCGAGTCGACCTCGTATTCGTACTTGTCGATCTGCAATTTGCCGCTTTCCAAACGCCCGCGGAATGTGTTGACCGAGCCGAGAAAGTGCATCACGAATTCGGTCGCCGGTTGATGAAAGACCTCGTCCGGGGTTCCGATTTGCTCGATTTTGCCCGCGTTCATAACGGCGACGCGATCGGCCAATTCGAGCGCTTCGTCCTGATCGTGGGTTACGAACACGCTGGTCAGATGTATTTCGTCGTGCAACCGCCGCAACCAAGATCGAAGTTCCTGCCGGACCTTGGCGTCAAGCGCCCCGAACGGCTCGTCGAGCAGCAGCACTTTCGGCTCGACCGCGAGCGCCCGGGCGAGGGCGACCCGTTGCCGCTGCCCGCCGGAAAGTTGGTGCGGATATCGGTCCGAGACGGTATCCAATTGAATCAGATGCAAGAGTTGCATCACCTTTTCGTGTATCACCTGCTTCGAAGGCCGAGTGCTCCGAGGGCGAATTCGCAACCCAAAGGCGATGTTCTCGAAAACCGACATGTGCCGGAAAAGGGCATAATGCTGAAAAACGAAACCGACGCCGCGGTCGCCGACCTTTTGCCGGGCGACATCTTCTCCGGCAAAGAGAATTTTTCCGGCGGCATCGCTCGGCTCTTCGAGACCGGCAATGATTCGCAAAAGCGTCGTCTTTCCGGAACCGGAGGGGCCTAAAAGCGCAAACAGCTCGCCCGAACGAATCTTCAGGCTAACGTCGCTGAGAGCGCGAAAAAGGCCGAATTGTTTAGTGATATTATGAACTTCAATTCCCATAATCGAGATTGAGAGAGCGTCGCGCCGCTGTTATTCTGCGTCGGTTTGTCAAAACAAATCGACCTAACTCGACTATTTTACGTTTTAGGAAATGATTCGGAAGGCTTGACACCTGTTTTTTTACTGTTTTTTCTATAAAAAACAAGGTTATTCCTTTTTCTTCGGGAAAGTCCGAAAATCGGGAAAAAACCGAATGTCGCGGCAAACAGCAGCCCGAAGCGTAAGCGCCGGGTTAGCCCCGCATTTCCGTACTGGATAGCCGGGCGCTGACGCTTCCGGCTGCTGCCTGATTCGAAATTTTTCCAAAAATTCGACTTTGCAATCGTCCTGTCCCCACTACTCAACGCAACGAAAACAACGTATGATAATAGTGATTATTCCAATTCTCTCGCGTCTTTCTCCTTGAGAGATAGCCGCGTTTTGGCAAAACGGCCCCGAACTTTCCTTTTTTCGTCCGACCGCTCCCAAAGACATGAAAATTTCGCTCGGCAGTGATCATCACGGCGTTCCCATCCGTATGAAACTTTACGATATGATTCGGCAACTCGGGCACGAGGTCAAGGATCACGGTCCGACTTCGGCCGATTCCGGGCCGGTCGATTATCCGGACATCGCCGCCCAGGTCGCCGAAGAAGTGAGCCGGGGGGAATCCGACCGGGGAATATTGATTTGCGGCACGGGTTTGGGAATGTGCATCGTCGCGAACAAGTTTCCCGGAGTTCGGGCGGCCCCGATCGCCGACGAACTTTCCGCCGAAATGAGCCGTCGGCACAACGACCTGAACGTTCTTTGCATGTCCGGAGACATGCTCAGCGAAAAAATGATCGATCGTCTGGTCGAGATTTGGATTTCGACCGAATTCGAAGGCGGTCGACATTCCCGCCGGATCGAAAAGATCAAGGAAATCGAAGATCAATTGACCCATTCTCACCCGGCAGGGACGGACGGGTGATCCGGACATGTCCGAACAACAACCGCTTCCCGGGAAAACCCGCACCATTTTGCTTTGGTTGGTGAGCGGCGCCTTTTTTATGGAACTGCTCGACGGGACGATTTTGAATACGGCCCTTCCGGTCATGTCCCAAAGCTTCAACCAAAGTCCGCTCCGGATGCAATCGGTCGTGATCGCCTATCTGCTGACGGTCGCGTTCCTGATTCCCATTTCCGGTTGGATGAGCGACCGGTTCGGTTGCCGTAACGTCTTTTTCGCGGCGACGGGCTTGTTCGCTCTCGGCTCGCTCTTTTGTGCCGTGTCGCCGACGTTGGAAATTTTGGTCGTTTCCCGGAGCATTCAGGGAATCGGCGGTTCGATGATGGTCCCGGTCGGACGTTTGATCGTCCTCCGTATTTTTCCCCGGGATCAACTGATTCGCGGATTGACGTTTATCACGATGCCGGCCCTGGTCGCTCCGCTCATCGGACCGACCTTGGGCGGTTTTTTGGTGCAATATTTTTCCTGGCACTGGATTTTTCTCATCAATATTCCCCTCGGAATTCTCGCGCTGGTTTTGACGTCCCTGTACATGCCCAATTTGAAGGAAGAAAACCACAAACCGTTCGATTGGATCGGGTTTCTGCTGTTCGGGGCGGCGATGATCGCGATTTCCCTTTCTTTGGAGGGGGCGGGCGAACTGCATTGGCGCAAAGATTTGACGCTTGCCCTCTTTTGCGGCGGGGTGAGCGGTTTCGTTTTTTTCTGGGTTTTCGCCCGTTTCAAAAAGGCCGCCCTGTTCAACACGGAGTTGTTCCGGGTCCGTTCGTTCGCCGTCGGCATCGTCGGCAACGTCTTTGCGCGGATGTCGAACGGGAGCATTCCGTTTTTGACGCCGCTGATGCTGCAATTGGGACTGGGTTACTCGCCGCTGCAATCCGGTTTGACGTTGATCCCGCTTTCCCTGTTCGGGATTTTCGGCAAATCGCTGATCGCGCCGATGTTGAACCGTTTTGGACATCGCAATTTTCTGGTGGTCAACACCTTCCTGCTCGGCTCCCTGATCGCGGGCTTTCTTTTCGTCTCTCCGGAAACGCCCTATAGGTTCCTGTTGGTTTACCTCGCCGTTCTCGGGACGATCAATTCGATGCAGTTTACGGCAATGAACGTGCTCACCCTCACCGATTTGCCGCGGCATTTGGAAAGCAACGGCAACAGCCTCCTTTCGGTGGTGATGCAGGTTTCGATCAGCATGGGAATCGCGATTTCGGCGATGCTCCTGAGCTGGTTTTCCGGTCATTATCAGGGAGCTGAACCCCGGGAGATGCTCCCTTATTTTCAGTCGACGTTTTTGGCGATGGGATTGATCGCCGTGCTCTCTTCCGGAATTTTCTTTTTCGCGCCGAAAAAAATGCGTTTTCTCCTCGACCGCTCCCGAGAGGAACGGGTATAATACTTCAAGAATTGACAATCTTTTACCCCGTTACGTTACGAGCCGGGACCTGCGGTCCCGACTGCCCTGCCTCGCAAGAAAAAATAACAACGCGAAAGGGAGGGAGTCGGGGGCACAGCCCCCGGCTCGTTGTTCTCGGGTTTTTGAAAGCGGTTTTTTCCTTTCCCCTGCGATGCTCAAGACGAATTTTTTCAAAAAACTTTTCCTGTTCCTTCTCGTCGCCGCCTTCCTCGCGGGGGTGATATATTTCGGGCCAAGCCTGGTCCGCGAAGAGCCGGGCGACATGAGAAAACCGCCGACTCCCGGGAACCTCGACCCATTGGCGACGATCCGGATCGCGACCTGGGATTTGACGCCGCTCAATTTGGAAAAGATACATGATCCGAAAAGGGCGGAGCGAATCTCGCGGATCCTCGCCCAATTCGACATCGCCGCGATTCAAGGAGTAACAGCGAGAAACGAGGCGATCCTGGTCGAGCTGGTCAACCGGCTCAAGGACCGGGGGCGCAACGCGAGTTACGCCGTCTCCCAAGGGGTCGGAACGATTCCGGAATACCTCGCGTTCCTGTTCGATCAGGATCGGGTGATGATCGACCGGAGCACGCTCGCCGATGTCGTCGATTCGTTGGGGCGGCTGAGCGTCAAACCGCTCGCCGCCGCGTTTCGGACGAAAGAGCCGCCCCCCGATAAGGCGTTTACCTTCGTCCTGATCAACGTCAAATTGGACCCGGGCAAGGCAGAGCAGGAGCGGGAACTGCTGCCCGATATTTTTCGGAGTTTTCAGGATAACCCGCGAAATGAGGACGACATCCTGATGCTCGGAAATTTCGAGCTGCCATTGCACGAAATCGGGCCGCTCGCCCTGCTACCGGAAATCGTTTCGGTGCAGCGGGATTTGCCGACGACGATCGACCGTCGCTGGTCGCCGGACAACATTTTCTTTCCGCAACGTGCGACGGCGGAATATGTCGAGCGTTTCGGCATTCTCGATTTCGCGACGCTCTTCGCTTTGACGCCGGAGGAGACCGCGGCGATTTCCAAACACATGCCGCTCTGGGCCGATTTCAGCATCTTCGAAGGCGGCCAACCGTAGGACGGCAGCGAAATTCTAACAACGACGAAGACTCGCACGAGGATTGCAAAGTCATTTTTTGCGAACATTTTGCCTTGGGCTTCGTAAAGCAAGGACCATTTTTTCACTCGAAGTACAATTGCTTTGTGAGAGGAAATGAAATACGTTATACTCAAGCCGGTTTAAAATTCCCGTCTTCAACACGGCAGCGGCCCAATGAGGCCGCGATTGGACGGAAGGCGAAGCCTACCGCCCATACCGGCTACGGTATATATTGAGATCCGGTTGGTTTTCAGATTTTTCGCTCAATCACAAAATCCCATTTTTGAAAGGCCCCCTCATGTCGCGTTCCATTGTTGCCGTACTGTTGCTTTTGATCGGCTCCCCGCTGTTGGCGCAGGACACCGATCAGGGTTTGAAAGAAGCCGAAGCGAGCTTGAAAAATCTTACCTCACCGCGTTGGTTGCTGTATCAAGATGCCCAGGAGCGACCGACATACCGTTCGCTTTGGAACGGCGGGGGAAACTGGATCGGAGCCCGGCTCCTCTTTCGGGCCGGAGGAGAAGCGGAGCTCGGACTCTCCGAGGAGCAAAGTGCCCGACTTGCATTCCTTCGCAAGGACAATGAAATCGGCCGGGAATTGATGCAGCGAAAATTCGAGGAACAGGATCCGGCATTGATGCAGGCTCAGGACGCGTCACAGGCGGCGATTCCGAAAGACGATCCTTATTTCGAAAATTCGAGCGAGGAACAAAAGCGGGCGTTTGTCGCGGCCAACGAAGCGTTTTTTCAAATTTTCGAGGATACTTTGGAGGAAGAGGTTGCCGATACGCTGAGCCCGGAGCAGATACAAAAAGTGCAAATGCTCAAGCTCCAGTTGCTGCCGGAAATGGGACTGGCGGTCCCCTCGATGTTCGAACCGCTCGGGCTTTCCGAAGAGCAGCGGGCGGAAATGGACGCGATCCGGCAAGAGATGGAGCCGGAATTCGAAGCTTTGCTTGATGAGTCGATGAGCCTTCGAAAAGAGTATCTCAAGTTGATGACTGAGGAGTTGACGGCCGCGAACAAGGAACACCCGTTCGCTTCTTCTGACGAGGTTTTCAAGGCGATGCGGCCGGCCGGGGAAAAGGCGTCGAAAAACGAGGACTTGATCCGCAAGCAACGGGAAACGGCCGAGAAAGGAAAAAAATTCGCGACCCGGCTCAAGGAAAATTTGATGAACGTCCTGACCGATGAGCAGCTTGATCGGATGCAGCAGATTTTGGACGAGACACCGGAATTCGCCAAAAAAATGCTCGCCGGGATGAGGCAGCAACGGGAAGCCGCCGAGAAAAGCGGCCAATGGGCGCCCGGCCCCGGTTCCTGGCGGCCGGGGGACGGCATGCCGGACGAATTCAAAAAGCAGCGCCAACAAGGCCGCTTTCCCAAGCAGAAGAAAGAAAGTGAGAAGTGAGAAGTGGGGAGTGGGAAGTTTCGGATTCTTACTTCTCACTTTCAACTTCCCACTTCCTCTACTCCGGTCGTTCGGGGCGGATCGATTCGAGGAATTCGGCCAACACTTCGGCATCGGCGTCGGTGCCGCACCAAGGGGGCATTGAAATGACCGGCTCGTTCAGCCGACGGATGCGGGCCGCGATCGCCCCTTTGTTCTCGCCGATGAGCAGCGGGCCCAACGCGGAGTACCCGTGGTCCAAAGCGTGACAGTCGTTGCAATGGTGCATGAAGAGGGCCCGACCGATTTCCAATCGTTCCTGACCGCCGAGTGCCCTCAAATCAAACGGAATCCGGTAGGACTCTTCTCCAACGAGGTTCCCGTAGGCATCGACCAAACGCCGCGTCTCGCTCGGCGGGGCCGGGTAATACTTCCGGGCGAAACGCTCCGTCCAGATTCCCGATTCGAGGTATCCCCCTTGTGCCCGCCCTTGGCCGATTTCGTCCGCATAAATCTGGTTGCCGAGCACGAGCTGGTCGACGATGTACGGCTTGCGGACCGCTTCCCGGACGAACTCGGCGACGCCGAGAGTGGTCATTCCGAAAATGAACAGCGAAACCGCGAAGCCGAGGTTCATCGATTTGGGATTGCGGATCGGTCCGAAAAACGTCAAGAGCAACAGCACTCCGCCCAGCCCGAACAGCAGGCCGAGGAAAATATTCAGCACGGCGGCCCCTTCGAGAACCGCGAGCGAACTTTTCGGCAGGTAAACCAGCCAAAGCACGGCTCCGGTGAGCAGCAAAACGATGCCGAAAAGGAGCGGCTTCGACATCCGGCGAACGACCTGAGCGAGCAGGTCCGCATCGTCCGGCTTCCGGAGCGTCCAGGCCGCATGGGCGTAAACGTAAATCGTCGAAAGCACGAGACATCCGCCGGTCCGGAGAATCGTCTGCGGCAGGAATTGCACGTTCAGGAACGCCTGCCAAAATGTACCGTCGACCGCGTTCCAATCGCCGATCAGCCCTTTGCTGTTGAGCATGAACGCCGTAATGCCGGTGATCAAAACGAGGCTGATCCAGGCGGCGATCGCGTAAATCCAGGCGATGATCCGATGCGTGTTTCCGGGCAGATGATCCCAGTAATAATACATCGCGAAGGCCGCGACGATCTCGATGATAAAGAAGACCCATTCGATCGCCCAGCCGAAAACGAAGGTCCGGATCAGCGTTTCGGTCGCGAGCGGCGAGGCGAGGCCGATGGTCCACCAAATGCCGACCCCCGTGATCGCCCCGAACGCGACGGTCAGGAGCACGAACAACCGGGTGTGTTTTTTCCAATAATCACGGTATTTTTTGTCCCCTTTCCGGATCGCCCGGGAATTTTCCAATGCGATGAGGATGCCGCCGCCGACGGCGTAATGCGAGACGATCACGTGTATGATCGCGATCGCGGCGATCAGCATCGGAGAGGTCGCGACGGGGACGTACCACCAGGGATAATGCATCTTAGGGCCTCTTTCGGTGAGAGGTGTTTTTCAAAAAAATCAATCAATGAGCAACACGAGCCGGGGGCTGTGCCCCCGACGGCTTCCCTCAAGTGTTGTCATCCTTTTTCGCAATGAACGCAGTCGGGACCACAGGTCCCGGCTCGTTGCATGGTTGGGGGACTATTGTTCCGACTTCGCCTGCTCCATGAGATTTTCGAGCAGCGCTTCGGCCCGGGCCGCGTTTTCGCCCAAGGTCATTGCGATCGTTTCCGACATTTGTATTTGTTGCTCCAACAGTTCCCGGGCCTGCGTTACGGTTTGTTTGCGGAGCTGGTCCAAATTCGTTTGACTCATTTGCATGCCGGTGATGTTGACGAAAATGCCAATGTATTGCTTCTCGTCCGGCAGGGCATAGATATATTCGTGACACACCAGATTGTACGAGGAATGCTCGACGGTCATATCGAGCACCTCTTTCGAGCCGCTTCCCATGAGCCGCTCGAACGGTTCGGGGTCCATCAAATAGGAAATCGGCCGGCCGCAGACCGCACTTGAGCATTTGAAGAACGATCGGAACGCCGGGTTCATGCTCAAAATGTTCAAATGCTCGTCCAAAACGACGATCCCGTTCGGCGAGGTTTCGATGATCTTGTCGACCCGTTGCTCGGCGAGCCGCTTGACGTAAGGGATACACATTTCCGGTTCGGCCAACCCTTCGATCACGGCGATCGCCTTTTCCCGGCAGCTGGAATAACCGCAGGCCCCGCAATTGAGTTGCAGTTCGAGGCTCGCTTTGCCGGTTTTTTCCAAAACCTGCCGGATTGCGTCCTCGGAGATCTCCTTGTGCCGGATCGGGGATTTCGCGAGGTCGTACCGGACGCTGAGCGAATCGATAAACGCGAGATCCTCTTTCGTCAAAACGTCTTTTTCCTGGACCGTTTTCGAAGCGAGTTCTTCCGCCTCTTTGGTGTATTCGATGATATTCCGCCGCGCCGCGAAATCCCCGGGCGAGTTGCCGGAAGCCGGGCCGCTCGCACAACCGGCGGGGCAAAACAGCGGCTCGATCACCTGCCCCGGGGAACATTCGGTGATCGCCTTTTCGACGTTTTCGATGCCGCTGACGAGCACGACGTCCGGGTCGAGCATCCTATCGCTCCAACCGCTGGTCAGGACGCAGCCTCCTTCGAGCGGGAAGAGCCGGGCCCGGCCGCGGGGCACGTCGTCGAAGTCGCTTTCCTCGCAGCCGGAAACATCGATATTTTCTTGTTTCAACCACTCGGCCAGTTCCTCGAACGTGAGGACGCAATCGATATGACCGATTCCGACGTATCTCTCTCCCTCGCTTTTTTTCGCCGTGCAAGGGCCGATAAAAATGACGGGTATATCCGGCCCGAGTTTTTCGCGGATGTAAGCGGCGTGAGCGATCATCGGCGAAACGACCGGAACCAGATACCGGGCCCAGGCGGGCTGGTATTTTTGGACGTATTCGACGACGGCGGGGCATGAAGTGCAGATCGACGGTTCTTTCCGATGTTTGTTGACGTAAAGAGCGGTTGCCTGGGCGACGAAGTAGGCTCCGATCGCGGTTTCCCCGACGTAGGAAAACCCGAGTCGCCGCAGAACCGAAGGAATGCGCTTGCGTTGCCAAGAGGGAAAGAAACCGGCGAACGACGGGGCGAGGGAGCAGGCGACCTTGTCCTTGGTCCGGATCAATTCCGAGGCGACGGCAATGTCATTGCGATAGGTTTTCGCGTGTTGCGGACATTCCCGAACGCAGGTTCCGCAAGCGATGCAGCGATCATCGACGACCGAGGCCTGCCCGTCGTTCAGGCGGATCGCCTTGACGGGGCAGACCCGGACGCAGCGAAAGCAGTCGCGGCACATCGCGTTGTTCGTGTAAACGACCTGCGAGGAACGTTTGAGATTCTCGGGATATTCCATAAAAAATGCTCGCTATTGACCTGTGCAAAAAATTTGCTCGAATTCGAAATTCAGATGGCCGAAAAAACGGATTATTTGGAAAATACTACCTGAAAAACATTTTTTTCCAATTTCCGCCGAATCGCCCGGTCTTCTTTTTGCCCGTTTGTGCTAATATAAAAGGACATTATCTTGAAATCTATTGGAGCATAGCTTTCCCGTCCGTGCAAGACCTAAAATTGACGGATTGTTTTGAAATTCCGCCCCTTTGCCTTTCCCATGAACATACTGTTTGCATCCAGCGAAGCGGTCCCCTTCGCGAAAACAGGCGGACTGGCCGATGTAAGCAGCTCGCTCCCGAGCGCTTTGAGCCGGCTCGGGCACAAGGTCCGGCTCATCATCCCCGCTTATCGCGAAGCCCTGCAATCCGGGATCCCGATTGAGGACCTCGGGATCGAATTCGAAATCCCGATCGGCAATCAAATGGTCAAAGGGAGCCTCTTGGAAAGCCGGTTGCCCGGCTCCGGCGTTCCGGTGATCCTCGTTCGACAGGATCATTATTTCGATCGAAGCGGAATTTACAACTTTCAGGGAGAGGATTTTTCCGACAATTGCGAACGCTTCGTCTTCTTTTCCCGCGCGGTCCTGGAAACCGTCGAATTGCTGAAATGGGAGATCGACATTTTGCATTCGAACGATTGGCAAACCGGCCTCGTCCCGGTTTACCAGGACGTTCTGTACCGGGAAAAACCGCGGTACACCCGAATCGCGACGCTGCACACGATTCACAATCTCGCCTACCAGGGAGTTTTTTGGCATTGGGACATGGTGCTGACGGGAATCGATTGGAAATATTTTACCTTCGATAAAATGGAGTTTTATGGGAAACTGAACCTCCTGAAATCGGGGATTGTTTTCGCGAAAGGGATCAGCACCGTCAGTTCCCGTTATGCCGATGAGATTCAAACTTCGGAATACGGCTGCGGGCTGGAGCCGGTCCTCCAGTATCGGCATCAGGATTTGCGGGGAATTCTCAATGGAATCGACACGGACCATTGGAATCCGGCGAACGACAAATACCTTGCCGCCCCATTTTCGACGGCGGATGTTTTCGAGAAAAAACCGCTCTGCAAGGCCGCGCTCCAGCAAACGATGCAATTGCCCCGGCGGCCCGAGGCCCCGATTTTCGCGATGGTCGGTCGCCTCGCCTACCAGAAAGGAGTCGATTTGATTCTGGAAACGATCCCCGATTGGGTTCAAAATCACGGGGTGCAGTACTACATCCTGGGGACAGGCGATCGCGGAACGGAAGAGAGTTTTCAGGAATTGCAGCGGAAATTTCCCGAGAATGTTGCGATCCGGCTCGAATTTTCCGATGCGTTGGCCCACCAAATCGAGGCTGGGGCCGACATGTTTCTCATGCCGAGTCGTTACGAACCGTGCGGCTTGAACCAGATGTACAGTCAACTGTACGGAACCGTGCCGATCGTGCGGGAAACCGGCGGTTTGGCCGATACGGTGATCGATGTCGAGGAAGGGAGTATCGCCGGGGGAACGGCCAACGGTTTTTCTTTTTCCGGCGACTGGCCGCACGATTTCAACCGCACGATTTGGCGGGCGCTGCACTGTTATCTCGAAAACCCGGCCCTTTGGCGTTCGATCATGCTCAACGGGATGCGGCAGGACTGGTCCTGGGCCAATAGCGCCAAGCATTACGTCGACTATTACGAGGAACTGCTGGTTGAATAAAAAACCGTAAAGCCGGCCCTAATCGTATCGCGGGGCGATACAGAGTTCCAGGTAAAAAATGAATCGGAGCCGCGGCCCGAAAGGAACCGGGGCCCCCCCAAAAAAACATCCCATAGGGCGCCGCGAATAAACAAAAAGGTAAAAATTTTTTTTGAAAAACGTATAGGGTG
>JAVBQI010000149.1:0-9689 GCA_031549145.1 Thermoguttaceae bacterium | reverse complement strand
GACGAATATCGCGGTGTCGTTGACGGGATTGCTGCGACAGGAGGAGCGAACCTTACGCGAGGTCCGAGAAAAATGCCAAGCCGATCCCTGTCCCGCCGCAAAACGACTCGGATTCAAAACGTGAAACTTGAAGGCGGTCTGGCAATCCTCCTGTCCTCGTATGTGGGGAACTTGAAAATTTGCCTTGAAACCATAGAATGGAGGATTGTAATAAAGGATTCTTTTGACTGAGGAAGGAAACAGGATGAGCGACGAAATTGCGGACGAAATCGATTTGCAGGACGAGGAATGGGAGGATTCGGGGGCGTTCGAGCCGGAACCGCTTCCGAGTTCCGCCGCCGAGCCGACGGCGGATATTCCGTTCGTGCATTTGCATTGTCATTCTCATTATTCGCTGCTCGACGGGGCCGGACGGCTTGAGCATCTGATCGGCCGGGCCAGGGATTTCGGGATGTCCGCCCTCGCCTTGACCGATCACGGCAATCTGTACGGGGCGCTCGAGTTTTACCAAAAAGCCCAGGATAAGGGGATCAAGCCGATCCTCGGCTTCGAAGCCTATGTCGCCCCGGGAAGCCGGTTCGAGCGGACGGCCGATTCGCGGAAAGATTCTTCCTATCACCTGACCCTTCTTGCAATGAACAAAAAGGGTTACCAGAATCTCCTCAAACTTTCTTCCGCCGCCTATCTCGAAGGGTTTTACTACAAACCACGAATCGACAAAACTCTTTTGACCGAACTCAACGAAGGGATCATCTGTCTCAGCGGCTGTGCTTCGGGCGAGTTTTCCCGCATGGTTTTGGACGGCGATTCCGACCGATTCGAACGGGCCAAGAACGTCGCCCGTTGGTACAAGGCACTGTTCGGCGACCGATATTACATCGAATTGCAGGACAACGGATTGGAAATGCAGAAAATCTTTCTCGAGGGGGCCGTTCCGATCGCGAAAGAGCTGGGCATTCCGACCGTCGCGACGAACGACGTGCATTACATCAACCAGCAGGACGCCGAAGCGCAGGACCTTTTGCTTTGCATCAACACGGGCAAGTTCCGATCCGACGTCAAGCGGATGAAAATGGACACGGACCAGTTTTATTTCCGGAGCGGGGCCGACATGCTCCGGGCGATGCCGCAATACGAGGACGCGATCCGCAGGACGCAGGAAATCGCCGACCGTTGCAATTGCGATTTGGAACTGGGGAAACATTACCTGCCATCGTTTACCGCCCCGGGAGGATTGTCGTCCGTCGAGTATCTCCGCAAACTTTGCATCGAAGGGCTCAAAAAGCGATATGCCGGAAATCCGAAGCGGCTCAAACCGGACGGAGAATTGACCGAGGAGGTGCTCAGCCGGTTGGATCGGGAACTCGGCGTGATCGAAAAACAGGGGTACCCGAATTACTTCCTGATCGTTTGGGATTTCGTCCGTTTCGCCGAAGAACGCGGCATACACCGGACCGCGCGCGGCAGCGGCGTCGGGGCGTTGGTCTGCTTCGCGTTGAACATGTCGCACGTTTGTCCGCTCGAATTCGACTTGCTCTTCGAACGGTTCCTCGACGAAAGTCGTAAGGAAATGCCGGATATCGATATCGATTTCGACCAGAACCGACGCGCGGAAGTACTCCAATACGTCAAGGACAAATACGGCGAATCGAACGTCGCCCAGATCGGAACGTTCGGGACCATGGCCGCCAAGGGATCGATCAAAGACGTCGGCCGCGCCCTCGGAATGCCGATCGGGCAGGTCGCCGACATCTCGAAACTCGTTCCCGAAGCGCCGAAAATGACGCTCAAAATCGCGTTCGAAAAGAGCGAGGAGCTGCGCAACGTTTACGAAACGAATCCGGAAATCAAGGAGCTGATCGATTTCGCCAAACAGGTCGAGGGCCTCGCCCGATCGGCGGGGACCCATGCCTGCGCGGTCGTGATCGCCGACAAGCCGATCACCGAATACATTCCGCTGCAAAAGGTGCAGAAAGCCGGCAAAGAGGACAAGGACGAATACGTGACCCAATGGGCGATGGGGGACGTCGAACGGGCCGGGCTGCTGAAAATGGACTTTCTCGGCCTACGCAACCTTTCGATCCTTTCTCAGGCGATCGAAATCGTCAAGGAAACGACCGGGGAAACGATCGACCCGTATCGCTTTCCGCTGGACGACTCGCCGACGTACCAACTGCTCTGCCGCGGAGAGACCAAGGGCGTTTTCCAACTCGAAGGGGGCGGCATCCGCGAACTGCTTCAGCGAATGAAGCCGGACAATTTCCGCGACATTATCGCGACGCTCGCCCTGTACCGGCCCGGGCCGCTCGAAGGGGGGATGGTCGATTCGTACGTCGACGTCAAGCACAAGCGGAAAAAAGCGGAGTACCTGCACGAGGTGATGCGCGACGTGCTTGAGGAAACCAACGGCGTGATGGTTTACCAGGAGCAGATCATGCGAATCCTCAACCGGCTCGGCAAGATTCCGCTCGCGAGTTCCTACACCTGCATCAAGGCGATCAGCAAGAAGCAGGAAGAGAAGATCAACAAGTTCCGGGACGATTTCATTGCCGGGTCGACGGAAAACGGTTTGAAGGAAGAGCAGGCCGTCGAACTGTTCGAGCTGATCAAAAAATTCGCCGGCTACGGTTTCAACAAGTCGCACTCGACCGCTTACGCGTTGGTCGCTTACATGACCGCGTATTTGAAAGCGCATTATCCGGTCGAGTTTATGGCCGCACTGCTCAACGGCGACATTTCCGGCCGCAACTTCGTCAAAAAGGACGCGACCGTCGAACATATCGAGGATTGCGAGCGGATGGGGATCACCGTTCTTCCGCCGGATGTCAACCGGTCGTACCGGACGTACAAAGTCAAGGACGGCCAAATCCTGTTCGGGCTTTCGGCGATCAAAGGATGCGGCGACACCGCAGCCGATGCGATTGCCGCTGCCCGGGAAACCGGCGGGCCGTTCAAACACATGTTCGATTTCTGCGGTCGGGTCGATCCGACCCAATGCCCGAAGGCGACGATCGAGACGCTGATCAAGGCGGGTGCGTTCGATTCGTTCGGTTCCCTGCGTTCGCAGTTGATGCAGGTGCTCGAACGGGCGTTCAAAGCCGGACAGTCGGCCGCGACCGACCGGAAAACGGGGCAAAAAAGCCTGTTCGGAGGTCTCGAAGACGAAGAAGACGACGGCGTTCCCGAAATCACGGTCCCGGGACTGCCCGACATTCCGGAATGGGACGACAAGGAAAAATCGACGTATGAGAAAGAGGTGCTCGGGTTTTATTTGACCTCACATCCGCTAAGGCAGTACGCTCCGATCTTCGAGGCGTTCCGGACCCATTCGAATTACGACGGGGTTCGCTTGCCGGATCGCACGGAAGTGACCTTGAGCGGAATGATCGGGGATTTGAAACTTTCGACGACAAAGAACCCGAAGCCGGGCAAGCCGAGCCAGTTCGCGATGTTTACCCTTGAAGACACGGACGAATCGATCCGCTGCATCATTTGGCCCGAACAGTACGCCCAGTATTCCGCCCTGGTCAAACCCGAGTCGATCGTGTTCGCGAGCGGCCGGATTGACCGCAGCCGTTCCCAGAACGAGGACGACGCGAACCTGATCATCGACGAACTGATCCCGGTCGACGAAGCGGAGCGGAAGCTCTCACGCGGCCTTTTGATCACGCTTTCGGAAGAGGAACACGGTCCGGCAGCGCTCAACACGCTGTACGAAATTTTGCGAGGGTACCCGGGCCGGGACGAGCTGGAATTGCTGATCCGGACGGCCGACGGCAAGATCGCCGACTTGAAGTGCCGCAAAATGGGAATCACCGTCAACCCGGAACTCCGGCGCCGGGTCGACGAACTGCTCGGCGAGGGCGCTTCCCGGCTGCTCAAAGCCGCCAAAAAGAGAGCCGCCCGCCCCGAAAAGAATTCCTATCGAAAATCGTAGTATGCAGCCGTCTCGCGTGCCGAACGATGACGGCCCCCTACGGTTTCGGCTCGGTGACCGAATGCAGGTAAAGTGACAGCCGGGCATAAAGATCGAGCAGGTTTTGCCATTGATGCGAGTCGATCGTGATTTTGGCCGGATCGTTCTCTCGGGCGACCTCTTTTTTCTGCTCGACCGTGCCGACGAGGTACCGCAGCCGCAAATGAATGTATTGCAGGAACTCCGCGATCTGGGCCGTCTGTTTCGGCGAAAGGTTTTTGGGAATTTCCGGCGGCGCGAGCAGGTGCAGCGACGCCAGATCATCGGGCGAAATGCCGCGAAAGAGTTCGTCGCCCAGAAGTTGCGAGGAGCTGGCAAGATCGGCTTCCTGTCCCGATTCGAAAAGCCCTTCGAAAAACTGAATGTCGTCCGTTTCACTTCCCATTTGAACGGCGACTTGCGAGTCCGAATCGCGAATCTGGGAGAGCCGGCGGGCGATCTCCGCCTGGGTGCCTACCAGGATGACCGAACGGCCGATTGAAATCAGGTCCCCGGGCCGCAAAATCCAAAGCTGGATCGTTTCGCCGTTGACCCGGGTTCCGTTCGTGCTTTGCAGGTCGGTTAAGAGAACCGTGCCGTCGTTTTCGTGTATTTTCAAATGATAACGGCTGATGCGGTCGTCGTTCAGTTGAACGACGTTGCCTTCTTCCCGACCGATCGACACGGGCGTGGGGAGTTGATTGTAGACCTTTCCGCGTTCCGGACCGTCGACAATTCGGAGGGTAACCTGGGACATTTGAAAGTGAAACGGAGATAAAATCGAGGAAATACGAAGTGCGAAGAAAATCACCTTTCGTCCCAAGGTAACGAATTTTCCCGACGATTACAAGAGGCGTTTCAAACATGCAGGAGATGACAACCCGGAATTGTGACGTTCTCTCGACGGTCGATCCGGTTTTCAGTAAAATGAATTGTTTATCGGCCCCCATTGAGTCGGCAACCCGTGTTCTCCAATATCCAACGCTACCCGCACAATAACCATGGACTGTAAAATCGAAAAAAACAAAACGAAGTGCACCTGCTCCTATTCCTGCGGCAAACGCGGTCTCTGCTGCGATTGCGTCCAGTCGCATCTGGTGCGGCGGCAACTTCCCGGCTGCTTCTTTCCGCCGGACGCCGAAAAAACCTACGACCGCTCGTTCGAACATTTCGCCCGGCTGGTCACCGAAAAGAAGGCGTAAGGAAGCCCTGCTCCAAAAAAGACAGAACCCAAGGAGCCGCGTGCTGTGCACGCGGTATCTCGACCTCGCCTGTGTATTTCGCGTGCACAGCACGCGGCTCTGTTGCGCCAATTGTTTTTGAAAAAACAGGAGCATTGCGATTTGACGCGATCTTTAGAACGAATCAAACATGCAAATCCGGGAAGTTGAAGCAAAACACATTTTGACCAGGAGCAAACTGTCCGGCCTCGGTTACAGCGTCAATCCGTACGTCGGCTGCCAGCACGCCTGCGTTTATTGTTATGCCCGATTTATGAAGCGGTTTACGAACCACGAAGAGCCGTGGGGCGGGTTCGTCGATATCAAAATCAACGCCGCCGAGGTTTTTGAAAAGGATTTTCGCAAAGTGAAGCCGGGCGAAGGAGCGTTTTTCGGCAGTGCGACCGATTGTTACCAACCCCTTGAAGCGAGGTACAAGCTGACCCGATCGATTTTGGAGCAGATCGCCGCCGCTCCGGAACGCGGCTTTCGGGCCTCGATTCTCACGAAATCCGATTTGGTGCTGCGTGATGTCGATCTGCTGAAAAAGATTTCCGGCGCCTCGGTCGGGTTTTCGATTTCACTTCCCAACGAGAAAGCAAGGCGATTTATCGAGCCGTACTGCTCGCCGATCCGGCAACGTTTTTCAGCCTTGCGGGAACTGCATGAGGAAGGGATTCGGACGTATGCGTTTCCCGGACCGCTTTTGCCCGGGATTACGGATTTGCCGACGATCTTCTCCTCGCTCGAAGGGATCGTCGAATACGTGTACGGCGAAACGCTGAATTTGCGTTGCGGCAACCTGCCGGCCATCCTCCGGGCGGTCTCATCCTACGACCGAACATTGCGACCGGCGTTCGACCGGGAAATTCGCAGCCGGGAGTATTGGGAGTCGGTCAAAGAAGAGTTTCTCGGACTTGCCGCAAAGCACGGCGTTGAAGTCGCCGGATTTTTTAACCATCTCGAAGAGTCGTGTCAATGAAATCAACGCTTGTCTTTCTGCCAGGTCTCGGGGCGGATCACCGACTGTTCAAGCACCAGACGGCGGCCTTTCCGGAAGCGTATGCCGCCGATTGGATCGATCCGCTGCCGTGCGAATCGTTGGAACAATACGCCGTCCGCTTCGCCGCGTCGATCCGGGCCGAGCTGGACCGACGCCCGCCCGCCCCGGTCGTCGTTTGCGGCCTATCGCTCGGCGGGATGATCGCCCCCTATGTCGCCCGGGAACTCGGGGCCGTCGGTACCGTTTTGCTTTGCACGATTCGCGGGCCGGAAGAATTTCCGAGACGGTATTACCCCGATTGGCTGCTGATGCGGCTTTGCCCGCCGCTGCGGCCGTTCCGGCTGTTCCTCGCCCAGTGCGGGGCGAGGTTGCTTTTGCTTTGCCCCTGCCTGTTTCGCCGCGTCATTTCGCCGAAGGTGATTCGACAGTTCGCCGAGACACCGACGCGACGGTTGGCGGGGCTCTCGCGGATGATGTTCGATTGGGCCTACCGCTCACGAGCTGCCGAGGCCGCCGAGGTTTCCGGACCGGTTTTGCCGTCGGTTCATGTGCACGGAACGCGCGACCCGCTTTTGCCGATCGGGTTGACCAGCCCGGACATTCGTATTGAAGGGGGTAGGCATTTGCTTGCGATCTCCCATCCGGGCGAGGTCAACGAGATCATCCGGCGGTTCGTTGAAGATTTGGAGCGAAAAGCGCGGAGTACCGGCTAAATGAAGGGATGAGTTATTCCCGTTCGATCTTGTCGACGAAATACTGCAATCGCCGTTGAACGCCGGGCCGGTACGGTTTGGGAATCGGGATAAAAATGCCGCGAATCGCATCAAGCGGATACCGACGACGATGCGGCAGGATCAGGACACCTTCCTCTTGAAGGCCGTAAGAGCCGATTTCCGACCAAGCGATAAAGCGATGGTATCCGAGCGTCCAACGGGTGATCCCGTCGGCCGTCAGTTCGAATTGCATCGGCACAAGAATCCTCCAAGCCGAAACGACGAGCAGGAGAAAGGCCGCGACTGTCAAATGCACCTGGTTCGTCGCAAGATAAACGACGCCGCTCAAGATCAACGTCAGCGCAAGAATGGTCCCGCTTGTCATTTTCTGGTCCAACAACGACCAGACCCGATACTGAAGAATCGGCAGGTCGTCATCGTCCAGCAAATATTCTTCGCTTTTTGACATGCGGCTTGAGCAGAATCTGCGATCGCGAAACGATCGTCGTTATTTTCTAAAACACGGGGGAGGGAACGGACGCACCCAGCGGATAATCGACCGGAGCCCCCGGGCGTTTTGGCAGGGCCGATTCCGCCTTGTTCGAATCTTCCCGGGCATGTTGCTTCAATTCTCCCCGGAGAATCAGCATTTCCGGCGGCGCTTCGATTCCGATTCGCACTTTGTCTCCCATGCAACGAACAACTGTGATGACAATCGAATCACCGATCCGAATACGTTCACTTTCCCGGCGCGATAATACCAACATGATGCTGTCCTCCAAAATGTCTATAAATTAAAGTGTGATTGCAAGAAAAAAATATTTCGTTGCTCTGCTGTGTTGTATCTATAAAAATTACGTTGCCGGAAAGGATTTGTTCTTGCCCATTTTCAAAAAAATATGATTTTGCCAAAGTTTTGTACGCCGCAACCAACCTAAAAGTCGCTATAATAGGCCCTTTGTTGCCGCAAACATCTCTTGTTTAGTAATCTTTCTTTGAATTTCAGGCACATCTCCTATCAATTGGACATGCACAAATCAATTTCCGGCTCGGCCAAACCTTGAAGTTCAATCTGCAAATAGCGTTTGCCCGTCGGGCCGTAAAACAGGATGCGGTTATTCTCTTTTTCCCAAATTGCGCTGAATTTTACGGATCTCGGACCGTAAAGGCAAAATAACACACCGCACGACTCACCTTGCCGTCGTTTAATCACGGTTTCGGAGGTAGGGAAGGCGTTCATTAACAGCTCATGGTCGCGACAAAGGGTTTGATAAACAAAAAAGCGTAAATCGGAATACGAACTAATCGGATTGATTTTCTCGTTAAGCATTATTTAACAATGATGATTTAAAAATTGAAATCGTCAACAGAAACATTTTTCTCATATATCCCATTCTTCTCATTTTCCGTTGATAGGGAAATGTATCGGCTTTCATTCCGTTTTCACTTTATGTGAAAATACACAAATACGGTAGACTGGGATGTAAGGGTAATACAGAATGAATTGAAATGGCCGTCCAAGAAAAGTCGACCCGCAGAGGAGAAGCCTTGTTCGAGTTTTCCGCGACCCTTTCCCATCGGCCAAACGTCATGGTATCAAGGCTGCAAAGAGTAGAATGTCTTTGATCGCGAAAAGACCATCAAGAGAAAAGGAGACGCTCAATACCGCGTGTCGCCGGAAAGAATCGGCGAAAAATCGGTTTCCAATATATGAGCGGCAGAAAGCCGGAGCCGACCGCATTGAGAAGAATATCATGCAGGGTGGTTGAAGGGGCTCGAACCCTCGACCGCCGGAGCCACAATCCGGTGCTCTACCAACTGAGCTACAACCACCATATTTTCCGAGAGAACGGAAAGGGTATTCTACTCCAAAGCCCGCCTCCGTCAATCCCGGGACGATTGCAAAGTCGTGATTCCAAAATGAGCCCCCGGCGTAAGCGCGGGGATATTGGCAGCTTAGCGGTTAGCGGCTTAGCAGCTTAGAAGACTGTTTTCGAAGCTGCTAAGGAACCGTCCAGAAATAACCTTTGCAATTGTACAACAACGAAATATTTTCAATCCTTTTGATTTAACTACGGAACACACGGAAATACGGAAAACGCGGAATGTTTTTCTTTTCCGTATGTTCCGTTCTTCCGTGTATTCCGTAGTAAAAAAGAACGGTTATAAAGGTTGTTTCTGGACAAGTCCTAAGCTGCTAAGCCGCTGACCGCTCAGCGGCATCATCCCGCGCTGACGCTTGGGGCAGTATTAAACCCGACCCTGCAATCGTCCATATTCGGCCAATAAAAATGTTGCCTTTTCGCAAGAATCTGTTAAAATGAAGAGATACAATAAATTATTCCTGTTCCGGTACTTGAAACAATAAAAGAAAATAGGTAGAATTCTCGAACGATTTCGAGTGCTTGCTATTTATTTTTACTATACATGACATTTTTTCCTGTTTGTTTATATTGCCCAAATAAATGAATAGGAATTTTCAAATTTTTTTCCCCATTGCGCATTTCTTGTGGTATTATTGGGAGAAGAATTAAGAGTTCCTTGCACATCTAACCTAAATTAGTAATCGAGACAATCGATATTATTGGCGCGACGCCTTTTATTGTTATAATTGTCAAACTCGCTTGTTTATTTAGGTTAAATGCGTAAAAAATCCTGAGATGGTTAAAAGATCGTCAAAGGGGCGCCGATAAGGATAAGCAAGAGTGTAGACTGGGCATTTTGCCTGATTTGTTCAAGTTACCCCAAAGTTACAAAAGGAGATTTTCTAATGAAGCGTCAAGTTATTGTTTCGATGT
>JAVBQI010000202.1:0-5934 GCA_031549145.1 Thermoguttaceae bacterium | reverse complement strand
ACGACAAAAACCCTCGCGGGACCCGTATTTTCGGCGCGGTCGCCCGGGAACTGAGGGAAGACGGATTCATTAAAATCATTTCATTGGCGAGCGAGGTGGTCTGATGCGAGTTAATAAAGACGATATGGTGGTGGTTTTGACAGGCGCGCACTCTGGTGAGAAGGGTCGCGTGATTTCGATTGACAGGGAAGCTCAAACCGTGACGGTCGAAGGCGTCAATACGATTCACAAACACGTCAAGCGCAGCAAACGCAATCCCCAAGGCGGCCGCTTGACGAAAGAAATGCCGATCCCGCAGTCCAAGATTCAGGTCGTCTGCCCGAAATGCGGCAAGCCGGCCCGGATCGGTGCCGTGATCGCTCCTGACGGCAGCAAGTCCCGCGTCTGTAAGAAATGCAATGCGGTCCTGAGCCAAATCGCCCCGTCGAGACGCTAAAGCCTTTGTTCCAAAACGGACACTTTCGTCGCGCAAATTCCGCGGCACCTTTAATTCACTCCAAGTTTTTTTCCGATCATGGAACCCCGCCTCCTAGACCTTTACAAAAAGACAATCCTGGCCTCTTTGAAAACGAAGCTCGGGAAAAAGAACGTGATGTCCGTTCCCAAGTTGGAAAAAATCATTCTCAACATGGGTGTCGGAGCTTCAATCAACGAGAAAAAATATCTGGAAGAAGCCCTTGACGTCTTGGCCCAGATTTCCGGCCAGAAGCCGGTAATCACCAAGGCCCGGAAGTCGATCGCGAACTTCCGTTTGCGGCAGGGAATGAACATCGGTTGCATGGTCACCCTTCGCGGTCGGAGGATGTACGAGTTTCTCGACCGGCTGATTTCGATCGCCCTGCCGCGAGTTCGCGACTTTCGCGGGCTGAATCCGAAAAGTTTCGACGGACACGGGAATTACAACCTGGGATTGACTGAGCATCTCGTTTTTCCGGAAATCAACCCGGACAAATACACGAAGACCCAGGGGATGAATATCACGTTCGTAACGAACGTCGACAGCGACGACGAATCGCGGGAGCTGCTCCGGGAATTCGGAATGCCGTTTCGGGCGACCGCGGCCTTGAAAAAATAAACACCTTTCGAATCGACCCGCCGTATCGTTTAATTTTGAGAACGATGCGGATTATTGATCACGAAGCACTAACAACTGATTGCAATGGCGAGTAAAGCGAAAATTCTCAAGGCCAATAGTAAACCGAAGTTTTCGACACGATCCGAAAATCGATGCCGGATTTGCGGACGCCCCCGGGCCGTCTATCGCAAATTCGGAATCTGCCGTATTTGTTTTCGGGAATTGGCCAATCAGGGTTTGATCCCCGGCGTTAAGAAAGCGAGCTGGTAAACGCCTATTTAGCCCGTACTCGACGGTTTGTTTTCGTCGGTGTAAACCGGCAAAAGCCTAAGAAATTATTGAATTATGTTAACTGATCCGATTGCCGATATGTTGACCCGAATCCGAAACGCCGTTCGCGTCGGGCATTCCCACGTCGATTTGCCGACTTCCAAGCTGAAGTGCGGCTTGGCCGAAGCCCTAAAGCGCGAAGGCTTTATTTGGGACTGGGAAAAAGTCGAAGCGAAGCCGACCGACACGTTGCGGCTGCACTTGAAGTTCGGTCCTAACGGCGAACATGTCGTCCAGCACATCAAGCGGATCAGCAAGCCCGGATGCCGGGTTTACAAAGGCAAAGACGAACTCAAGAGCGTTTTGAACGGCTTGGGCGTTCGGATTTTGAGCACCAACCGCGGGATACTCAGCGACCGGGAAGCGAAAGAACGCAACCTCGGCGGCGAAGTCCTTTGCGAAATATGGTAGTTGTTAGAGGACAGAGGAAAGAAAAAGAAAATTTTTCTTACTTCACGCTTCTCACTCCCAACTTCCCACTTACAGCTTCCCACTTCCCTTGTTCTCCGATTCAAAATGTCACGTATTGGAAAAAAACCGATTGCCGTTCCCAAGAACGTCAAAATTCAGATTCAAGGTCGGACGATCAGCGTCGAAGGGCCGTTGGGGAAACTCGAACAATGCTTTTCCTCGGACGTCGCCGTCGAATTCGATGAACCGGGCGGTGTGTTGAGCGTCAACAATGTCGCCGGAACCCGTACCGCGAATGCGATGCACGGTCTGTACCGGGCTTTGCTGAGCAACATGGTCGTGGGCGTAACCGCCGGATACGAGAAAAAACTGGAGATTTTCGGAACAGGTTATCTGTTCTCCCTCCAAGGTAAAACCTTGCAGATTCGGGCCGGGTTCGCCAACGAGATTCATTTGCCCGTTCCCGCCGGATTGGACGTCAAGTGCCCCGATCAGCAGCACGTTCATGTCAAGGGAATCGACAAGCAGCTTGTTGGCCAGTTCGCCGCCGATGTTCGCGACGTCCGACGGGCTGAACCGTACCTCGGCAAGGGCATCAAGTACGAAGGCGAAGTGATCCGCCGCAAGGAAAGCAAGGCCGCAACCAAGAAATAAACAATACATTTCGTTTAGCCGAGCACCGTAGGTGCCGGAGCAACGTCTCCTACAGCAAAAACGTTTTCCCGTGAAACAGTTCAAGAAATTAAACGACCGACGTGAGCGAAGAGCCTTCCGGGTTTCGAATGCCGTCAAGCGACATTCGAATCGTCCGCGACTTTGCATCTTTCGCAGCAACAAGCATATTTATGCCCAGGTGATCGACGATGCTCTCGGCAAAACGCTCGTTTCGGCCGGGACGAACGATAAGGACCTTCGTTCGGACGTCGGATTCGGGGGCAACTGCGACGCCGCCGCGAAAATCGGCGAAGCGATCGCCAGGAAAGCGGTCGCCGCCGGAATTACCCAGGTCGCGTTCGACCGGCACGGCTACCGTTATCACGGTCGGATTCAGGTGCTGGCCGATGCCGCCCGCAAAAACGGCCTCGACATCGGAGCGGCCTCCGATAATTATTCGGAAGAGGAATTGGCTGCCCGCGCCGCGAAAAAAGGCAAGCCCGGAGCCAAAAAACCGGCCGCCGAGAAAAAAGAGGCAAAAGCGAAACCCGCCGCACAAAACAGAGCCCCTAAAAAGAAATAGTTCAAGCTCGTGGGAGTCGATTCATTTCGAGACTTACCACTTATCACTCACGATTTCAGAAAAATGAGCGAAACAGGACGAGGAGATTTAATCGACAAAGTGGTCAAGATCCGACGTTGTGCGGCCGTCGTCAAAGGCGGTCGACGCTTCAGCTTCTCCGCTTTGGTGGTCGTCGGCGACGGAAAAGGCAAAGTCGCCTGGGGTTACGGCAAGGCCAACGAAGTTCCCCCGGCGGTCGATAAGGCCGTCAAGGACGGATCCGGAAAGATGATCCCGATTCACTTGGACGGAACGACGATCCCGCACGAAGTGCAAGGGCATTTCGGCGCCGCCCGGGTGATCCTGGTCCCCGCCGGTCCGGGTACCGGAGTGATCGCCGGAGCCGCGGTTCGAGCCGTTTGCGAAGCTTGCGGCAGTCACGATATTTTGACGAAAAGTTACGGAACGACCAATCCGACGAACATTGTCAAGGCGACGATCGAAGCCTTGACGCAATTACGATCCAAAAACGAAGTTGAACGCTTGCGAGGAGTTTCTTTGTCATGAATTTGAATGATGTCAATGCCGGTATTCAAAAGAACTCCGCCAACAAACGACTGGGCCGGGGAACCGGAAGCGGTTTGGGTAAAACCTCCGGTCGGGGACACAAAGGCCAAGGTTCGCGGGCTGGTTTTTCGATGCCGTCCTACTTTGAAGGCGGCCAAATGCCGCTCGCTCGCCGGATTCCCAAGCGAGGTTTTACCAATCGGTTCGCGGACAAGGTTCTCGGGATCAATGTCGGCGATCTGGAGCCTTGCTTCGGCAACGGCGATACCGTTTCCCCGCAGGTTTTGAAAGAACGGAAGATCGTCAAAGCCGTCTTCGATCAACTGAAAATCCTCGGAACCGGGGAATTGACCAAATCGCTTACGGTCATGGCCCATCGGTTTTCGGAAACGGCCAAGCAAAAAATCGAGGCGGCGGGCGGTTCCGTCGTCGTTCTCCCGGGGCCTGCTCCGGTTGTCAAGAACAAAATGAAACCCAAACGGTCCAAGAAATAGTGATAGGCAAAAAAATGGGAAGCGGGAAGTGATTTTTAGCCGGAGATCGGTTATAAAATGATTTCCCGCTTCCCATTTTTCACTTCTCATGAGAGGCTGGAGCGGATCGAGGTTGTGCGGAAGTCATTTTTGGTATAATGTAGCGACCAACGGGAGCGAACTACACCAAAACAACTCGAAATTTGATCTAAAATGTTTGAAAAAATTCGCGTTATTTTCTCGATTTCCGAGCTGCGGCAGAAGATTTTGTTGACGCTCGGTCTCTTGGCCGTTTACCGGATCGGTTGGTGGATCCCGCTCCCGATCGTCGATAAGGACAAACTCGCCGCATTTTGGAGCGCCCAGGATCTGACCGGCGTCCTCGGTTACGTCTCGATGTTCAGCGGTACGAACCTGAACAACATCACGATTTTCGGATTGGGGATCATGCCGTACATTTCGGCATCGATTATTTTTCAGCTCCTCGGGACGGTTTGGGAGCCGCTCGGAAAGCTGCAAAAGGAAGGGGAAAGCGGCCGCAAGAAAATCAACGAGTACACGCGTTATGCGACCGTCGCGATTTGCATCATCCAAAGCTTCAGTTACGTGCTTTTGGTCCGGCAGTACAATTGCGTCAATTCCAGTATTCTCGCCAATCCCACGGAAGATAAGATCCCGATGCTCTGGGTCCTGACATCCGTGTTGATTATGACCGCGGGCACCTGCTTTTTGATGTGGCTCGGGGAACAGATCGACGAGTACGGCATCGGCAACGGAATCAGTATGCTGATTATGGCCGGTATTATCGCGAACGTTCCTTCGGCATTGGGGGATTTGGCGAAAAACGTTTTTCGGGACGGGAATGCCGTTCTCGGAGGGAGTTCCTCGCAACTCGGTGTCGAGGTTTTAATCATCCTTGTCGTCTTATTTATCGCCGTGGTCGTCGGGGTCATCTATATGACCCGGGGGCAGCGGCGTATCCCGATGCAAAGCGCGAAGCACGTTCGTGGGCGAAGGGTGTACGGCGGCAACCGGCAATACCTGCCGCTCAAGGTCAACCAGGCCGGCGTGATGCCGATCATTTTCGCCAGCTCGTTGTTGATGTTCCCGTTGTTCATTTTCAAATACCTGGGACAGGCGACCGGCAGTACCTGGTTGAACTCCCTGGCCGATCAATTCCAACGCGGGGAAAATTTCATTTACATTTTCCTTTACATCGCCCTCATTTTCTTTTTCTGTTATTTTTGGACGGCCGTCACTTTCAATCCGAAAGACATGTCGGACAACCTGAAAAATTACGGGAACTTCATTCCCGGTTACCGTCCCGGAAAAAGAACCTCGGAATACCTTGAGAAGGTGATGATCCGCATCACGTACGTCGGGGCCGCGTTTTTGGCGGTGATCGCGATTCTCCCGACGCTCATCTCGAGCGAGATGGGCGTCTCCTTCGTCGTCGCGGGATTCTTCGGCGGGACCAGTTTGTTGATCGCCGTCAGCGTGATTATCGACCTGATCGACAAGATCGACAGTCATTTGATCATGCGAAATTACAAAGGTTTGTTGAACAAGGAAAAATAGGCCGGTTGCCTTGCGAATACGAGCGTTTTTTCCCTCGTATTTCCCAAGTCTCCGCCTCCAACCTTTAGCCTGATATGAGAATGGTTTTTATCGGTCCTCCCGGAGCGGGGAAAGGGACCCAAGCGGAACGAATCATCAAACGGTACGCGGTTGCCCACCTTTCGACCGGAGATATGCTCCGTGCGGCACGGGACGCGAAAACCGAAATCGGGATCGAAGCCGACAAATACATGTCGTCCGGACAGCTGGTCCCCGACAGCGTCGTGATCGGGATCATCGCCGAA
>JAVBQI010000207.1:0-8881 GCA_031549145.1 Thermoguttaceae bacterium | reverse complement strand
ACGATCTTCGGTCCGACCCTGAAAAATCGGAACGAAGAAAGTCAAAAGACCGAAGCCAGATTGAGATGCAAAATTTTGAATCACTTTACAAGACTCGGTTTGCCAAAATTTGTTTGGGAATAATTGAGAAACAAGACCATTGAAAATTGAAAATTGAAAATGATGATTTTGAAAAAAATATTTTTCGTGGGAATTGTGCTGTTTTTCGGCTGCACTCTCGCTCAACATTGTTTTGGGCAGGAGGGAAAATTGCGGTTTTATGTTGGGACATATACGGTTCCTTCCTTTCCGGGGAAAGGGATTTACGCCGCCGAATTTGATGTTGCCGACGGGTCGTTCTCGGACGCGAAGCTGCTTTACGAGACGGCCTTTCCCGCGTTTTTAATCCGACATCCGAAAAAGCCGCTGGTTTATGCGATCGGCGAAGTGTGGGATACGCAAAAAGGGCCTGTCCACGTTTTTGAAATTGAACCGGCAAGCGGCGGTTTGCGGCATCTGCAAACGCAAACCGTCCCGGGATTGGGGCCGACGCATTTGTCCGTCTGTTCCGGGAAGAACGGCGAATCCCTCGTCGTCGCCTGTTACGGAAGCGGAAATGTCGTCGCCCTGCCGATCCTCCCGGACGGAACCTTGGGCGGGGCCGCCTCTTCGATGCAGCCGCAAGGGAGCGGTCCGAACAAGGCCCGGCAGGAAGGGCCGCACGCACACGGGGCGTATTTCGACGGCAAGACGGTTTACGTTCCGGACCTCGGAACCGACAAGGTGATGCTGTACGACATCGATTTGAAAACCTCGACGCTCTCGCCGCATTCCCAGTCGTTCGTCGCGATGCCCCCCGGCTCCGGGCCGCGGCATCTCGATTTCGCCGACGGCGGCAAACGGATCTATGTGATCAACGAACTCGATTCGACCGTTTCGCTGCTTACGCGGAACGCCGCCGGTCTCTGGGAGGTCGTTCAAAGCGTTTCGACCTTGCCGAAAGAGGTTTTCGCTTCGCCGGAAACGCTCGCGAAGTTGAACAATTCGACGGCCGAAATCGCGGTACACCCGTCCGGCAAATTCGTGTATGCCTCGAATCGGGGACATGACAGCGTCGCCGTTTTTTCGGTCGAGGAACGTTCCGGAAAAATCACACTGATTCAAACCGAATCGACTCGGGGCAAAACGCCGCGACATTTCGCGATCGCCCCGGGCGGCCGATGGTTGTTGGCCGCGAACCAGGATTCCGGATCGGTTTTCGCCTACCGGATCGACCCGGAGTCCGGCCGTTTAACCCCGGTCGGCGACGGCCTCTCGGTCGGCGGGGCCGTTTGCATTTTGTTTTAGATCAAATCAAAAATTTGTGTACCGTGCTCTGCTCCCGTTGGTCGCTACTTTTCAAGGAATGAGCACCGGACACAAACTTTTGAACCGCTCTAATACACCACCAAAGCCAATTTTGTGCGTGAGGCCGTTTAGCCGAGCGGCGCAGACGCCGGAGTTCGAGCGGGATGCCCACAATTTTAGCGTTGGTCGGGTACTAGCCGGACCTCACGCAAAAAATCGAACGCGGCAAATAGCAGCCCGAAGCATTAGCGCCGGGTTAACATCGCGTTTCCGTATTTGATAATCGGGCGCTGACACTTCCAGTTGCAGCCCGATTCGAATTTTTTTGGAAATCAGTAACGAGGTTCATATGAGCAACATTGTCTTTTCCCAAGTGCGTCCGTCCCGGACGAAAATCGTCGCGACCCTCGGCCCGGCGAGTGAAAGCGAAGAAACGCTTTTCGCGCTGATTCAAGCCGGAGTCGATGTTTTTCGCTTGAATATGGCCCATGCCGGTCCCGAGGACGCCCAGCCGCGATTGGACCGGATTCGCAAGGTTGCCGCGACAATCGGCGTGCCGATCGCCGTTCTCGCCGATCTGGCCGGACCGAAAATGCGGCTCGGGGAACTCCCCGGCGACGAATACCAATGCGAGCCCGAAACGCCGATCCGAATCGTTCGCGGGAAATCGACGACCGAACCGAACACGTTTACGACGACGTATGATCCACTCGTCGATGAGTTGGAGATCGGTAACCGGATCATGTTGGCCGACGGGACCGTCGGTTTGGAAGTGATCGAAAAGGACGCCGATTCCGTCCTGTGCCGCGTCGTGCTCAGCGGAACGGTTCGCTCGCGGCAAGGGGTCAACCTGCCCGGAGCGAAGTTGAGCGTCAAGACGTTGCAGCCTGTCGATATTGAAAACGCCCGTTGGGCCGTTCGGGCCGGGCTCGATTTTCTCGGCTTGAGTTTTGTCCGGACCCCGGACGACTTGAACGAGCTGCGCGCGATCCTGCTCGAAACCGCCGGCGGGGACCGGAGCAAGATTCCGCATATCATCGCCAAGATCGAAAAACCGGAAGCCCTTGAGCGGATCGAAGAAATCGTCGATGCCGCCGACGGGATCATGGTCGCCCGGGGTGATCTGGGGGTCGAAGTCGATATCGCTCAGATCGCCGTCACCCAAAAGCGGATCATCCGCATCTGCCGGGAAAAGTGCAAACCGGTGATCGTCGCGACGCAGATGCTTGAAAGCATGCATCATTTGACGGTTCCGACCCGGGCCGAGGCGACCGATGTCGCCAACGCGATTCTCGACGGGGCCGATGCTTGCATGCTTTCGGGCGAAACCGCCGTCGGCGAGCACCCGGTTCTCGTCGTCGAGATGATGCACCGGATCGCCGTCGCGACGGAAAAAGCGGGCCGCAACAACGGCATCTCGAATTGCAGTTCGCCGAAATGCGTTTGCGGAGCGGAATTTTCGGACGACGACCTGACCGATGCGGTTTGCGAGGCGGGCATCCGGTTGGCCGATGATCTAGACGCCGCGGTTTTGTTGGTTACTTCCCATTCGGGTCGGACCGCCCGGCAGCTTTCCGGCAAGCGGTGTCTGACAATGACCTTGGGCATGAGCAAGGACGAGCGAGCCTTGCGCCGGATGTGCCTATATTGGGGGGTGGTCCCGGTTCTCAACGCACCCGATTCGAACCGGGAAAAATTAGATTGGATCGTCGCGTCCGGAAAGGCAGTTGGGGAATTGAAAACAGGGGACCGGATCGTACATCTTTGCCGTTTGAACGAGCACTCCGGGGCGCAAAACCTTCTGTACGTGCATGTGGTTGAATAACCTTTTGGCCGTTGTCGGGACCGCAGGCCGAAGCCGGGAACAAAAGCCGGAAAGGAGCGTGGTCTCAAAAATCAACCGGAACCGATCGTGCTTTTTGTCCGTTGCCGTCTTGCTTCGTAAAAGAGGATCGCGGCCGCGACCGAAACGTTGAGGCTGTCGGCGATTCCGAGCATCGGCAGCCGCAGCGGTTGCATCTCCGGCCCGGTCCAGCGGTCGGAAAGCCCTTCGGCTTCGCTGCCGAGAACGATCGCCGTCGGCCGGGTCCAATCGTAATCGTCGTACATCATCGTCGCATCGCAATGGGCCGTCGCGATCCGGATGTTCCGCTCGCGCAGTTCCCGGATCGTGTTTTCGGCGGAATCGACGATCGCGGGAATCCGGAAAACGGTTCCCAAACTCGAACGGATCGTATTCGGATTGTAAAGATCGCAAAGCGGATCGGCGATCAGCACGGCCTCGATTCCGGCGCCGTCGGCGCTGCGAAAAATCGCTCCAAGGTTGCCCGGCTTCTCGATCGTTTCGATCACGGCGATGAGCGGCTCGTCCGAGAGCCGAAGCTCGTCCCAAGTCGTCGTCCGCGATTCGGCGACGGCGATGATTCCTTCCCCACGTTCGCCGAAAGCGAGCTTTTGAAGAATTTCTTCCGAAACCGAAAAAATCGGAAAACGATTTCGCTCCAATTTTTCCAAAAGCGATCGTCGCTCGGGCGTTCCCCGGGGAGCTCGAAAGGCCTTCTCTTCGAGATACACTTCGGTCAAGACGTAACCGCAATCGACGGCCCGGTCGATCTCCCGGAGGCCGTTGATGAGGAAACGACCCTCCCGACGGCGATCCCGGCCGTTTTGCAGCCGGGCCGCGTTTTTGATTCGCGGATTCGCGAGGCTTGTCAATTCCGGAAAAGATTTCATCCGATGACCTTATGCCAGAATCTTGAAAAACAACTCGACGAAATAATTGCCGAACGCCGCCCAATCGTATTTCCAGAAATAAAGGTAAAGCCCGAGAGTGGCGAGAATCACGAGAATGCCGCAAAACCGGGCCGAACGCGAACTTCGCAGATCGATGCCCTGCTCCCCTTCCGCCGCCTTCGCGATAAACGGCTCCTTCAGCGGGAAGAAGGCGGTCAAAAATCCGAGAATCCCGACGACGGAGCCGAACGTGATCGCCATTCTCGTGAGGTAGGGAACCTCGTTCGCGAAAATCATCAAAGCCCCGTATATGATCGGCGAACCGAGCAGGGCGATCGGGCCGCACATCCGAGGGGCGTATCGGGCGAAAATTCCGAAAATAAACGCCGCCAAAATTCCCGGGGAAATGAACCCTTGAAATTCCTGGATAAAGGTGAAAATCCCCTTGAATCGAGGATGCCCCAGGAATAAGGCGATTGTACAGCCGATGAGGGCGAAGACGACGACGCTGACCCGGCCGATGAAAACAAGCCTTTTTTCGGAAGCCTTGGGGTTGATGTATTCCTTGTAAAGGTCGATGCTCGTTACGGTCGAGGCCGCGTTCAAGACCGAGGCGAGGGAGCTGATTACGGCTCCCAAAACCGCCGCGAGAATGAAGCCGCGGAAGCCGGGCGGGATCAGCTTGCCGACCAACAGCGGAAAAGCGGAATCATAACGGTAGCCGATCAGCTGTTTTTCGAGAACCAGCGGCGGGAGCGGTTCTTCCGGAGGCGTCCGGCCGAGTCGTTTTTCCCAGGCGTCGCGGTTCCGCTGCGTGTTGATTTCGCGAACCTTCGCGAGCACCGCCTGCTGCCGGGACATGATCGAGCCGCTTTCCGTCGCCGGGAGCCCGAGAACCTTGAGGTTATAGTCCAAAATGTCTTCCGCCTGGGCCGGATACAGTTTGGCATAGTCTTTGTTGAAATCGAAAACGCTCAGGGAACCTTGCGGCGCCGCCTGCTTTTCGAGGAATTTCGCGATCGTCCCTCCGTTGTCTTTCGGCAGCGTTGCCTCCGTTTTCAAATCGTCCCGGAACAGGTTGAAGGCGATCATTCCGGGGAAAATGACGATAAAGGGAATGAGCAGCTTCATAAACGCGGCGAACACCATCCCTTTTTGCCCTTGGGCGAGCGATTGAGCGCCCAAGGTCCGTTGGACGATGTATTGGTTCAGCCCCCAATAGTACAGGTTCGGAATCCAAAGCGCGAAAAACAGGGCGGTGACCGGAACCTTCGGGTCATCCCAAGAGAGGTTCATTCTCAACTTGTCGACGTTGAGAGCCTGAAACCGTTCCCAGCCGTTTTGTGAGGAAAGCTGGTTGGACAGTTCCGGCGTGATCTCGAACGAGGCGGAGAGCGTGTTCGGATCGGCGATCCCCAACTGCCGCAGGGCGAAGTACAGGATGATCCCGCCGCCGGCGATCAGCGCGGAGCCTTGAATCAGATCGGCCCAAGCGCACGCTTTCAAGCCGCCGCAAGCGACGTACAGCATCGCGACGAAGCCGATCGCGTAGGACAGCGTCAGTAAATTGAGCGGAACCGGTCCGAGGTTGATGTCTTTGAAAAGCACCTCGAAGGTCATTGCCCCGGAATAGACGACCGCCGCGAACGAAACCGTGATCAGGATCACGACCATCAGGAGCGACATCAACGTCCGCGAGAACCTGTTGTACCGTTTTTCCAGAAATTGCGGAATGGTGTAAATTCCGGTTTTGAGGAACGAGGGGAGAAAAAAGAAGGCGACGAGCACGAGCGAGACGGCCGCCAACCACTCGAAACTCGCGATTGCCAGCCCGACGTAACTCGCCGCGTCCCCGGACATGCCGACGAACTGTTCGGTCGAGATGTTGGCCGCGATCAGCGAAAAGCCGATCAACCACCAACCGAGCCCGCGACCGGCGAGAAAGTACGATTCGCTTTCCCGGCCTTCCGTCGTCCGTCGGCTCATAAAGATTCCGACGAACACGACGGCGAGGAGAAACGCGACAAAAATTCCGACATCGAGAATCCAAAGCGGAGCGGTTTCGGCGGCGGCAAAGAAAAAAGTGTGGTGCATCATCGGAGAGTTTTGAGAAAAAGGACGATTGCTTCGGCCTTATTTGGTCCGCAGTTTCGTTGGGCCGCTAACATTTTGTATGCCGGACACTTACAAACCCAGACTCGAAAAAATGAAAAACGGGAAAAGTCGATTCTTTGACTTCGCAAAGTATAGCTCGAATCGAATTCGGCGTCTACACTTCTCGAAGCAATCCTCGACCAAAAAAACCTTGCAGCTTGACATTCCTTTTCAGGCTTTCGATAATGAGCCTGTATTCGTTCCTTCCTTTTCCAAAACGATCTTCATTATCAAGGGGCAAAGTATGAAAGAAACATCTCTCCGCCGCCTGTCCTTGTTCGTTTGCTGCAGCCTTCTCCTTTTTGCGAGCCCGCTTCTGCTTCGCGGAGCCGAAAAAAACTGGATGATCGGTTACGCCCAGCGCGACCTCACACCCGCCGATCTCACCACCAAAACCTATTACATGGCCGGGTACGGTAGCAACAACCCGGTCAAGGGGATTTACGACCCGGTTTGGGTCCGCTGCATCAGCCTCGATCCGGGGACGGGCGAGAAAATCGTCCTCGCCTCGCTCGATGTCGTCGGCGTCCCCTACTCGCGTGTTCTCGCGATTCGCGAGAAACTCGCCGACTGGTCGAAAAAGAACAACGCCCGGATCGAAATTTTCGCGACCCATTCGCACGCCTCGATCGACACGATGGGCATGTGGGGCCCGCCCGGCAAATCGGGCTGCGACGAAACCTGGTTGAGCTTCCTCGAAAAGTCCGTGGTCGATGCCGCACAAGAAGCCCTCGCCGCCGCCAAGCCGGGTACGCTCTTCTTCGGTCAGATCATGGCCCCGGGCATGGTCGTCGATCCGAGCCCGCCGCAGGTTCCGAACGAGGAAATCAGCATGTTCCGCTTCGAGCCGAACGACAAAAACGTCAAGCCGATCTGGTTGATGCACTTTTCCTGTCATCCCGAAGCCTTGGAAAGCACGAATAACCATCTTTCCAGCGATTTCGTGCATGCGACGCGGGAGATCATCGAAAAGACGAAAAACACCCATGCGATGTACATCAACGGTGCGGTCGGCTCGATGCAAACGACCCCGAAATTCCTGAACGAAAAAGGGGAAAGGATCACCTCCCAGGAACTCGTTGACGGGCACGGCAAAAAGCTGGGGGAAATCGCCTTGAAAATCGACAATTGGAAAGAGGTCGAGCCGGAGCTGCTCATTCGCTCGAAAACGGCGACGATCCCGATTTACAATAACAACTTTATTCTCGCCCAAAAAGCGGGCATTTTCGGGGCGAAAATCCCGGGCGGCGAGCACGAATGCGATCCCGTTTTGCTGGCAATCGCGAGAAAATCGCCCGAGGAACGGCATTTGCCGACCATGTTGATTGAAGTCTCGTACATGCGGATCGGTAAGGATATCGGCATCGCTTACGTTCCCGGGGAATTGGCTCCGGAACTGGCTAACGGCCAATATCTCCCGAAAGATCGGTGCAACAACCCGGAATTGACGACCGAAAAGCCGCTCTTTTCGATTCTGCCGGAGAAAACCAAGCTGATTTTCGGCCTCGCCAACGACGAAATCGGCTACATCCTGCCGGTTAACGATTATTACATTTCCCCGGAGACGCCCTGGGTCTCGGCGACCGACAAGTTCGGGTACCGGCATTATCCGGAAACCAACGGAACCGGCCCGGAAACAGCGGGGATTATCGCCAAAACGCTGGAAGAATTGGTGAAATGACCCCCCTTGTCGGAGCCGGTTTTTTGATTATCCTATATCGCTTCACTGGACATTGTGGTTCCTTACCTATCGAGGTGCGCTCGCGAAGCCTCTTCGACGGGCGTTTCGATCGGTAAAACTTACGCTAGTGTAGCTCAATTGGCAGAGCAGTTGATTTGTAATCAACAGGTTGAGGGTTCAAGTCCCCCCACTAGCTCTGCTGATGCGAGGAAGTGAACAGTGGAAAGCAGGAAGTGGAAAGTTGTAATAACTTCCCACTTCCCACTTCCTACTTCTCACTTCTTCAGGGGGGATTTCCCGAGCGGTCAAAGGGGGCAGACTGTAAATCTGTTGTCAACGACTTCGGAGGTTCGAATCCTCCATCCCCCATTTTTTTGGGAATTGAAAATTGAAAATGGAAAATTGAAAATACAAGGACGTGAATTCTCGTTTCCGTGGGTCACGACGATTTCGCATCTTAATTGTCAATTGTCAATTGTCAATTTTCAATTTCTACCGGCGGGTGTAGCTCAATGGTAGAGCCATAGCCTTCCAAGCTAAAGACGAGGGTTCGATTCCCTTCACCCGCTCCGCTGCCGTAGCTCAGTCGGTAGAGCACGTCCTTGGTAAGGACGAGGTCGTGGGTTCGATTCCCACCAGCAGCTCTCGTTATTTTTTTAATTGAAAAAGGAAAATGGAAAATTCATAGATCCCATTGAAAGTCGCCTCGGAGAGGTTCGCTCTCCCGGCTTTTTATTCGTACTCGAACGATTCCAAAATTTTCAATTTTCAATTTTCAATTTTCAATTTCAAAAGTTTTTAGGAGAACTTTCCAATGGCAAAAGACGTATTTCAGAGAACGAAACCTCACGTGAACGTGGGAACGATCGGTCACATCGACCACGGCAAAACGACCCTCACCAGCGCGATCCTCGCCGTCCAGGCGACCAAGGGGCTCGCCAAGGTTAAATCCTACGCCGATATCGCCAAGGGCGGTACCGTCCGCGA
>JAVBQI010000188.1:0-18083 GCA_031549145.1 Thermoguttaceae bacterium | reverse complement strand
TCTTCTCGGAGTGGCCTGGTGGGTCATTCTCCAAAAAACCGACAACTCCAAGGAATACTTCCTGGCCGGGAAACACGCCGGCTGGTTCGTGATCGGTTGCTCGCTGTTCGCCTCGAATATCGGCTCCGAGCACCTCGTCGGCCTGGCCGGGACCGGAGCCCACGACGGAATGGCAATGGCCCATTACGAACTGCACGCCTGGTGTCTGCTCGTGCTCGGTTGGATCATGGTGCCGTTCTATCTCCGAAGCGGCGTCTTTACGATGCCGGAATTTCTCGAACGTCGCTATTCCCCCGCCGCCCGCTGGTTTCTCTCGGTCATCAGCCTGATTGCCTACATTTTTACAAAGGTTTCGGTTACCCTTTTCGCCGGCGGGATCGTGTTCAAGGCGATTTTTCCGGTCGGAGTGATTCCGGGGATCGACAATTTTTGGGTCGGGGCCGTCGGGATGGTGGTGGTCACCGGATTGTATACGATCGCCGGCGGCCTGCGGGCCGTGCTCTATACGGAAGCGATCCAAACGATCGTGCTGCTGGGCGGGGCCGCCTGCGTTCTGGTTGTCGGGCTGCACCAGGTCGGCGGCTGGGACGAATTGCGGAAAGTCTGCCAAGACGCTCCGCGCAAGGTCGTCGTCGTTGAAAAAGAGGTCGACGGAACCGAACGGAAAACGATCGTCAACGCCGTCGTCGACGGCAAAGAGGAACGGCTCGATCACTTCAACCTTTGGAAGCCGCTTTCGCACAAGGATTTTCCCTGGTTCGGCCTGCTTTTTGGAGCCCCGATCGTCGGCATGTGGTATTGGTGTACCGATCAGTATATCGTCCAACGGACTCTCGCGGCGAAGAACCAGCGGGCGGCCCGGCGGGGGACGATTTTCGGGGCGTACCTGAAGTTGACCCCGGTGTTCCTTTTCATTGTTCCGGGGATGATCGCCTACGCTTTGGCCGCGCAGGGCAAATTGGGGACCGATGTGCTCGAAGACTCAAGCCTCGCCTTTCCCGTGCTGGTCAAGGAAGTTCTGCCGATCGGGCTCAAGGGGGTCGTCGTCGGGGGGCTGCTGGCCGCGTTGATGAGCTCTCTCGCTTCGGTGTTCAATTCGAGTTCGACCCTCTTTACCATGGACATTTACGCCAAGTTCAACCCGAACGCCTCGGAAAAGAGGCTGGTTTGGATGGGCCGTTTCGCGACCGCGGCGATGGTGCTGCTCGGCTTGCTTTGGATCCCGATTATTCCGTTCATGGGCAATTCGCTTTACGGTTATTTACAAAGTGTTCAAGCTTACATCGCCCCGCCGATCTTCGCGGTCTTTTTTCTCGGGGTCTTTCTCAACCGGGTCAACGTTTACGGTTGCATGTCGGGGCTGGTGGTCGGCTTCTGCCTCGGGATGCTCCGCATGGTGATGGAGCTGATCGCGAAGAGCGTCGCCACCGAGGGCTTTTTCTCGCGAATGCCCTGGGCGATGTCGATGTTCGACCCCGGATTGGACAAGAGCGTGGAATACGGCAAAGTTTTTACCAGCGGCCCGTATTTCTGCAAGTACGCCCCATATCTGTTCGCGACGGCGAGTTTTACGTATATCGCGATTCTGCTGACGATCATCAGCATCATCGTGATCGTCGGCGTCAGCTTGTTGACCCCGCGACCGCGGCCGGAGCAGATCGCCGGTTTGACCTATTCGACCTCGACGGAAGAGCAGCGGCGCGAGACCCGGGCGAGCTGGACGGGGCTGGACGTCGCCCTGACCCTCGGGCTGTTGCTGGTGATTCTCGCCGTTTACATTTATTTTTCCTCGCTCGTCGGAGCCTAGCGTCTTGCCAGCTTGCGAAAATCTCGCATTTTGGTAGACTTTGAGTGTATCTTCTACTCAACCAGTCAACGGCATCGACCTAATAATTTTCGCAGCATGATTGAACTTGGCGTCAACATCGATCACATCGCAACGGTCCGGGAAGTTCGCAAAACGGTCGAGCCGGACCCCGTTTGGGCAGCCGCGTTGGCCGAACTCGGGGGGGCCGACGGGATCACCGTGCACCTCCGAGAGGACCGGCGGCATATCAACGACCGGGACGTCCGGCTGCTGCGGGAAACGGTTCGCGCGAAACTGAACCTCGAAATGTCGTGCGCTCCGGAAATCGTCCAAATCGCTTGCGAGATCGTCCCCGATCAGGCGACGATCGTGCCCGAACGCCGCGCCGAAATCACGACCGAAGGGGGACTCGACGTCGCCGCCTCTCCCTCGACGGTCGAAAAAATCATCGACAAGCTGCACCAAAAAGGGGTTTTTGTCAGCCTGTTTCTCGATCCCGAACCGAAACAGATCGAAACGGCCACGCTCCTGAAATGCGATGCCGTCGAACTGCATACCGGCAAGTACGCCCTCGCGAAAACCGCCCCGGAGCGACAGGCGGAACTCGTTCGGCTGACCGAGGCCGGCAAGCTGATCACCTCTTACGGCATGCGGCTACACGCCGGGCATGGGCTGACGTATCACAATGTCCGGTCGGTTGCCGCGATTCCGAACATGTTCGAATTGAACATCGGGCACAGCATCATCGCCCGGTCGTTGATGGTCGGTCTGCAACAAGCCGTCGCCGAAATGAAGGCCGCGATCAACGGGCGGTGAGGATCGACACCAAAAATCATCGCGCAACAGAGCCGCGTACTGTGTACGCGGGGAGAGCGGTTCGAACTCTTCCCCCCACATTCGCAGAACGCGGCTCGTAGTGCTCGCTTTTTTGAAACAGGCCCGTTCCCGATCAACCGCAAGAGGATTGCGAAGTCATTTTTAAAGCGCGCGGAGCCGCGGAGGACGCAGAGAAATATTATGAAAATTTAAAAATAGCTAAAACAGGCAAGAATACGGCGAGATATTCCTATTAAAAACTCCGCGCTCTCAGCGTCTCCGCGCGCTTTAAAAATGACTTTGCAATCCTCGTGCGATCAACCGTTCGAGAATTGAACATTCGCGTTTCGCGAAGTATAATTTTTGGTGGTTGCGATTCGTTGAGAGACTTCGACGAAGTTTACAATAACCCGCCTCTCCTTCGTACAGACGGGAGCTTGGGAATCTGCCCTTCCCTCTGGACCCCCGCCTGCGCGGGGGTGACGGTGAGCGAGGGCGAGCCGCGAGGGAATGACGATGAGTCAGATCAAGATTTTTTGTGTAACACATTTAAACAGGATGATTTCTTCTCCGGAGAAAACGATGAGATTTCTTTTTTCCATTCTCTTGATCGCGATTTGTCCGCTGTTGCTCTCGGCCCAGGAAAAACAGTGGGCGAACTTTGAAGGGACGCCGGAGAAACCGGGAAGCGGCAAACGCGTCGTCTTGGTCTCCGGCGACGAAGAGTACCGGTCCGAGGAAACCTTGACGCAGCTGGGCAAGATTCTCGCCGAGCATCACGGGTTCGACTGCACGGTTTTGTATGCGATCGATCCGAAAACGGGTGAGATCGACCCTTGTGTGCTCAACAACATTCCCGGCCTCGAACAGTTGCAAAACGCCGATCTCGCGATTTTCTTTCTTCGCTTCCGCGATTTGCCGGACGAGCAAATGCGATACATCGACGAGTATCTCAAGGTCGGCAAGCCAGTGCTCGGCATCCGAACCTCGACCCATGCGTTCAATATTCCGACGGGCAAGACGTATTCGCATTACAGTTTCAACTTCAACGATAACGGCGGTCCTTGGCAACAGGGCTTCGGGCGGCTGGTGCTCGGCGAAACCTGGATCGATCATCACGGGCGGCACGGCGTCGAAGCAACCCGCGGGGCGATCGTTCCGGGGCGGGAAAAGGACAAAATCGTGAGCGGTTGCGAGGACATCTTCGGCCCGACCGATGTGTACGAGGTTCGCCTGCCGTTGCCGGAAGGTTGCGACTCGCTGGTTTTGGGAACGGTTCTCGAAGGGATGAACGCGACCGACCCGCCGCTCGAAGGGGCCAAAAACGACCCGAAAATGCCGATCTTCTGGACCAAGCCGTATCGGCTGCCGGGCGGCCGGGAAGGAAAAGCCGTAACCTCGACGATGGGCTGCGCCAAGGATTTGGAAAGCGAGGGGTTCCGCCGGTTGTTGGTTAACGCCAGTTATTGGCTCGCCGGATTGGAAGAGCAGATTCCGGAGCGGGCGACGGTCGATTTTGTCGGAGCCTACGAACCGCTGCCGATGGGTTACGCGAAGCACAAAAAGGGGGTTAAGCCGTAGGGAGCGTGATTTTGGCCCTCGTAAAAAACAAGGCCGTAGCATGAAAGTCAATGTTGCCCTTCGCCCCGGAGGGGCGTGATGTCGATAACCCCCGGGTTTAACCGGGGGCGGGCGATGTCCCAAGGATCCGAAAGCCCCGAAGGGGCGCAACTTGCCGGTTTTGTAACGCCCCGTTGGGGCTGCGGCCCTTTTGACTCGCCATTCCCCCGGCTCACGCCGGGGGTTGTCAACATGTCGTCCCTTCGGGGCGAAGAACAGCGGGATGAAAAGCGATTTTTGTGCTACAGTCTCGGAAAACAATAATTTGGGTTGGTAGGATGCCGACCTTTTCCCGTTTTTAATATTCCGACGTTTCCCTGCCCGCCGAACAACTCGCCCGCTCATGCTGCCCCCGATCATTCGACTGAAACTGCTGCAACTGCGATACGTTCTGCGAACGTATGTCGCGATCGAAGGGATCGCGAATGTCGTGTTGCTCCTCGGGCTGCTGTTTTGGGTCGATCTGGCCGGGGACCGGTTTTTGGAATCGTCCGTCGTTTTCCGGGCGGTCGTTCTCCTGCTCATGATCGGTTTGGCCGGGTTCGTCGTTTGGAAACGGTTGCTGAGCCGACTTTTGCAACCGATTCGCGACCGGCAGCTCGCCGTGTTACTCGAAAGGGCCTATCCGGAATTGGGGGAATCGCTGATTACCAGCGTCGATCTTCAAACGGCCGACCGCACGAAAAATCGGGAGCAAGAATACGATCATCGTTCCGACGGGTATTATCCGTTTTTTCTTCAAAGAACCGTGCGAAGCGCGGCGCATGTGCTGCGGCCGCTCGATGTCCGTTCCCTGTTTCGATACCGCCGGCTTGTCGTTCTCCTTCTCCTCGCGATGTTGTTCGGCGGGACCGTTCTCGGTTTCTGTTCGGTTTACACCGAGACCGCCGAAATCTGGTTTTCCCGGAACATCCTCCTTTCTGAAAAAGAATGGCCGCGATTTTCCCGGATCGTTCTCGAAGGGTTCGACGCCGAGGGTCGGGTTCGCATCGCGAAGGGAGACCCGTTCCCCTGCATCGTCAAGGCCGATGCGACCGCTCCGCAAGTGCCAAGCCGCGTACAAATTCAATGGGCTCTCGTCGAAGGAGGTTCGCGAGGGGGCAAGACGATCACAATCGACCGGTTTCAAAGCGAGACGATCGACGGCGTCGAACATCGGACGTTCCTGCATACGATCCCGGAGCTGATCGATTCCGTCGTTCTTACGGTGATCGCCGGGGACACGCGAATCGAAGGGCGAGTGATCGAAGTCGTCCCGCCGCCGAATATTCTCGATTACGAGTTGACGGTTCGTTACCCGGAGTATAGGCAGCGGTCGGACCAGATGCTTCGGCCGACCGGGCGGGCGACCGTTCCGGAGGGCTCATCGCTCGCGATTCGCGGGCGCACGAACAAGCCGCTACATTCGGGGACCGTTGCGATCAACGGCGGGTCGGCTGTCGCCGTCGAATCGATCGAAGCGGAAACGTTGCTTACGCGAATCGACGATTTACGAGCGAACGCGTTGTTGGAATTTTCGCTCGAAGACACCGACGGGATTGCCAACCGGCAGCCCGTTCGTTTGGATTTGGAGATCGTCAACGACCAACCGCCGACGGTCGGAGCCCGGTTGGACGGGATCGGAACGGCGATCACGCCGATCGCGGTGCTGCCGGTTCAAGGGGAGGTAACCGACGATTACGGCCTCGTCGATGTCCGGTTCCGTTTCGCGACCGCCCGAAATCCCGTGCCGGTTCCCCTCGGCGAGGATCCGGACACGCAAAGCCCCGATCCGCAGCGTCAAGATCAACAACAGCAGGAGCAGCAACCGATTGCTTCCGAAACGCAACCGGATCAAGAGGGGATCGAGCCGATTGCCGCGTTGGACGGAACGATCACGAATCAACCGCTCGGGCAAGCCTTTTCGGTCGCGGAGCGGTTGCTTAAGCCGGGCGACCGGCTGACGCTTTTCGTCGAGGCGAGCGACGCTTACTCCCTGCCGCAAACGCCGGGTGCCGCCGCCGCGAAGCCGCACCTCGCGATGAGCGAAACCTGGCAACTGGAAATCGTGAGCCCTGCCCGACTCAAAGGGATGCTCGATGCCCGTGAGATCGGGCTGCGTGAGCGGTTCGAAGCCTTGATCGAAGATGTTCGCCGGACGCAAGGCTTGCTTGCTGAACTGTCTTGGGAAAAATCGACCGAAGCCCCAAACGTAAAACCGAACGAGACTCAAACGATGCCGGAATCGGATGGTCAAGCGTCGCCGAAAACAGACGGCCAAGCGACACCGGAAACAGATTCGCGATCACAAGAAAAATCGCCGGGCGAGAAAACGGCCGAGCCGCCGCCGTTCGACGGAATTTCCGAAGAGCAGGCGGAGCGGGGGACCTACAACATTGCGAGAGCCCAGCGCGATGCGCAAAAGGAAACCTACGAACTGCAAGGGATCGTCGGCGGTTTTACGGCGATTCGAAAAGAGATGGTCAACAACCAGATTTTTTCCCCGGACTTGCAGGAGCGGATCGACGGACGAATCCTGATTCCCTTGAAATCATTGATCGAAAAAGACTTTTTCGACCTCGAAACGGTTCTCGCCGAGTGCGGCCGGTCGATTGAGAATCGGGCAACCGTTCCGCGAGGGACGATCGCCGAACAGCACCGGCTCGGGCTTTCGCGGTTGGCGGGCATCCTCGAAAAAATGGCGGCGATCCGCGACCAGATGCTCAACCGCGAAAGCTTCAACGAAGCGGTCGACCTGCTGCGGGAAATCATCCAGCAACAAAAAGACCTCCGGGAAGAAACGATCGAACAGCGAAAAAAGCAACTTCGCAGTTTGTTGGAATAAAAGGAATTTCGATCAGCGCAATCGGAGCCGCGACCGTGAGGGAGCGGTTGAACAGGGCAACCGCTTCCTTACGGGCGCGGCTCCGATTTGTTTTTCAAATTGCTCAACCCCAGCCCTGCTTCGGTCCCTTTTCAACCGTACCGGCGGCGGTTTTTTGGACGGCTTCGACCTTCGCCTTCGCGGCGGCGACCTCGGCCGCACCGGAAAGGACGGCGAAACGAATTCGCGTTGAACGGGACTCCCCGGCCTTGAGATCGACGACCCGGCCTTGCTCTTTTTCGTAGGACTTCGTGTTCGGGAAGCTCAGGCACGGCTCGAAACCGATCACGTAACCGTCGGCTCGGGCCAAACGGCACTTCCAAACACACATGTAAGGAATTTGCTTGACGTTGAAATCGATCGCGAGGGCATGTTCCTCTTTTTCTCCGATCAGCAGCGTCGGGCAAGTCCCGTCCTTGTCTCCCGCCGGCTGGAAAAAATAAACGATCTCGTTCGAGCCGGGGGATTCGGGATCGCAGATCGACCAATGCGGCAACTCGGAGGCGGCCTCGTCGTTGCGTGGGGCCATCACTTCGAACGGAATTTGGATTTTGGCTCCCGGGGAAATAAACGGCATGCCGGTGTTGATGTGATACAGCAACTCGAAATCCCCGGCCTGTCCGGAAATGTTCGTAACCGTGTCGTTGAGCGTCAGTTCCGGCGAGCCGAGAAAAGTCGAGTACGAGGCCCGCAGCCGCAATTTTCGGAAAAACAGCCGCGATTCCTCGACGATGCCGCTCAGCATGATCTCACCCGTGTCGGTGTCGACCGAGAGTTCGACCTGCGAAGCCGGGGTGTTCGCGATTTTCCCGTGCAGGGAATGCAGGAGCGCGCCTTTTTCGTTGAACTCGGGCGAACCGTGAGATTCGAGGCCGCAGCGCACGACCCATTCGGTAAAGCCGTCGAGCCAACCCAGCCCGCTCGCATCGCTGAGCGGCACGAATTTCGGATGTACCGGCCCTCGGGCGGGGGCGTCCCATTTCAGTTCCAACCCGTCGCAATCGGCCCGGAGGACGCCCATGCCCCGGGTCGGGCAGATCACCGTCGTCATTCGCCCGTTGTCGATCTCGATCACATCGACGCCGTCTTGCAGGCCGCCGCCGAGCCGACGTTTCGTGATGCGATAGGTGATCGATTTTCTCTTGCCGCTAACCGGGCAGGTGCATTCGAGGGTCTCGGAAAAATCGAAGTTTTCAAGATAAATGTTCTTTTCGACGTCGAGAAGCGTCCAACTTTTGATCGGCATCTGTCTTTCCTTTTGCTGAGTGTGTCTTTTGTTTGCCGCCTTACTGGCAAGGCGCCTCGGTTTATTTTCGCACGGGAACGCGGGAGAATCAACTCGCTGGATGTTTTTTTCCGGGAGGATTTAGAGTCAAGATAGGTTGCCTACCTTGACATGTTGGTGCAAACATCCGTCCGGGGGATATTTACTCTTGAGGCCTGTCGGATTATCCTAATGAAAGGCGTTGGTCCAAGGGGTAGGCGGCAATTTAGACCGTTCGGAGTTATTTCATGGTCATGGAATCAAGGTTCGATGAGAGCGATATCCTGCGCAAGGGCCTGGATTTGCTGAAAAAAAAGGAATACGAGCAGGCCGTCGAAGCCTTCAACCAGGCGATTGAACTCAATCCGACCTACACGGAAGCGTTTTTTTGTCGCGGCAATGCCCTTGAGGCAAGCGGCAAATACGACCAGGCGATCGAAAGTTACAGCGCCGTTTTGAAGTTCGCCCCGAGGGAAGCGGCCGTTTTTTTCAATCGTGGTTGCGCTTACCGCAAAAAAAACGAGCCGATCAAAGCGGTTTCCGAATACAATCGGGCTATCGAATTGGAGCCGTCTTACGCCAAGGCCTATTACAATCGCGGCATGGTTTTCTTTTCGACGGGGGACATCGACGCCGCGTTCGAGGATTACACCGCCGCGATCAAGTACGCCCCGAAAGATGCTGACGCCTACGTCGCGCTCGGGCTGATTTACACCATTCGCAACGAACCGGAAAACGCGATCGCGGAATATGAAAAGGCGATCGCGATCGACCCGAACAATCTCAAGGCGCACGGCAACCGCGGCAACGCCTTGGAGCAGCTCAAGAAATTCGACCAGGCGGTCGAGGAATACACCAAGGTGATCGAATTGAACGCCCGCGATTACAAGGCGTATATGAACCGCGGGTTCGTCTATTTCAAACAGGAAAAACTGGAAGAGGCCCTCGCCGACTACACCCGGGCGATCGAATTGAACCCCAAGTATTCCAAAGCCTATACCTGCCGGGGAAGCGTCAACGCGAAATTGATGAACTCTCGGAAAGCGCAGGACGATTTCGACGAAGCGATTCGCCTCTCTCCGAAAAACGTCGAAAATTACGTCAGCCGGGGACAGGCGAAAAACGCACTCGGAGATCAGATCGGGGCTTTGGAGGATTTCAACCAGGCCGTGAAAATGGACCCAAACAGCACTTCGGCCTGGTACAACCAGGGGATTCTGCACGGGAAGCTCGGCATGATCGAAGAGTCGATCGACGATTACACGCAGGTCATTACGCGAACGCCGAACAATTCTTCCGCTTTTTGTTACAGGGGCGTCGCTTACACGCGGCTCGGCAATTTGGAGGCCGCGCTCGTGGATTACGACAAATCGATCGAGATCGACCCGAAGAATTCGACGACGTTTTTCAATCGCGGCCTGGTTTTGCGAATTCAAGGCCAATTCAAGCAGGCGATTGCCAACTTTACCCAGGCGATTCGACTGAATCCCAAATATATTCCGGCCTACAAAAACCGGGCGGTCACCTACAATATGATCGGCGATAAGGAAAACGCCGAACGCGACATGCAGTTGATCGACAAGTTGACGAAAGACGGAGCGAAATAGTAATCAAGGCTGTAGGCTGTAGGCTGTAGACTATAGGCTTTAGGAATTTGTTGGTACGTTCGGAACGAACACGGAAAAGGGTAGCATTTCAGCCGAATGGTGGTTTTCGTCATTTCGACTGAAGCGCAGCGCAAGGAGAAATCTCACCCTCGCGTGAGGGCCGGAATTCCGGTATCTTCGGCGAGGGTGAGATTTCTCGCTCTGCTCGAAATGACAAACAGCGGGGTTTTATTCCAAAAAACACCAAACGGCTGAAGTATTACGGAAGAGAATGATTTTTGGGTTCGGTTCGATTTGGGAAAAAGTCGAAATCAAAACCTACAGCCTACAGTCTATAGCCTGCAGCCTCAAATGAAAGACTACTTCGAAGCGGAAAATCTCTCTCAGGACGCCGTGCACGGCTACATACCGCTCGCCGCCCCGTTCGCCGAGGGGGAGATCACCGAACGGGACCTGATTGATTCCCCCTGGGTGCAACGGCTGCGGCAAATTTACCAACTGCAAACCGCCTGGTTCGTCTATCCGACGGCGGAACATTCGCGATTTCAGCATTCTCTCGGGGCAATGCATTTGGCGAGCCGGATGATTGAGACGTTGTACCCGAGTTTGGCCGAGGAAACGGCCGCCGACGGTGATCTGCCGAGCCGGGCCTATCTCGAATCGCTCCTACGCGTCGCCGCCCTGCTGCACGATGTCGGGCACGGACCGTTCGGACATTTTTTCGACGCCCATTTTTTGAGCGATTTCGGGCTGACCCACGAAAAGATGGGAGCCGAGATCATACGCCGGGAGTTGGCGACGACGATCCGCGGCATTCGCCGCAATCCGAACGGGGAACTCCGGCCCGAGGAAACCCTTGATCCCGAGCAGGTCGCGTCGCTGGTCGTGCGGCCGGAAAAAAATGAAACGGAGGAACGGCCGAAATGGTTTCGGCTCTTGCGGACGCTCTTTTGCGGGCTGTACACGGTCGATAATATGGACTTCGTCCTTCGCGATGCGTATATGACCGGTTTCAGCCGGCAGGCGTTCGATCTGAACCGGCTGATGCATTATTCGTTTTTCACGGCCCGGGGGTTGACGATTCACCAAAAAGGGCTTTCCTCGCTGATTCAGTTCCTTGCCGTTCGGGCCGATCTGTTTCGTTCGATTTACTTTCACAGAACCGTTAGGGCCGTCGATTTGACGCTTACGGACCTGTTCGAGAAAAGCAAGCCGCACCTTTTTCCGCTTCGTGGGGAAGGGAGCACACATCCGCTCGAAAATCTGGACGAGTATCGATTTTTGACGGACCGCTCGCTGCTGATCGACGTCGCGTCTTGGGACCGCTCCGCCGACTCAGCCAAACGCCGGCTCGCCGCAGATTGGCGGGATTTTCTCTTGCGACGCATTCCCTGGAAACTCGCGGCAGAAACGACGGCGTTGTACCGACCGGGCGAGCGGGAGGCGGCGAGTATTTTTTCCGAGCCCGCACTGTTCGAAACGGCCGTTCGCTCGCAACTGGACGCCGAACACCGGAATATCGAGATGCGGGTCGACATCGCCCGACATTTGCATCGTCCCGCGGCGCATTTGCCGACCGGGAACCAGAATTTTCTGTTCGATCCGTACGACGATTCGGTGCGGCGGTTGGAGGAAGAGGAATTGTTCCGGCACCTGCCGCAGAGCTTTCGGATTTGCCGCATTTACACCCGCGAGCCGCACAATCGCAAGATTCTCGCCGCGGCATTGCACCGGCTGCTGCAACACGTCGGCGGCGACGACACAACGAACATGTGAGCGAACGACCACAACGAGCCGGGACCTGCGGTCCCGGTTTGCGTCCCTTTTTATTGTGCTGGCGACAAAAATGAACGGAGCGACATTTTGTATGAAGCGTAGCGGAATTCAAAATGCCGCGGCCCCATGTCAAATTGTGACAGAGACAACGGGTCAAATTTTATTGCCTCGTCTATAAAGAGTATCGTTACTCGCGATGAGCGTACCCGGGACCACAGGCCCCGGCTCGTTGTTTGAGCTCGTTATTTTGGCTCGTGTTAGGTTTTGGAGGTTCTTTTATGTTATACGCCGTGATTTTGGCCGGAGGGGTAGGAAGTCGGCTTTGGCCGGAAAGTACGCCGGAAAGGCCGAAGCCGTTTTTGCGGCTCTTCGGCAATCGGACGATGCTCGGCGAGACCGTCGGGCGGCTCGAACGGCTGATTCCCCCCGAACGCGTTCTGATCGTGACCGGGGAAGCGTTCGCGCCGCTCGTTCGGGAATCGTTTCCCGGCATCTCGCCGAACAACCTGCTCCTCGAACCGGTCGGTCGCAACACCGCGGCCGGGATCGGGCTGGCCGCGACCCGGATTTTGCGGGACGATCCCGAGGCGACACTCGCCGTCCTCCCGGCCGATCACCGGATCGAACCTGCGGACGCGTTTTGCCAAACGCTCCGCTTCGCGGCCGATCTCGTCGAGGAAAACCCGGAACGACTCATCACCCTCGGCGGCAAACCGTCCTTCCCGGCGACATCTTACGGCTACATCCAACGCTCCGAACCGCTCATCGGGCCGACGGCGGAAAAAGGGGGGGCGATTTGCTCCGGGTTCGAGGTCAAGGCCTTTCGCGAAAAGCCGCCGCTCGAAGAGGCGAAGCGGTTTTTCGATTCGGGCGAATTTCTTTGGAACGCCGGCATTTTCGTTTGGAAAGCGAAAACGATCCTCGAACGACTGAAAGCGCACGAGCCGGAGATTGCCCGCCGCCTGAAAACAATCGCCGATCACGTCGTTCGGCCCGATTTTCCCGAGATCTTGCGCAAAGAATTCGCGGCGATGCCGAGCCTGCCGATCGACCGCGCCGTGTTGGAGAAAACGGCAGGGATCGTTGTTCTCGAAGCCCCTTTTGACTGGGACGATCTCGGCACTTGGGGGGCGATCGACCGGGTTGGTCCCGACAAAAAAGATCAAAACGGCAACCTGCCGTTCGAGGCCCGGATCGTCGCGGTCGATTCCCGAAATAATTTCGTTCGCTCCGACGATCCCGAACATCTGTTTGCCCTTGTCGGCGTCGAAGATCTGATCGTCGTTCGAAGCGGCAACACGACGCTGATCGTCCGGAAAGAGCGGGAAGAATCGGTCCGCGAAGTCTTGGAACGATTGAAGAAATCGTAACCGGCATTCATAAAACGAGCGAAAAAAAGGAGCCGCAAATATAGCGCAGCGTCATTTGCGGACCTTGCACACGGATTCCCGGTACAAGGTCCGCAAGTTACGTCGGAGTACCGACTGCACATGCGGCTCTTTTTTGCGACCGGCTTGATGTCGATCTCCAAATCACTCGCCTCTTCTCGGGAACCCGCCGCCGCTGCGGCGAGAACGCGGGGAAGCGTTTCCTCCGCCTTGCCCCGGTTGCCAGGAATCGGCGCCCGGCTGGTATTCGTCGTCGCCCGGCGGCGGGCCGCCGTCCCGGGGACCGCCCCGGCCCGGGCGGCGATTTTGGGCCTGTTTGATATACTCCGGGGTTTCGTCGATCATTTTGTCCCCCTGGGCGAGCTGTTCCGGCGTCAAAATCGCCTTGATTTTTTCGCTGATTTTCTTCTCGTTCGCATCCCGTTGTGCCCGCATTTCCTGAAAGAATTTTTCCCGTTCTTCCGGCGACATTTTTTCCATTTCCTCGCGCGATCGCCCCGGCGGTGGGCCCATCTCCCGCATCATTTCGTCCTGAATCGCACGCATTTTCTGCTTCTGCTCATCGGTCAATTTCAAGGCGCTTTGGGCGAACACGTTCATTCCCAATCCCGCGAATCCCCCGGCCTGAAAACTTCTCGTCCGGGCCTTTTCCAATTGATCTTTGTCAAGAATCGTCTCGACTTTGCCAATGATATTTTGCTGGACTTTCTCGAACTGATCGCGCATTTTCTGCCGTTCTTCGGCACTCATGTCGCGCGGATTTCGCGGTGGCGGGCCGCTCATCTGCGAAAAAGCCTCCATAAACGCGCCTTCGATTTTTTTGACTTGGTCATCCGTCAGATTCAAGTCCTTGCGCCCCTCCTCACCACCGAAAAGGGCCATCGGCCCGCCGGGGCCGCCCGGTCCGCGCCCGCCCCCACGCCCGCCGGGGCCCCCTGGGCCGCCCGGCCCGCCGGGACCCGGCGGTTGGGCGAAGACCGACTGTGCGAAAATGAGCAAACCGACGCACAAGAGCAAAATTCCGATCCGTGTTTTCATTTTTTTCTTCTCCGATTGTAATGTTTCGCGTTTCAAGGAAGTCCAATAAGATGTACCGGCTACCGTAGTTAACCCCTCGAATCCCGCGATGTTTTCAAAAAACTTTTCATTTTTGGTCCCGCCAGGGCTCCGGCGTCTTCGCCGCTCGGCTAAACGGGCCAAGGACTCGCCCCGACAAAATCCGCTCACCATCGTACCACAAATCCGGCAGGCCCGCTTCGGCTGTCCCTCTTAAAATTGAGAATTTGCGGGGGGCGATTACGGCGTTTTTTTTCAGTTTCTCACACCGGATGGGTAGTTCGCTTCCCGCGACCATGATACAATAACGTCGGATTATTGCCCAATGAATCATCATGATTTTCATAGACTTTTATTTTTCAACGCTCTTCTGCGTTGCTGCAAATCATACAATCACATCTTACTGACATTTATTTCATCCTCGAATTATCGCTCCTTATTTGTCTTTCCGGACAAATCGGGCTCCGGTCTTTTCGAGCTTGCCGGGATTGATTCCTGAATTTATTCTCATTTCGCGGTCATTATCATGAGTTTACTGATTCTTCGTTGTTTTTTCATTCTCGCCGCCAGCGGTGTCGGAGTCTTTCTGGTACAGTCCGAGTTAACGGGCATCGGCGGGTTTTTCGGCATTATGATTTTCTCGATCGGCATTATCGCCGGAGACATGCTCGTCCCGAGGAAACGGGTTGATTGGATTTCCTCGATTTATTTCGGGCTGCTCGTCGGGTTGTTTATGACCTACGTCCTGAGTCTTGCGATTTTTCCCTTGTTTGAAAACTACGACGGCATCCAGCAGGTCGATGTGCGGCGTTCGGTCATGTTCGTGATCGGCTTGCCCGTCTGTTATCTTTGTGTCAGCCTGTTGCTGCAAACCAGGAACGACTTTCGCTTCATTATCCCCTATGTCGAGCTTCAGAAGAATCTCCGTGGGAACCGGCCGCTGATTTTGGATACCAGCGTCGTGATCGACGGTCGCATCGCCGATGTTATGGAAACATCGATCATCGACAGCCGGTTGGTCATGCCCCGTTTCGCGATCGTCGAATTGCAACGAATCGCCGACAGTTCCGACCGGGGACGCCGGACCCGGGGCCGCCGCGGGTTGGACATTCTCAACCGGCTCCAAAAAATGAAAGGGGTCGATTTGCACATCGACGATTCCGACCTGCCGGAATTCAAAGGGCAGCCGGTCGATTTAAAGTTGGTCGCCCTCACCCGGCATATTGAAGGCAAGTTGGTGACGAACGACTACAATCTCAACAAAATCGCGAAACTCCAAGGGGTCGACGTGATCAACCTCAACGATTTGGCCAGTGCCTTGAAGCCGGTTTTTCTCCCCGGGGAAAAACTCGACGTCGAAATCGTCAAGGTCGGGGAAGAAGCCAGCCAAGGGATCGGGTATCTCGACGACGGGACGATGGTCGTCGTCGACAACGGAAGATCGCACATCTCGGAAAGGGCTGTCGTTACGGTTACGAGCGTGTTGCAAACCAGCGCCGGTCGGATGATTTTCGGTCGATACGAGTATACGACGAAAAAATTGACCCCTTTGCCTCCCTTGACCGAAGAAAGACCTTCGTCCATTTCCGAAGAACAGGTCGATCTCGAACCGCCCCGAGCCGCCAGTCCGGACGAAAACACTTCGAAGTATTCCCGGCCGGGTACGCAAAAATACCAAAACTCCTCCAAACGAAGGTAGGAGCCGGTCAAAAAACAAAAGGCAACCGCTTGTTGCGTACGCGGATCGCTGTTCTCGCATCGAAAACAGCAGCCCGAAGCATGAGCGCCGGGTTTGTCCCGCGCTTTCGCTCCGAGAACCGGGCGCTTACGCTTCCGGCTGCTGCCTGATTTGAAATTTTTTGTGAAGATCAACAGCCTACGGTCTATAGCCTACAGCCTTAAATAAGGAGCACGCTACATATGATTTTGATTCGCCCGTCGATTTTGATTTCCGGAATTTTTGTCGTTTTCGTTCTTTTTTCCGCATTCGGCTGCGGGGAAAAATCGACGCCGTCCCCTATTGCCCCGCCGCCGGTCGCTCCCGGAATTTCCGCCGGAGAAACAGTCGAACTCGAACCGATGTTCCCGGCCGCTCCGACCGCCGGAACGGAATCGCAACCGACGCCGGCTTCCGAACCACAACCGACGGACGCGCCGTCGACCGAGCCGGCTTCCGAACCGCAACCTGCGGAAGCGACATCGACCGAGCCGGTCACACTGCGGCAGGTGCAGCCTCAAGCTCCTTACGCCGCTCTTTTCGCGGCCGAAGATGTCCGATATCCGCAAGCAGCCGACTTGGAACCCCAGGTCGAAGCGTATCTCAAGAAACTGGAAAATGCCCTGAGTGACCTCGACGGGACCGTCGATTACAACGCCGATGCCGAAGCGCTCCGGCGGGACGCCAACACGCTCTCGCTGATTGCGCTCGCGCTCGGAATGACGGACGAAGATAACAAATACAAAAACGCGGCTCCCGGAATCATCCAAGCCTGCCTGAAACTGCGGGCGGCAAAAAAATACGACGAGGCCGTCCAATGTTTCGATGATCTTAAGAAATCGCTTTCTTCTTCGTCCGATGCCAAATTGCAATGGACGAAAATCGCGGAGCTGCCGCCGATCATGAAAGCGGTACCGCTCATCAATTCGCTGGTCAAACGGAGTCTCCGGACAGAGGCGGCCCTCAAAAAAGACGGGGCGAAAAGGGTCGCCCAGGGAACGGCGGTACTCGCGGTCATCGCCCAAGGGAGCCTGCCGAACGTCGAGGAGACGATCAAGCCGCAGGCCGCCAAAGAATGGAAAGAGCAATGCCTTTCGTTCCGTGATATCGCCTTGGAACTGAACGAACGGACGAACGCCTTTTCGGCAGGCAAGGCCTCCTATGAAGAGGTCGAAGCCTCGTTCGAGAAGCTGACGGCCGCCTGCGATGCCTGTCACGTCAATTTCTATTCCGGAACGGTCCCGAAAATCGACTGAGCCGGGGGGGGGATAAAAAGAGTCGCGCGTGCAGCGCTGTGTAGCTTGACCGGATTATTGGATCTTTGAAAAAACAAACTCTTTTCGTCATTCCCGCGTAGGCGGGAATCTATAGTGAAACCGTTTCCTATGGATCCCCGCCTTCGCGGGGATGACGGCAGTATTCCATAGCAAGGTTCAAAATTTTTCTGGAACTCGGTAGATACAAATATCCGTATCCAAAAGATAACGAGATAACGTCTCATAGCGATTCGTAATTTCTGTCGAAGTAGCGGGATTCCCGGATATTCTTAACCATTTCTTCCGCCGGTTTTTCGGACTGCCAAGAACCATACAGAGAGTCGACGATCGACTCTTCCTCTTTTTTTTTCGCGGGTTGTTCCTTTTTCTCCATTTCCGCTTCGGACATGATTTTTTCCCTCTCATGTGCGGTCACCGTCGCGGAAATGGAGATCAAACCGACATTTTCCAGGTCTTCCAAAATCGGAAGGGCCTTGGGATTCAACAGTTCAACCAGAATGGAACTCATCAGACTTCTCGCTCTGTAAAGAGTGTCTTGTTGCACGTAATTATTGGAAAATGTCGTTAATCACTGGAAAAGCTGGAGTTCTGAATGGAAGTATATTTTCAATTTTCGAACGGTTACGTTTAATCGTCATAATAAACGTCTTTATACCATCCAGTATTACGTAAGCATTTGGGATCAAGATTCCACTGTCTTTCAAACAGTCTCCACGAAACAAGAGTTTTTGTCTTTGTTTTTATCTTATTTGTTTTGGGAACTATATACTTGACTCCACAGTTCCTTTTTTTCTCTCACAAGGCACAAAGATCACGAAGGAATTGAGAAATCCGAGTTGTCCTTGGTGTCCTTCGCGCCTTTGTGAGAAAAAATAGGATATCTGGGTAAGGA
>JAVBQI010000106.1:0-6614 GCA_031549145.1 Thermoguttaceae bacterium | reverse complement strand
ACGACCGCTCATTCGTCGGCGTGTTCGCCCGGGATCACGGGGCCGATGTCCCCGGCCGGTTGATCGCCTCGGCCAAATCGTGGTTGTCGCATTCCGGGGTCGACCGGACGGCTCCGATCCTCCCTTGGGGAGAGACGGAAGCGATCGAGAAATTTTCGCCCGTCCAGGTTTCCGCCCGGTATCTCGAACACCTTCGCAACGCTTGGGACGAAGCCTTTCCGCAACACCCGCTTGCCCGGCAAGACGTGATCGTAACCTTGCCGGCCTCGTTCGACGAGGTTGCCCGGGAGCTGACCGTCGCGGCCGCGAAATCGGCCGGCCTCCGCAAGATCGTCCTGCTCGAAGAGCCGCAGGCTGCTTTTTACGCTTTTTTGGCAGCCCAAGAAAAAGTGGGAAGTGGGAAGTGGGAAGTGGGAAGTAAGAAACAAGAGGAAGGCGAAAAAAAGGCTTTTTTTCTTTTCCCTAATTCCAACTCTCCAGCTCCTACTTCTCACTCCCCACTCCCCACTTCCAACTCTTCAAAGATTCTGATCTGCGACATCGGCGGCGGCACGACCGATTTGACGCTCATTCGGGTCCGGGACGGAGAAGACGGCAAGCTCCGTTTTCATAGGGTTGCGGTCGGCGAACATTTGATTCTCGGCGGCGACAATCTCGACCTCGCTCTCGCCCATCATGTTCAAAAACGGCTGGTCGCAGAAGATCGGCTGCCGAAAACTCCGGAAACTGACGACGGTCGTCGGCTCCCGCTTCGAACCTGGGCCGTGCTCGTCCGGCTCTGTTGCCAAATCAAAGAGCTGATGCTCGGAAAAAACGCGCCGGAAAAAACGACGCTGCATTTGCCCGGGATCGGCTCGAAACTGATCGGCGGGAGCTTGCAGATCGAAATTTCCCGGGACGAAGTTCGTGAGCTGCTGCTCGAAGGTTTTTTCCCGCCTGTTCCGCTCAACGCCCAGCCGAGCCGGCATCAGAGCGGCTTTCGGGAATTCGGGCTTCCCTTTGCGGCCGATCCGGCGGTTACGAAACATTTGGCCCGGTTTTTGACGGCGCATCGACATTCGGGGGACGAGTTGGGGGAGGTGTTTCCGGAAGGGATCGACCCGGCGCGGCCCGATTTCGTGCTGTTCAACGGCGGAGTGTTCGCGGCCGAAGCGCTGCAGGAGCGGATACTCGACGTGCTCGCCGATTGGTTTCGAACTTCGCCCGCGGATTCCTGGAAACCGACGGTGTTGGCGAATCCCCGGCTCGACCTCTCCGTCGCCCGGGGCGCGGCCCATTACGGGATGGTGCGCCGCGGCACCGGGGAACGGATCAGCGCTGCCCTCGCCCGAACCTATTATCTCGGCGTCGAAAACCCGGCCAAAAACGCGGTCGATGCGATCTGCCTGCTGCCGGCCAATGCCGAACCGGACCGGCAAATCGTTTTGGAAGAGCCGCTGTTCGAACTTTTGATCGGGACGCCGGTCTCTTTTCCGCTGTTCGTTTCGAGTTTGCGGCTGACCGATCGACCGGGCGAACCGATCGAGATCGAGCCGGAACAGTTGACCGCCTTGCCGCCGATCCGGACCGTTCTTAAAACCCGCCGCAAGAACAAGGAAATGATCCGCGTCCGTTTGGGGGGCCGGCTGACGGAAATCGGGACACTCGAACTCTTTGCCGAGGAGATTCCGGACAAACCGGCCGCCAAAAACGCCTTGAGCTGGAAATTGGAATTCGACGTCCGGAGCACGACGCAAACCGAGTTCGAGGCGGAGGAATCGAAAGGGCACCGGGACGGATTTTTCGACGAATCGACCTGGGACGAATTGGAAAACTGCCTCATCCGGACGTTTACGGAAAATCCCAATCCGATCCGCCCGGCCGAACTGGTCAAAAAACTCGTCGAAAAAGCGCCGCTCGACCGCGACGATTGGCCGACCTCCCTGCTCCGGCGGATCGGCGAAACGCTCATGCGGCTGGAAGCCGGCCGCACACTCTCCGCGGAGCACGAAGCCCGTTGGTTGAACCTGCTCGGATACGCTTACCGGCCCGGCTTCGGCTATGCCATGGACGATTGGCGGATCGACCAATTCTGGAAGACGATGCAAGGCTCGCTGTTTCACAAATCGCCGTCGGTCCGCATCCAATGGTGGGTGCTCTTGCGGCGAATCGCCGGCGGGCTGACCCCGGGCCAACAGCAATCGTTTTGCGAACCGATTCTCGGGAACATCCGGGCCTTGCACAAACAGCTAATCGAAGGTCGAGGGCGGGGGAGCGATCTCGATTTGACCTCGCAGGAAGGGGCCGAAATCTGGCGAATGCTCGGCTCGCTCGAACTTCTTCCGGTCGAAACGAAGCTCGAACTGGGTCGATTGATTCTCGATTTGGCGACAAAGAAAAGAATGGAACCGGTTTACGAGCCGATGATCTGGGCGTTGGGCCGACTCGGGGCTCGCGTTCTTTTGTCCGGCCCGCTCAACGCGATCGTCCCGAGCGAAACGGCCGCCGGTTGGATTTCGCGGGTGATCAAAGACGGCAAAGACCGGCAGGCCGATCATTTCACGATTATGGAACTCGGTCGGAAGACGGACGACCCGTATCGCGACATCGCGGAGGATGTCCGGAAGAAGGCTCTCGCCTACCTGCGACGATCGGGCGCCCCACGACATTTCCTGACGCTGCTCGAACACGCTTCGCAGTGGGACGAAAAAGAGCAAGAGCTGGTGTTCGGCGAATCGCTCCCCTTGGGATTAAGGATCGCGACATAACGAGCCGCGACAACGAGCGTAATACGAGCGGGAACTGGGATCCCGACACGTTCATAGCGGGTAACATCACGATTTGAAAAGTGAGACAGTCGGGACCACAGGTCCCGGCTCGTTATTGCTCGTGTTACGATCGATTCCGCTGGAAGCAGGCGGTCAACTCTCCGAGCGTATGGGCCAGTTCCCCGGTCAAAGACTTTCGGTCGAGCCGCCAGGTCCAATTCCCCTCGGCGTGTCCCGGGAAGTTCATTCTCGCCGACCGGTCAAGCCCCAGGAGGTCCTGCATCGGGAAGATCGCGACATTCCCCGGCGAATCGAGCACCGTTTGGATGATCGCCCAGCGGAGAGAATCGCGGGAAATCTCACCGCTTTCGGTGATCGAGAGCTTTTTCCAACGCTCCGCGAGCACCGGTTGCATCACCCCAAGTTGCCGCTGGTATTCCGCCGTGCCGGGCACGTATCGCTTCAGCAAACGGAAAATGTATTCGAAATCCCAAAACGGTTCCGGTTTTTTCCGATCCTCAAGCAATTCCTCGAACCAGGCCGCGAGCGTCGTCGTGTCGTGCGTTCCCGTACAGACGATCGAATTGGCGGTCCACTCCTTCGTCAAATCGGTGTTTTTCCGGTAATCGAAGCTGAACTGGAAGACGTTCATCCTCGGGAAGCCGTATTTGTCCCGCAACGCGTGTACCCCTGCGTTCATCACCCCGAGGTCTTCGGCGATAAACGCCGTTCGCGGAAACTCCGTCAAAACGGTGTCGAAAAAATCATCCGCCGGGCCGGGAATCCAAGCCCCCGGATCGTCGCGGGCGGGTGCCCCCGGCATGCTGAAATAGTTGTAAAAGCCGATAAAATGATCGAGCCGGAGCGCATCGAACCGCCGCAAGCAAGTCCGAATTCGGGTCAACCACCATTGGTAATTCTCTTCCTTGTGCTTTTCCCAACGATACAACGGAGAATTCCAACGCTGTCCGTCCGGGTTGAAACTGTCGGCCGGGACCCCCGCGACCCGCTCCATACGGCCGAACTCATCGAGCTGAAACAGCCGCGAATTGGCCCAGGTGTCCGCGCTCGACATGCCGACGTATATCGGGACATCGCCGATCAAGCCGATCTTCCGTTCGCGACAGTAATTCCGAAACTCTTTCCATTGAACATCGAACAGGAGTTGGAGAAAAACGTGATAGGCGATCCGCTCTTCCTTGTCGATACAAACCTGTTCGAGCACCAGCGGATCGGCGTTTCGGATTTTTTCGTCGGGCCAAATCGTCCAGTTGAACGTCCCGTAATCTTCGGCAAGCGAGCAGAAAATCGCGTGCGGCATCACCCAGGAGCGATTCTCTTCCATAAATTCTTCGTAGGCCGCCCGATACTTCGCCCCACCCTGCTTGTTGCGAAACCGCTCGAACGCCTTATGCCGCCGGGTTTTTCGGTAGTCCCGCGCCGCACTGAACGCCGCCCGCTCCAGCGGACCACTCGGTTGCCAATCGACATCCTCCGGATCGAGCAGGCCATCCTCGAGGAGCGCCTGATTATCGATGTAAATCGGCTCCCCGGCGAAAGCGGAGACGCTCGCGTAGGGGGAATGGTGTCCGTCGATCGGATTGATCGGGAGCATTTGCCACCAACTTTGGCCGGCCGCTTGCAGAAAATCGGCGAAATCCCGTGCCCCTTGCCCCAGATCGCCGCAGCAGGAACTGCCCGGCAAAGACGAAAGATGCAAAAGAATCCCACTGGTTCGATCGGAAAGTTTCATAATATTCGATACAAAAACAAAACAAACGATATAATCCGCATATTTTAACCGAATTTTTTGTGCAGGAAATTCCCCCTCCCCATTTTTCAGGACGATTGCATAGTCGAACACTGCAAACAGCAGCCCGAAGCGTAAGCGCCGGGTTTGTCCCGAATTTCCGTATTTGAGAACCGGGCGCTGACGCTTCCGGCTGCTGCCCAATCCGAAATCTTTTTGATGATCGGTTAACCGAGCGGCGAAGACGCCAGAGTCCCGCAAAAAAGTGATCTTGACACCCAAGTCAAATTTTCCGATGATCCGTTTTTCGTTACAACATCCTCCTGTTTTCGAAACAATTCTCTTTGAAACGAATCATGTCCCAAAAATCCAAATGCCGTTGCGTTCCTTTGTTTATTCTTATCGCCATGATTTGTGTTTTAGGTGCGGGGAGCGGTTGCAGTACCGGAAAAGGCTTTTGGAAATCGCGTTCCCCTTTATTCCGCAAGCATCCGAAAAAAGACGCACTTCCCGAAGCACCGCTGTTCAGCGAAGAGCACGTTTCCGCAACCGGAAAACAAAATGCGAGCGACCTGATCGAACAAGCCGGCTACATTCGCAACGGCTCGGTTCCGCATTCTCAGGAAAACGGGAACTCCGATGCCGCGCCCAAGAAAAAATGGTACCAAAAACCGTTGTTCCGAAGCGATCGGGCCGAGCAAATCAGCGAAAATCTCGGGAAATGAAATTTGTATTTAGCCCGTACTCGGGCCAAATTTCCTCTTGACGGCTTTTCGGGGATTCGCTATCATTCCGGCCTGTTGTTAACTCATTTCGGAATCGCGGAGCGATTCCTCACTCTCTTGATGAAAGGCCAAGGACGGTGCACATTCATCCCAGCTCAATCGTAAGTTCCCGGGCGAAAATCGGCAACGACGTCGTGATCGGCCCGTTCTGTATCGTTGAAGACGATGTCGAAATCGGCTCCGGCTGCCATCTTGATGCCCGGGTTACCGTCAAAAGCGGGTCCGAAATCGGCGAAAACAACCGTTTTTGCGACGGGTCGGTGATCGGCGGTTTCCCGCAGCATGCCGCGGTTCACGATAATTACGGCCGACTCATCATCGGCAACGGCAATGTCTTCCGCGAAAACACGACCGTGCACCTGTCGATGAAAGAGCCGGGAGCGACCATGATCGGCGACAACAATATGCTGATGGTCAACACGCACATCGCTCACGATTGCCGCCTCGGCAATAATATCCTTCTCGCAAACAACTCGATGCTGGCCGGACACGTTTGCGTGGGGGATCGGGCGAATATTTCCGGAGCGGTCGCCGTTCACCAATATTCCCGAATCGGTTTTCTCGCGATGGTCGGCGGACAGTCTCACGTTACTCAGGACGTTCCCCCGTACATGACCGTCGACGGATTGACAAGCCGGATCGTCGGTTTGAACCTGATCGGTTTGCGACGGGCCGGTTTCCCGATCGAAGAGATCAAACAGCTGAAAGCGGCTTACCGGATCATTTATCGCAAGCAGCTTCCTTGGCGCGAAGTGCTCAAGACCATGAACGAATCATTCGAAAAAGGTCCGGCCGTCGAATTGGCGAGGTTCCTCACGTCCTCGACCCGGGGAATCCTCAGCGAACGGCTCTCGATCCCGACGCACACGACCCTCAAGATTCATGAGGAAGACTCGGAAGACAACGCCGAGCCGATCATCAACACGTTCCCCTTGAAAGTCAACGTCGGCTGAGATCTAAAAAATGTCAAAAATAAAAAACGGAGTACCGGGTCTGCGATTCGGCGCTCCGTTTTTTATTTTTTCCGTCCTTTTTTCGTCGAATCGATCGGCTTTGCTTCAATCGATGATTTTCGAGATCGGGTCTTCGACGATGCCGCGGGCTCCGAGCTCTCGCAGTTTCGGGATCAGCGTTCGGACGACCGATTCCTGGATGATCGTCGAAACGGCGACCCAATCCGGGTCGGAAAGGTGCGAAATCGTCGGCTTCTGCAGCGCCGGCAAAACCGCGACGATCGGGTCTAAAGCCGCCGTCGGCACGTTCATCAGCAAGCCGACCATCCCTTCGGCGGCCATACTCGCTTGAAGCATCAGCACCAGATCGTCGATTTTC
>JAVBQI010000082.1:0-76936 GCA_031549145.1 Thermoguttaceae bacterium | reverse complement strand
CGTGTATTTTCGTATTCATCTGAAATCCTTTCTTGGGTTGGCTTTCGTAAAACCATTTTCAGCGATTGGTGCTGAAAAACAAGGAGGATTTCAGATTTTTTCGTTTAAACCCTTTCCGGCTTCGCTTGGTTAAGGTCTAGTGGGAGTTACTACACGCTTCATCCGCTCTGGAAGACGGGGACCGTGACGATTCGCGACAACGATGTTCCGTGGACGCTCACCTTGGATACGCTCGACGCCGAAGCGGCCGAAACACTCCCGAATGAAACGCCGAATCCGGGTCAATTCATGATCAGCCGGGCCAATGGAACCGGGCTGGATCGGGCAACGACGGTGTACTTCTCACTGAGCGGAACGGCGAGCCGGGGAACCGACTACCAACTTCGCGTCGGCAATCAAATTTTGACCGCCAGTTCGGTCGTGATCCCGGCCGGCGAGACATTCGTGTTGATCGATGTCAAAATTCTCGATGATTATCTGGTCGAATCGAACGAAACGATCACGCTGTCGCTTCAAACAAATGGGAGTTTTTACACGCTCCATCCGCTCCAGAAAACAGGGACGGTGAATCTTGCCGATAATGACATCGCGTGGGATGTCAAGCTGGAGACGATGGATGCCGAAGCTGCCGAAACACTCCCGAATGAAACGCCAAATCCGGGTCAATTCAAGATCAGCCGTGCCAACGGAACCGGATTTGATCGACCGACAACGGTTTACTTCTCGCTCGGCGGGACGGCGAGCCGGAGTTATGATTACCGGTTGACGGTCAACGGGCAGGTGCTGAGTTCGAACTCGGTCGTGATCCCGGCCAACGAGCTGTTCGTGTTGATCGACGTTGAGATTATTGACGATTACGAGCCGGTTTCCGCGAAGTCTTCGCATTGCGTTTCGCCCCTTTGGGGTGCAGCGAGACAAGCGTTTGGACAAAGGTGGCGAGAGCGTCTTCCTCTCCCTTTTGCAGCGGGGCGGGGACATTGGAGCAGGCCGCGAAACGAACGCTTTCTTCCGCCAAGGTCTTATCCGGTTCGACGGTCAGTCCGGCGAGAACCATGAACGAATCCTTCGGAATCTTGAACGCCTTCGCCAACGCCTTGACCGTTCCCGATGCGACAAACTCGGCGGAGCCGTCTTCGATCCCGATGATCTCGGCAGGGGCAGCGTCAATCTTCTCGGCAAGTTCCAACTGCGTCAACTTCATCTTGCGGCGTGAGAGTTCGACGAACTTCGCGAACGCCTTGCGTTGTATGTGTTGATCGGCGGCCGCTTCCGCTTCTTCCTCGTCGTATCGGTCGAGAATCCCCCCGGCATTGCAGTTGCCGTCGCCTTCCATCTCGATCATCTTCATCAACCATTCTTTGTCGGTATTCGGCTTAAACATGGTATTCTTCTTTCTGGGGTGGCTGGGCGGAAATCATTTTCGTTTCGGCGAGTCGTGGTCTTGTGCCTGCTGGCATGTAAATTCGTAATATCGCAAGTTCTCATGCAGCGGGTCTTTATCGAATTCGACCATTCCATTTGAACGATAAAATTGTTCCGCCTGCGGTAAAGCATGTAATCCAATTCGGCCTCCAAAGCCCATTTCGATACTATACCGGATGGCGGAACTGATGAATTGGCCACCAATTCCAAGGAACTGTCGGGGATTGGCGAACGGTTCGAGATTCTGCGGAGCGACCTCGATGAACTTGATGTAAATGAGCGGCTCGCCTTTGTCCGGCGGGAGTTTCGTAAGCTGTGTCAGCCGTTCGACCAACATCAAGCCCTGAATTTCACCTCGACAAACGATACCAAACCGGGTCTGGATCATGTCGAACAAGGTTGAGTATTCCGCCTTACTCTCCCAGTTCCAATGCGAGTGTTCCGGGAAGGAAAGACCGTTTCGCTTGCAATCATTCCGGTATTGCCGTTTGATCCGTGTCCACTTCGCGTTGGCCTTCGCGATTTCGTCCAGACCGATTCCTTCGACCAACCAAGCATCGACGATTCTTTGCCGGAGATTGTCGAATAGGGGAATTTTGAACTTCCTCATAGAACCGCAAGCTCCGTCTTTTGTTTTTCGTCGTCCTCGACGAACAATTTATTACCGTCGCCGAGTCGGGTATCGACAAGCAGGTAAAGGCGGATCGCCTGTTTGAGAATCGCCGTTTTGGTCACATCCTTTTTCCGGGCGACGGCTTCGACCGCCTCCATTTCCTCGGCTGAAAGGTTAAGCGTCATGGTTCGTTTGGTCGTCATGGGTTTCTCCTTATTATTTTCATTCTATACCCATCGACCCGAAAGTCAATAATAATTATTTATTTTTTGGCTAAATTTTACGCATTTCTTTAATGGGATCGCCGATCTTCGTCCTCCGTACCGGCCTCCGCAGGAGTGACTATAATATCGTCGCAACAGCAAGGATTACGAGCGTAACCCGGATTCCAGCGTGGCGATGATCCACATTGCCATGATCGCCCGAATGCTGAAACGCCTCGAAAACCAAAATTTGACCAGTTACTGACTTATTCTAAGTTCAGCGGGTCGTCGAGATTTCCAAAGAACGGGTCGAGCCGGTTGAAGCGGCCTGTGTTGGGATCATAATATCTGGCACGCAGGTATTGCTGCCCAATTCGCGAATCGAATTGCTCGCCGGAGTAGAGAAATTCGGCCCAAGCCTCGTTCGTATTGAAGCCGAGTGCATTGCCGTAGGCGTCGAATCTGTACAATTGTCGTGCCGCTTCGGCGAGATTCAGCAGTACTCGCGTGCTGCCGTGCCCGTCGAACGTGAAGTGATGTTCCTGTTCGGTATCACCCTCGATCACGAGTTGCGAGATTCGTTGGTGGCCGATGGTGTAGGCCGTTGTCTTGGTGACAACGCCGCCAACGCTTTCGGTTTGTTTCAAAACCTGCGAGTAGCCTGTCGGGTTTTGGCCATCGTTCAAGTATTCGGTCGTGGTCGTTACGCCGCCTTTTTCGTGAATGGCTTTGACACGGATACCATTCGAATCGTATTCGTAGCTCGTCGTTTCAGTGGTGCCGTTTTGGGTGATTGACACCTTGCTCATTCGGCCTTGCAGGTCATACGCGAAGGTCGTTTCCGAAACGAGCGTCACCTCCTCTGAAATCTTTTTCGAGGTCTGTTGCGTTCGGTTGTAATCGTATTCCGTCTGCTTCGACTCCGAGATTTCCAGCGTCAAACGGTCGTTCACGTCATACGTGTAAATCGTACTCACACCGTTCACGGTTTGCTGCAAACGATTTCCAACAACATCATAAACCCAACTGCTCGTCTGGTCGAAGTCGTCATTGTAGTGATCGAAAATCTCCTCGACAAGTCGGCCGGTGTTGTCATACGTCCAATCGATGCGATTGACGCCTGCCAAGCCGTCAAGCCAAAACGTCTCCTCGGCATGCGTCTTGTTCCCGATTGCGTCGAAAACGAACCGAATACGGCTACGACCATACGCAACAGAACGGCAAGGTCGTCAAAGAGAACCTCGTCGAGATCAGTTCGACACCAAAATGTATTGAACGTATTGACGATCTTATTGTGTATGCTTCGATAAGGTAGGAAACCGATCTTCGAAATGCCAAAACAATTCCGAAACCGCCTGCCGGTCGCAGGCGAAAAACAGGAAAACTCCTACAATCCATTTATTTCGTAATATGAGTAAAAGGGGGGAACTAATTGAACCGAATTTTCAACGAATATCTTATTAAGATTTTTTAACTCTTGACAAATGCAAAAAGGATAGAGAAAATAGTAAAAATAGCGAATTTCGGTCGCGGGTTCTGGTTGTTCTGGTTTTGCCGATTGTTCGCGATGTTCTTTACGAATATCCTTCTTTTCGCCACAAATTAAGGTAAGAGAGAGAGCGAAAAATGCCGTTTTTAACAATGATGATGCGAAATCGTCGAAATATTTGAGGTTCGTAAATCGATGTCGCGTTTTGGCAGTATTTTTGGTGTCGTCAGCGGAACGGTGTCCCGGCTTTTATTGAGCCGGTACCCCGGACTAATGATCGGCATTTCGATATATGCAGCCGGTCCTGTAATGATTGATTGTCTCACAAGAGGTTCTTTTGGAAGGTTTAAATTATGAAGATGTTCCAGAAATTTTTCGGTCGTGATCTGATTTCGCAAAAAGCGAAAAATGGGGCCAGGAAAAACCAACTCAATCTTTCGATTGAACCGCTTGAAGAGCGGCAGATGCTCTCGATCAACAGCCTCTTGGGCGGGGCCGTTACAGGCAGCGTCCCCTCGGCCGGTGGTAACACCCAGCTGAGCATCAACGTTCAAACGGCCAACACCGGCTCGGCCTCTCTCGGGATCGTCGTCCAATCGACAAGCACGCTCGATCCGGCGACCATCCAGATACTCGATTCATCCGGGAAGGCGATTGCCGATAGTGCCTATACTTACATCCAAAACGGTACGCAATCGAGCACCATCGTCGTCAGTCTCGCCAAAGGGGACTACAAAATCCTCGTCCAAGGAGACAACAATACCTACGGTTCCTTTACGTGCGATGTCTTCCTGCCCGGAACCAACAACCCGGATTCGGGCGGCTCGACCGGAAAAGGCTCCGCGACCATCACTACGCTCGACCAGCTTTGCGCGCAAACGGCTTCGATCCAGTCGGGCGACAATTGGAACGAAGCGACAATGAACTGGTACGGCGCGATCGGAAGGCAACTCGGCTATTCCAAATCGGAATTCGATGTTGCCAAAAACCAATATCGGAGCGCGTTCGACATCAATTCCGACGGTCGGATTACGCCCGACGAAGCCGCCGCCGTCGCCGCCAACGCCGCCGTCGGTAAAGTGAGCGTTACGGTTGCCAGTACCGAACAGATCACCATCACCGCCGCGGTCGCCAACCCGTTGGTTTCCGATGCGAATACAACTGCGGTTTTCGCCCTGAGCGGAAAAGTGGAAGGCACGGTTTCCGCGTTCAAGGCGAAGTTCACTTCCGGCCCTTCCGGAACGACTCCGAAAACGGATTTGACGACGGTCACGCTCGCGACCGACGGAATGTTCTCACTGACCGAGGATCAGCTCAAGACGATTTTCGGTATGACCGGCACCGTTCCGAACGGGACCTACAAAATTCAGTTCCAGGCAACGGGAACCGGCGACGATCCGAAAACCGTCACCTTCGATTACACGTTCGAGTATGTCGCCCATACCCGACCGGAAGCGACATCCTACACGTCCGACACGCCGCTGTATCCGGTCAGTGCCGACAGCACGCTCGAAATCCCGATCAACAGCATCGTCAACACCCCCGGCTCGGTCTACAACTACGCGCCGGTTTCCTTCGTCGACGCCTACGGCACGACCCATACCGTCGCCTACGACACCGCGATGCAGATCAAGAACGCGGCCGGGACCGTGATCGGAACCGTCACCTACACGGGCGGGACCAAGATTGGCGATGTGTACTACGGCGGGAAGCTCGTTTTCAAGCCGACGGCCGACCAGGTCGCCCTCCCGAAGGGCGCCGATGATATTTCCATCGTCCTCAGCAGCCTCGTAATTCAGGACGATTCCGGGACGAGCGAGAACAAATCGACCAACACCGGAGCAACGTTGACGGTTACGGTTCGCCCGGTCAACAAGACCCCGATCGTCGATCTTTCCAAGATTCAAAAAACCTTCGATGCCGGTGCCGCCGCGTATTCGATCAAAACGACCAACAGCACGGACAATTTCGTCTACGACCTCAACACTTCGGATACGCTCACCTTCAACCCGGACTCGATCACCGTCAAGGTCGGCAGCACCAGCGCGACCCGCGCGGTTTTGGAAAGCGGCGACATTACCTGGACGACGGCGGCCGGAACGGTCATCACCCTCAAGTCCGGTTCCCAGGAATTGATCATTACCCCGGCCTCTTCGACGACGGCGGAAGATATCACGATTACCTTCACGGTCAAGGATAACGAAGGGGTGACGGCGGCGGCCGACGGCAACCAGGTGAGCGAAACCGCGACGCAAACCCTCGCGATCAAGGTCAACGCGATTTCGACGAAGCCGGTCGTCAACGTCAGCGACATCAGCTTTACGGCCGCGCAGGCCCAGGCGGGCAACATCGACACCGGCTGGACCGTCAGCTATTCCGGGACAAAGAGCACGCTCAAGTACGAAATCCGGCTCTCCGGGGCCTCGACGTATGTCACCATCCCGACGGACGGGACCGAATCCGCGACCGTCGCCGGGTTGGGCAAATTCAAATTGAACACGACAACCTGGGAACTGATCTGGTCGACGGTTGATTCTTCCCTGTACGAAGGGATCTCCGCGGACAAAAGCGTTTCGATCCAGTACCAGGCGACCGACACGGACGGAAATTCGGATGCGAAAACCGCGACCGCGACGATCAAGGCGAGTGCCGTTGCGTTCGACAATCAGGCTTTGTACATGACCCCGGACGCTCCGGCAAGCGGCGGCGTGGTCAGCAGCAGTACGGCGTTGGTTGTTACGAAACCGGCCGGCACGACGGTTGCCTACGCGATTCTTTCCGGCAAGTATTCGGATGGGACTGCGATTCCCTCGGACGTGTTGAGCAAGTTCAGCATCTCGGCGGACGGGAAAATCACGGTCGCCGAAGCGGACATCGCCGGATTGGCGCAACGGGATTACATCTTTACCGTCAAGGCGACGTTTACGACCGGAACGGAAACCCAGGATTTGCAGGCCGATGTAACGCTGCATTTGGCGAAGACGGCCGTTGCGGACGGAACGCTTGCCGCCGGCGAAAAGGATACCACTTCGGCGAGCGGCTCGGCCGCCGTCAGCGGTTTTGCCGCCTCACAAGCCGACGGGTCCGGTTGGAGCATCGTCTCCGGCTCCCTCGCTACGAACGGAACATTGAGTTACGAAGCTCACAAAACGTTCCCGGCCGGGGAAATTACGTTGACGTCGGCCCAACAGGATTACCTGATCGGTTTGATCGCGTTGAGCAAGGACGCAACCGATCCGAACAAGGTCGACTTCACGCTCAATCTTTCTTCGAGTACGACGCAGTTTACGGAAATCTTCCAATTCCTCAGCGAAGGACAGAAGGGGACCTTGACCTTTACCTACCAGATCAAGGACTCCACGTATGATTTGGAAACGACGGGCAATATCACGCTCGAAGTGACCGGCAAGAACGACCAGCCGGAAGTCGACGCGGGTTCGGCGAGCACGAATGTCGATACGCCGGTTACGCTGACGATTTCCAAAACGGCGGGTACGAACACGATCGTTTTCGCGGATGCCGACTGGGCCGATACGCATGTGATCACCAAGATCAACGACACCACGGTCAACCTGAGCGGCGACGAAGCCGCCCGAACCGTCAACACCGCGAAGGGCAAGGTCGTCGTCGCCGCCGACGGCAAATCGTTCGTCTACACGCCGAACAATGCGGCCGACACCGAACTGTATCACTTGCGGGAAGATGCGACCACGACCGATACGTTCCAGCTTTACGTCAAGGACGATTCCGGCGCGACTGATGCCGAAAGCGCGGCTGCAACGGTTACAATCAATCTGACAGGAACGAACAAGGCTCCGATTCTCGACGATTATCCGGTCGGGCAAGACTGGTTCTCCCGCAACATCGTCGAGAGCGCGACCGCGATCGTTTTGCAGGCGAGCGATTACGCGACCGACCCGAACACGGGCGATCAGCTTCATTTTTACACGATCACCGCCGAGGGAACGACGCTGACCTACAACGGAACGTCCGATCAGACGCTGACGCTCGCGAGCGGGGCGATCCTGACGCTCAAGGCCGACGGGACCGTCGAATACCTGGCCGGGAAAGTGCCTTATACAACGATCCTTACGGATACGTTTACGTTCACCATTCAGGACGATGCTCCGACGACGCCGCTCGAATCGACCGAAGGGACATTCAAATTCAATGTCACCGGCGCCAAACACAAGCCGCAATTGATCGACCCGGACGATGATACGACCACGGAATCGGTTTCGGAAACCGACTCGAATACGCCGATCGACGTACTCGATCTTTGGACCAACGTCGATGAAGTGCCGCAATTCCCGATCCTTGATCAGAGCACGTTCGGCTGGACCGTCGACTGCGGGCTGGACCCGAGCGACCCGGATTACGCGGCAAAGCAGGCCGAACTGCAGGCCTTCGTCGACGCTTTGTTCGACAACATCGATATCAATGATGGTGACATCGGCTACAACGCGGGAATGTTCAACGTCAACGACGCCGGACAAATCGTTTTCCGGTTCATGGATGAGGTGTACCAACGCCTCGGCGAAGGCCAATCGGTTACGTTTACGATATCGTACAAGGTCGGCGACAAGATCGACAACGGTACCGAATGGGAAGCCGGCTCGGTTTCCGACGACACCGGATATGTGGAACTGACGATCAACGGCGTCAACGACCCGCCGGAACGTTTGAAGGATCCGCTTGACGATTATGATGTCGTCAAGGCCGATTCCGCGATCGGATTGGACCTCACCGCCGAGGGCATTCTCTCGAACACGAACTGGTCCGACCCGGACTTCAACGACAATCCGCTCTCGGGCCAATACATCGTCGACATCAATGTCGCCGGGTTCAACGCCCTCGGGACCGGAACGCTTTCGTACGATGCGGCGAGCAAAACCTGGACGTTCAAGCCGAACGGCGATTTCGATTACCTCGCCGCCGGGGAAACGGCGCTCGTTTACATCGAGTATACGATCTCCGACAACCGTCCGTCGGGAAATTCGGCGGCCGGGACGATCGTCCTGACCGTCGAAGGGGTCCGGACCGATGTCGCCGCCGCGGATCAGTCCTTTACGTATTCCTACGAGGAAGAGGCGACGACGCCGAAATTCGTCGGGGCGATCGCCTACACCCACGATTGGGCCGAGCGTTACTTTTTCTCGATCAATCCGGCAACGATCGTCGCCTGCGATTCGAACGGCGACCCGTTGGCGGTACAGCCGGCAATCCAGCCGACCTGGTCGCTCGACGACAACGGATACCTTTACATCGTCGCCGACAACACGGTCGATTGGACCGACGTCGCGTTTTACAAATTCGAGATCACGATCGTCAACGACAACGACCCGACCGATACGGCGACGTTTACGGCGACGGTCGCGATCGAGAGCATCGGTACGGCACCCGTCGTCGCTCCTGTAAGCACTTCAGGCACCGAGGGAGGGAACGATATCGATGAGAGCCTGAATCCCGCCGGCGATCCTTGGGAATTCAGCGCCCTTCGGTTGAACTCGGCCCAGATCGGCGGAGCGGACATTCCTACAGAGCTGTTCAACAAGCTCAGCATGATGGGTTATATCGATCCCGCGGCTTTCGCCACCGGCAACTTCGTCTTGCAACCGCGAACGAACGTGTTCGGTTTCATTGCCCAGGGCGAAACGCTCAATCTGGTATTCGAATACGTCGTTACGGACGAAACGACCGGGCTGTCTTCGCTCGGCCTCGTCAACGTCGGTATCGCCGGAGTGAACACAGTTCCGCAAGCGTTCGATTACGAACACGGCACCCCTGCACCGGCCGACAGTACGACCGGGATCGTGATCACGGTCGCCGATCTGATCGCCGCCCATAAGTCTCTCGATCCGGACAACGGGGCACAGCTCACGTTCGCGAAGATTGCCGGAACGACGATCGACGCCGCGTTCCTCGCCGGGACCGTGGCTCAACGGACGATCACGCTCCCGAGCGGAGCGACGGTGATCGTCGCGACCGACGGAATGTCGCTTACGTACATCCCGAATTCGACGGCGGACACCTCGAACCCGTTCTACACGCTCAAAGAGAAAGCGGATGTGTTTCTCGCGGACATCTTCTCCTACGTGATCAAGGACGAGCATGGCGCCGAATCCGATGTGGCCAATATCACCGTCAAGGTTCAAGGTGTCAACAAAGCACCGGTTCCCCGAGACGATGTCCAAACCAACAAGAAGGAAGTGTTGGAAACCGGCAAAATTACGATCTATCCGACCGATTTGGTGAAGGACGTCAACAAGGGAGACAACCTCCAATTCGCGTTCACCAGCGTCGTTTTCGCCGGCCAACAACTCCCTTGCGACGGCGAAACCTGGGTCGTCAGCCCGAACGGCTCTCGAATGATGTGGAACCTCGACGGGTCGCTCACCTTCGATGCGAGCACCCATGCAGGCAACATCGTTCAGAACGGAACGGTGATGGAATCCTTTACCTATAAGGTGACGGACAACAGCGGGGCGGCCAACGCCGAAACCGCCGAATTGACGCACACGATCACCGTCAAGGGATTGAACGACACGCCAGTCGGGAACGATTACACGATGCCCGATGCCGATGCGGTGCAAGTCGCCAACCCGGCGTCCGGAACGACCGCCACCACCACGGTCAACGTTCCGTTCAACAAGTTCTTTACCGATCCGGACATTTTGCCGATTCCCGATACGCACACGATTTATCTGGCGGCGCTCACCGGCGGCTTCGCGGTCGTAACGACGGCGGGCATCCGGTTCGACGAGTACGCCTGCACCGTGAAATTGGGCGCCGACGGGACGAGCCTCGATTTCGTCTTTGATATCGTCGTCGGCAACCGGTACGACAAACTCCAGGAAGGGGTGATCGAGACGCTCGGTTTCCACTTCTATGTCGAGGATAATTTCGGAGCGGTCTCCGGCAGTGCGACGGACTACAAAACGCTCGAAGTCAAGGTCAAGGGGATTAACAAGACCCCGGTGATCGACCAGACGAAGTTGAATCCGACCACCGTCGCCGATACGGCGATCACGTTCCGGGCCGGCGATTTGGTGACCGACCGCAACGTCGGCGATACGCATGTTTTCGCGACGATCAACGGTTCCGCCCGGACCGTCGGGGAAACCATCGAGATTCGCGGGACCTACAAGGGTGTCGCGGACACTCTGCTCGGGGTCCTCAAGGTCATTGATCCCGCGACGTTGGAATTTACGCCCGATGCGATGCTCGCCGATGAGATCGACGGCTTGCAGCCGACCGAGTTCGTCAACGCCGTGTTCGCCTTCACGATCAGGGACAACAGCGGAGCGGCCAATGCGGAAACGGTTTCCGCCAATATGACGATCAAGATCACCGCCATCACCCGCGGCCCGGTCCAGACCGAGACCGAAATGACCGTCTCGATGAAGGGTGATCCCGGCACGAAATACCTCGATCTGGACGAGTACTTCTCCGGATCGGGATTGAGGTACACTCTGGTGAGTGTTTCGTCCGGTTTTCAAACGGGCGTCAAATCGGAATTCCTCACGAACCTTGGGGACATCGAAGCGCTGGCGGGAAATGCGATCACCGATCCGATCAAGGTCGATTATATCGGGAACGAAAGTTACACGAAGTCCGCCGATTACTCCCCGGTGATCCTCACCTTGAAGGTCATCGACGATCAGGATCAGGAGCTGGACGCGACCATCTCGATCCGCTTGGAAGAGCAGTATACGACGACGATTTACATCGAGCCGACCACGACTCCGATCGCGAATCAGGATCCCAAAGACTCGTATAACATGCCGATGCCGAGTTTGCCGGATCCCGATGCCGACCCGCTCAAGTTCGAAGTCGGAACGACCTATTATCTCAACGTCTGGGTCCAGGACAGCATCAACGGCCTTTTCGGAAAATATTTGACGGAAGGCCTGAGCGGCGGTTACATGCAGATCATGTTCGACGGCGAAATAGCAACCGTTGCGCCGAAGGGCTCCGGTTGGGACATCCGAAAAGTCGAAGACAGCGTTTCTCCTTATCCCAACCTTGTTACCTATGCCGGACAGGAAAGCACGATCCAAACCTCATGCGGTACGCCGTTAGGGCAGACGGAGAGACTGGATTACGGTGTCGCTCCGAATGGTTGGGTTCTCATGCAAATTCCGATCATCGTCACCGGTACGGGGTCCCCGAACTTTACGCTGCTCGCGGAATCGATCCAGTTGGAATTCGACCGTTTTTCGGTTCCTGATACGGATCCGGACGGCAATTTGATCAACCACTCGCAGATCAAGTTCGTCAACCCGAAGATCGAGCATATCGACAGTTCCAGTCCGCTGACGTCCTTGACGGCCGCGGAGCGGGAGGTCGATGGCGGGATTTACATGCGGACGGTGACCGAGCCGACGGCGATCCGCGTCGACGGAACGGTCGGTGCCTTGCCGGACGACGTCAACATGCTGCACGAATGGGAATCCCATTACGTCGAGCTTTGGGTCAAGGCTTCGGACGCGGACAAGTACACCGCCGCGAACACCGATTTGCTTTACAACTCGGATTACTTTACGGCGACGAAAGTCGAACTCGGCGATTACTTCAAGGTCGGGGCCAAGGCCGTGATCGACGATGCGGCCGGGTTGGTGAGCGGACTCGGCGGCGGGGCCGGAATGATCGCGAGCAAGGACGGTTACATCCTGCTCGGCCGGGTCAAATTCGAGTCGATCGGGACCGACAACGTCCCGTGGGCTGAAGCGTTGACCCCGCATTCCCTCGGCTTGAAGCTCGAAAACGGCGGCGTCCGCTCCGTTCGCGGGGAATGGATCAGCGAGCTGGGCAAAGGCTCGACGACCGAAGTTTGGGCCAACCCGTATGATTCGAACGACGACGGGACAATCAACTTCGCCGATTTTACCTCCTTCGCCTCGGTCTTCGGAAATTCGGGCTCGGACGAGATGGTATTGATCAACGGCTTCGACTTCAACCGGAGCGGCAACGTCAACTTCGCCGACTTTACGCTCTTCGCGAGCAACTTCGGCAAGACGCGGGCCGCTGTGGTTTCGGGGAAAACCTCGATTTCCCTCGGAACCGCCTTTACGCAGCGGTACATCGGCAAGAAGCTGGACGCGGACGACCTCTCGACGGTCGGGCTTTTGCTCGACGCCGCGAACGCGGCCTGGGCTCAGGCCCTGGGCTTGAGCAAGCCGATCGACGTCCAGTTGGTCGTCAAGGACTACGGTGATTCGACGACGCTCGGGGAAGCCCTGATCGTCGCGCTCGATGCGAACGGTCTCCCAAGCAAAGGGATCATCACCCTCGACGACAATGCCGCCGGACTCGGTTGGTATTCGCAGTTGACCGATCCGGTCGATGCTTCGCGGTACGACCTGTACACGACCTTACTGCACGAGCTGGGACACTTGTACGGGATCAATTCGTCCTACAACGCCTACAACGCGGTCAAGGGCCAGTACGGTAGCGTCCTCGACGGAACGGGACACGTTACGATCACGACCGACGTGATGTTCTCCGGCATCAACACCGGTGAGCGGAAGTTCATTTCCGAATTGGACGTCAATATCGTCGAAACGGCTTACGGGGCGGCCCGGGGAGACAGCAAGCTGCACGGGTTCGAAAGCACACCGGCCCAGCTCAGCGCGATCCCGTCCGCAGCTTCTGTGGCCGCCGTTCCGGCGACGACAGTGAGTCTGACGGAATCGCAATCGGTCCTTCCCTCGATCCTCTCGGAAGCGGCGGCGGTTTCGCAAAACGTCGCCCGATTGAATCCTTCGATCGCCTGGGAGTCGGCGCGACCGTCGATTTTGCCGACGAGCGAGAACGCGAGAACGCTCGCGGAATTGAACACCATGGGCCTCGCGGTTTCGTTGCCGAACATTATTCCGACCGGCAGCCGCGCGGCGAGCGTCGACCTGGTGTTCGGCGAATTGTTCCCGGAAGATTCGGAGAAGGCGGATTCGGACGAAAGCGATTACCTTTTGGCCGATCGCTCGACCGACGGGTTGGTCGATCAGCTCCTCGCCGATTGGGCATAAGAATGTCGAGTCCCGAACGCCGTTGAATCATCGGAGTGCGGAATAGCCGGAGCGGAAAGCGTGGGCGGGCCAAAAGCCCGCTTACGCCGCCCGCTCCGGTTTTTGTTCGACATAACATGCCCTGTTGGCCCCACTCCTCGGTCTGTAAGGCCGATGCGTAACAGCCCAGGGCAGAGCGAAACGCTGCCCTGGGTCGCGGAACGGCTCACCTCCCGCGGCCTGTAAGGCCGCCGCATGAGGGCCGATCAGCTTTCGCCGACGCGACCGACCGCCGGGCGGTCGCCTGCCTTTCCCGACTCTTGGATGTAACAAAACACAAGCCGCCTTCTTCGGCCTACTCCGCTCGGAGCGTCGTCAGATCGAACGGGTCGATCGTCAACTCGCTCGGGATTTTCTCAAGCCGATCCTCCCACGGGTTAGAAAGGTACAGCGTCGGCTCGTACGAATCCTTCTTAACCTGCGGGGCCGCGAAACGGAGCGAGACCGTTTGCGGCTTGTCCGTCGGGTTGTAAAGCCGGACCAGCAGCCCAGGGCCGTAAGGGGAATCGGCTTTCGCCGCCGGTTCGCGGCACGGCTTCAGCCGGGTTACGATCACGTTTTCGTTGCCGGTTTGGAGCAACTCGGGCGTCAGATCGACATCGATGATCCCCCGAGCGAACCGCTGCGACTTCGCCGGGTCGTATTTCCCGAGGTACGGCCGGATATAATACGAACACTCCAACCACCCGTCCTGCCCCGCCTTGTAATTCGTTTCCCAGTGGTTGTTGCAAACCCAGGAATAGATCGTCCCGTTCGGGTCGATGTGCTCCCGCCAAAGCGATCGGTCGGGATTCGTCGCGCCCGTAAAGAGGATCGGCGAAAACTGGACCAGCGGCACATCGACGGTCACCCAATCGATCCCATACTCCTCGTTCGAGAGGTTACAAAACCGCTGCACGCAATAAAAATTCCGGTTCGCGCCCGGCAATTGGTCCTTTTCGACCTGAACCATCGCCCAAGGAGTGTCGATCCGCCAAATGCCGTTCGGGACATTGAACGGAAAGCCAAAGAACGTCCCCTCGGGCTGTCGTTCCATTTTCTTTTCGAAAACGTTGCTGATTTGGACCATTTCCCAACCGGCATTGAGGTAAATATAGCGTTTGAGAACATTGCAGTTCGGGGCTTCCGATTCGATCAGGAGGTGAGCGCAACCGTTCCCGCTCTCCGCGGTGATCTTAACCCCCTGGTCGTGCCGCTGCCGGTTTTCGGCGGCATTGCGGCCGAGAATGTAAAGGGAGTCGTTCAGCCCCGCGTTGCCGTCGTCCCCCGGGTTGACCAAATCATTCGCGATTCCTTTCATTTTGAAAGAGGAAATCGCTCCTGATTTTTTGTCGATCGTCAACGTGACCAAATCGTTACCGATCGTTCCTTTTTCGGCATCAGCGAAAACAGCTTTCCCTCGCGGCCGAAGTTCGAGATCAGGACAACGCCCAAGAGCTCCTGATAGTATGGTAAGACCTTCCGCTTCCCAGAAACCATTGTTTGCATACGCCTGTTTGTAATCGTCCTGTTGCTTGACGAAGTCGCTGTCCGGCTCGGCAATGCTGTTGTGAGCCCCCCAGGTGTGTTCGTCGTACATGATGATATTAGTCCAGGCCGAATCGAACTTGCCGACCTTTTCCGGATACTCTTTCGGGTTGTATCGCGCGAAGCCGAGTTCCGCCCAAAGCAGCTCGGCTTTCGCGCGGCGGTTGATCGCGGTCGCCTCGGATGTGCTCGCGGCCCCGTCCTCCCAGTACGGCGTGTAATCCCCGCGAACGACCGGGAGTTGATCGCCGTACCGTTTTTCGAACTCTTTCATAAATTCGCTGTTGCGGGAAATTCTCAGCCTCGGGTAATAGAATTTCTCGTTCCATTCCTTGACGACATCGGACAGCACCCGGTTCGGCCGACCGTTGTCCCCTTCGATCCCGTACCGGATCGGCACCAGGTCGAACTGGTATTCGCGTTTTTCGTTCGGATGCACATCCCATTCCTTGCCGTCGAGGATGCCGAAAATCTGGTCTTCGCCGATCCGGTGCCCGCGTTGTTCCCTATGAAACTGGTGATAACCGGTGTCGAGCAAGTAACACAAGACCCGTTCCTTGCCCGAAGGAGATTCCCAATAAAACGGCTTTTCCCCCCAGTAATAGACGCGGCCGACCCGGTGACAGACGTTCGGCCCCATCGTCATGTATTTGATGTCGTTTTTCGCGAGAACGGTAACCAGCCCCCAGGTGTGGCCGGGCACGTCGGTTTGCATCGCGCTGTCGATTTCGATGCCGTATTTCCGGCCGAATCGGATCGCGCTCCCCATCAGTTCGAACAGTTCCTCGTCGTTGTACATCCCGGTCATCGCCTGGGCGTAGAGCACGTCGAGATGAATGTCGCGGTCTTTCGCCGCCTTGAAAAACGCGGCCTTTTCCTTTTCGTCGGCCCGCCGGAGGAATTCGTCGACCGCCCACATCCCTTCGGGATGAAAACGGAACTTCGCATCGTCCGGGTAATCTTTCGTCTCTTCGATGTATTGAAGGGCTTCCCGAAGATTTTGAACCTGCCGGTCGAGAACCTCGACCTGGGTATGAGTGTAGCCGATGTCGAGATGCGTCTGGTGTATCAGGTGTATCTCCCATTTTCGTTCTGCCGGACAATCGGCCTCGGCCGCGACCGTTCGGCCTTCGATTTCGAGACTCGCCCGAACGTGCAGCGGCTTGTCGCAGCTCGCGTCTTCGAGCGGGAGCAGAACCTCGGCAGCGGAAAAGTGGTCTTTCGGGTTAAGCGGGATTCGCACCTGCTTCGTTTCGGCGGAGCCTGCGGGCGCATAATCGACGGTCAGTTCGGCCGGTTGGTTGAGAAAGCTTCCCTGATAATCGAGGCTCACCTTTCGGCCCGGAACGGCTTGCCCCGGAATTTTGTAGATGCCGCGATTCGGAACGACCGTGATCGCGTCGATCCGGCCGGACATTTTCCGGAATTGGATGCAATCGTAAACGAACCAGGCGCCGTTGTTGTTGGCGATCGAAAGGACGTTTCCCGTCTTCTTGAGGTCGTCCCGCGAAAACGTGAGCGTGTAGGCGGTCGTCTCTCCGGCCTTGGGGTTGGTGAGAATCGTATCCGTTCGCGCGTTCGGGAGCGTCGTGAGCGATTGCGTTTTGCCGTTCAAATCGACATCGAGCTTCGGTGGGCCGGCCGGATGTCCCCATCCTTTGATCGCAAGTTCATAAACGCCCTCCTTTTCGGGCGAGGCCGTTTCGGAATCGGGCAGGTCGAAAGTAATCGTGTATTTGTGCGCCTTGCCGCCGGCCCAAACGTCCATTGCCCCGGGATGCACGTAGGGCCATTCGATTTGGGTGTTGAGACAGCCGATCTTGACGTTCGGGTCGTTCGGGAAGGCGTCCGAAAAGCCCGCGTACTGCCCGGCGAGGGCGAATTCGCGGTAATCGCCGTCGTCCGCCCCGATCGACCAAACCTCGGCCGCCCGGGCTGCCGTCGCGAAACAAAAAAGGAATATCAATACAACAAGGCGGGATAATTTCATGGTTTTCTCCAAACGGTAGGGGGCGTTTTCGTGTTTGAGATGGGACGGATTGCTGATTTTCAGAAAAAATTGAAACTCTTTTTGTGGGCATCGCAAAAAAACCAGACGTCGGTTTTCGTTCTTCGGCCTGAAAGGCCGATGCGTTACAGCCCAGGGCAAAGCCGAAGGCGCCGCCCTGGGTAATGAGCCCCCTCAACATTCAGCCGCCCTGTAAGGGCAAGGGAACAACGGATTACAGGCCGATGGGTGTGGGCGTCCGTAACCCAGGGCGGCGCCTTCGGCTTTGCCCTGGGCTGTTACGCACCGCCCTTTCAGGGCGAATTTTGAAAGCACAATTTTCTCGCAACGACTGCAATAGAGGTCATTTTTTATCTGGAACTCAGTAAACCAGTCCCCTAACCAATATACCCAAGCCGCCGGAGTTTGAAAGAAGCCTTCTCATTTTACTGACCTTCAGGTAAAAAATCGAACACTGGAAACAGCAACCCAAAGCGTAAACGCCGGGTTCGGCCCGCGTTTCCGTATTGGAAAACCGGGTGCTGACGCTTCCGGCTGCTGCCCTAATCCGAAATTTTTTGTGAAGACCTGTAAGGCGAATGCAAGAAAAAGAGCCGCATATGCTGCGCTACACGTGCGGCTCTTTGTTGCCAAAAACGTTGCGTTATTTTGGGACGAAACTGTGAACGAGGCTCATTTCGCGAACGTTACGGCTTCTCGGATCAAACGTCCGAATCGTAACCTTGACCCCGCGCAGCCCGACCCAATACGGCTGCGGTGCCGACCAATCCCTAAAGTCGCTGCTATTGGGGTTTCTGCCATTCGTCGGGTATCCGACAACGCTCTTCCGATCTACCTCGTACTCATCCGTCCAGGTATCGTAAACGCAAGGCAATTCTTCGATGGCGTTCGTCACAACGTTTTTTTGTCCCCACGAATAGAAGCCCTGAGTTCCCAGACTCAAAGCCGTTGCATCCGCTGGGATCTGGTTGCCGTCTGGGCCCAGGTCTTCGTAATACAATCCGGGAGAGGGAATTGTTGATCCTATTGCCGTGTAATTGCGTGCTTCGCCCAAGTTCGCGAAACGGTTGACTTCGGGATTCCAAACCTGCACATCAAAGCTCAGGACGTTGGTGAGGATCACATCCTCGGCGTAACGGGTTGTCGATTCCAGTGCGTAAATATTTCCCGTCGTCGGTGTGATCTGCTGCCAAGGGAGCGGGTTATACCAAAAATCAATGAACGGTGTTGAAGAGGCGGTAAGCGGATCGGTGTAAAGAGAATAGGGAGCCGTGGTTGACGGATACGAGGCTTTGCCGTTGATATTAACCAAAAAGGTATTGGCGATGTTCCAGTCGGTGTGAGACATTTCCGTTAGGGTCGGCATTCGCAAATAATAGCAGGCGGCATTGTCGTGAATGTCGCAAGGAAAGGTCAATCCGCCGCCGTGGGCAAAACGGTTTTCCCGGCGGGTCAAATCCTCCAGCGTGTTGGCGACGATCTTACTCTTTACGGTATCGTATCGAGCGGAAATATCATGTTTTGCATAGAACCCAGTCGCAGTAAAAGTTCCACTTGCTTGCAAATCGTCATCCGGAATCACCAGCAAGGTCCGACGGTAAAGGGTGTTTCCGCGACAAAACCAGATCACTTCGGCGGTATTGGATTCGATGATTCCCTTCGTCGTCCCGCAAAGTCCGCGGAATTCTTCTCCCGCCGGAGAAGTGACCGTAAACATGATCACATCGTCCATATCTCCGACCGTGTTGTCGTAAATCGTGGTGTCGCCAAGTGCTGATAGTGGTGCATCGTTGGAATCCGGATTCAATGCAATATCCCGGGTCCGAATCGAATCGGAAGTCGGAGTTTTTGCGTTCAAATTTTGCAACAATGTGTTGGAATGGGCGGCCCCCATTCCTTCGATGATGCAGAAGTAACCGGTGGGGTTGGTCGCTGTATCGATCAGGGGCGTCAGGAAAGGATCGGCCGTCAAGTACGTCAGGTCCTTGGCCAGGCGGTTTTTCGTCGCCCGGAGGTTCGCCGTCATGTTCAAGGTCGACTGGGCCTCGTTGATCGTCGTCCCGATCGAACTGAACAGTTGCGTCACCCCGAGCATCAACAGCAGCATCAAGGTTACCGAAACCAGAATTTCAATCAGCGTGTAACCGCCGCGTTTTGCCCTGTTCATTGCACACCGCCTCAAATATTAATGATGTATAAAAACGAAAAATATAAATCACCAATTCAATAATGTTTTATGAGGATGTAATCCCCCTTAATATACTTTCCATTTCAATCCGAAATGGGAGAAAAGTCAATGGTTTTCCCCGTTTTTGCCAAAATTTTGGTGAGCGAACCGCGTTAGGGCAAAGTCAAGATAATGACCTTTGAGAGGATGAAATAATATCCGTCATCCCCGCGCAGGCGGGGATCCAGAGATTACGCTTTCCCTCTGGCCCCCCGCCTGCGCGGGGGTGACGAAAGTTATTTCGCAACTCCGTACGGGCAAATTCTCTTCTTAATCGCGGTCCCGCCCCCAAACTTCGACTTCGCTCAGGCCGCACCAGCCGAGCGGCCGGTCCTGCTTCAAATCGGTGATCTTGAGCGATCCGGTCGTCCGCTTCGCAAACGCAAACTCCTGCGGCCGGTCTGTTTTCTGGAACGTGATCGGCTCTCGCGAGCCGTCGGAAAATTCGAGAACCGCCGAGGTCCAGGCCGAATCGTGCGGGAAATCGGCCCGGAGAGTGATCACGACCTTGTCAACCTCGACCGGGCGGCCGAAATCGACCGACCACCACAAATCGGTCCGTTTGTTCGGTCCCCAGGACGGGAAATCCTTGCCGTGCCCTTTGTTGGCCGTTTGCCCGTCGATCGCGTTTTTCGCGGCATATTCCGGCAAAGAGGCGTATTCGCTGTTCGAAGAAGCGTGCGGGTACGAGCTCGGCTCCCCTTGCGAAGCGTTCGGATTGAGGGCGAGGTTGCGGTACTCGTTTTGCCCATTGCCTGCTCGACCGAAAATCGGGAGGTTTTTCCTTTGATTCAACCACTTTTCGGTAAAGCGGGCTTTCGCTTCCCGCCCGCCGGCATCGAACACCGTCGTTTTCAGTGTCGGGAAGACGACATTTTCCTCCTCTTCCCCGGAAAGCAGGAGTTCTTCGGCTTTGGCCTGGTCGAGAAGCAGGGCGATGTTTTCCCGTTCGATCTCGCTCATCCGGTCCCGCTTGTTTTGGTAATACGCGTATTCGGCCTTTTGCTCCTCGCTCCAGAGATTGGCTTCGAGATAATCGCCGCAGTAGGGGACCAACAGGTCGATCCAACAGGCGAGAATCCGTTTTTCCCGGTCGGACAGCCGAACGTCGTTGTGCCCTTCTTCAAACTGTTTCAGCAGTTTGCTCTTGGCCGCTCCGGCGGAATAGGGCGGGAGCATCGAGGGGACCGACTGCGGGCTGATCCAATTGACGATTTCGTTCGATTGGCCCTTGTGTATCAAATTGAGGTACGACTCGCTGAAATCGCGGCCGGCTCCGCGGAAGAGATCGATTTCCGCCTGGTTTTGCGGCACATAGGAATTCCCGAGCAAACTGAACGGAGCGTCCGTCCCGTCGTCGTTTTTCCCGTCGGTATGACAGCCGAGGCAATGCGTATCGAGAATCGGTTGAATTTCCCGGACGAACGAGAAGCCGCGGCTCGGATCGATCAGCGGTTCCGGCTTGCGGGGCCGTTTGCGAAGGGCCTTGCGAACGGTCGGGCGTTCGTTGCGAAGGGTGTCCGATTTATTTTCGTGACAGCCGATGCAGGAAAACATTTCGCCCGGCTGCAAGGTCGACCAACTCCGCATCGTTTGAACGACATGCCCGCTTTTGTCGAGCATTTGGAAATAGACTGGCGTTCGGGCGGGAACCTCGAAATAGGCGGAGCCGTCGTCCTCGACCGGGACGGTTCCGAGCACGATTTTCGGATCCCAAGCTCCGTTGTTGTAGGAAACCGGCGTCGAAACGAGAGCGGCCCCGGCCGGGCCGCCGTTGCCGTTGGACCCGATCCCGGCGGCGCGAAATTCGAGGGCGACGATCCGGATCGACTCGATCGTTCCCCGCTCGATCCCTTCCAATCCCGGCCCGGCGTAAATGTCTTGCACGTAAAACGTCCCGGTTTCCCGACCGAAATCGACCGCTGAGGCCCGAAGCTGCGGCACGGCCCGGGCCGCGAGCGGGACCGGTTGGCCGCTCGAAATCGTCGGGTCGAACGCCAAAAGTTCCCGGTTGCCGTCGATGTCCATAAAATAGAGCCCGAACGGCGGATCGTACCGCCCGGCCGGAAAACCTTCAGGAGAAAAGGCGACGAGATAATGCGTTTCGTCGAGCGGGTAGGGATACTGGAATTGCTCGCCCCCCTGCCCGTAATGATCGATCCGTTCGGGAGCCGTTTCGCGAATCGGGGCGATCATCTGGACGCCGGCCGCTTCCTGCGTCCCCTTCGTCCGATCGATCAGGATTAGTTTGCCGCGCTGATGCGTGTGATGCCCGCTCGCAACGGCAACGACCTTCGGCGAGTCGGGAATGCCCCGGGCGTGCAAAACCGTGGTCGGGAACCAGGAGTTGTTGCCGTAAAACTCGGTCTGCCCCGTTCCGTCGAAGTTCATGAAAAAGAGCGGCTGCGGGAAAATCTGTCCCCGGTCGTTGTAATCCCAGCGGGTGTAAATTACCCGGCCGTCCTCAAGCACGGTCGGGTAGTTGGTGTGCACCTGATCGAAACCGACCCGTCGCATCAAATGCCCGTCCTTGTCGATCATGTAAAAATTCGAGACGTCCAACCACCAACAATCGACGATCTGCATGCAACGCGTCGAAGTAAAGAGGATGTTGCCGTCCGGAAGATAACACGGCTCGATGTCGGCGAAACCGAGCCCGTCGGTCAGCTGCCGGAGCGATTTCTTCGCGAGCTCAAGTTCGTAAAGGTGATAATCGTCGGTCGAATCGTTGTGCCGCATCGAAAAAAGAACCCGCTTCCCGTCGTAGGACACGTCCGGATCGCGGAGGATGCCGGTTTTCGTTTCGTACAGCACTTCGGAAACGACGTTCCCTTCGGGGCTGAGCGTCAAAAGACAGAGCTGCGCCCCAAAGCGGTAATCGGAGTTCCGCTCGGTTTTTTGTGCGTCGGTCGGATTCTCCGTATACGCGTAATGTGAAGCCCCGAGAACGGCGTGCTTGGTGTAAACGATTCGCGGGTATTTCTCGAACAACGCTTTCAACCGCGACTCGCGACGGGCCTCGCACGCCTCAAAATAAAGTTCTTTCCAACGCGGGTCGCTGCCTGCAATCTTGGCTTCGGCCAGTTCGCTCGCTTTTTGAAGAAAGCCTGTTCCCGACTCGCCGATTTGGGACACGACCTTTTGCAAAAGGTTACGTTCGACTTCGCAATGTTCCGTATTCGTGAAGCAGTCGGACAGATCGAGCCCGTGATCCTGGAACAGCCAATCGAGTTGCAAGCGTTCGAGGGGAAAGGCATTTTCGGCCCGAAGCGAAGCCGGATTTACAAAAAAGGCGATAAGAAAAACAATTGCAACCGGAACAAGACTGAAAGTCGAACGACAAATCATGGGTTTCGACGGGAAAAATTGGGACAAAGACGAGTGTTTCAATTACAGTATACCAAAAAATCACTGGAACAATAACCATTTGATGTTTTTGAACGGCAGAGAGGCGGCACTCGGCTTCTTTGGTCCACAACCCTTTGCTTTTTCTCGCTTCGGAATATGATATACTTAGGAAAGTTTCATGTTTGATGTGTTCCGGTAAAACCTTGTGGTAAATATGAGCGATAAGACATTGGCTCCCACCGTTTTTTCCAGTACGAAATTCCGAATCCTGCTCTTGTGCGGGATCGTCGGGATTTTTCTTTGGAGCAATTTGAGCATTCTTTTCCGAATCAACGAGGAACTTCGCGAAAGCGCCAAAGAGGATTTGATTTTCAAAAGCAAGGTGACGGTCGAGACGGTCGCGCATTTTTTCGAAGGAAAAATACACACCGTTTTGCTTCTTGCCCAGTACAAGCCGATTCGCGATTACATGATCGAATCGAAAAACTCGGAAGAGGCGAAAACCAATCGGAACTACGGTTTGGTCTCCGAAATGTTTCAGGCGGCCGACCAAATGTACGTCGAAATCAACGACGCCTATCAGGGAAAAGGGGAAACCTCGTCCGGGGCGGTGACCTGGTTGGCCAGTGTGCCGGGGAATTTTTTGATGACTCCCCGCGAAATCATGGACGAACACTCCCAACCGGACCCTTGGGTCACGGTCCAGCGCCCGTGGTTCGCGAGTATCGTCCATTCCCAGGGGATCGCCTTTACCGACACGTATATGGACATCGAATTCAATGCGGCCTGCGTCAGCATCGTCAAGAAGATCGAAGAAAAAAATCTTGCCGGAGTGAATGTTTTTTACGGTGTCGTCGGTCTTGATGTGTATATGCCCACGGTCATGGAAATCATGAACAAATCGAACACCGGCACCCGCAGCACCTCGATTCTGACGGACAGTAAAGGCGCCGTCGTCTATTACAAAGGGACGGATTACGTCGAAGACCGGATGCTTTCCGACCTCGGGGACGGTTTTGACGAAGTCGCACGTTTCATTCGGAAGGGCAACACGGGGGCGGCACTTCTCAGGATCAACAATCATCCCACCTATGTCGGTTTTTCCCAGGTTCCGATTCCCGGGGCGGATTGGCACGTCATTACCCTGACCAATAAAGAGGAGGCGGAAGCGACCGCGACGACCTATTTCAACGCAATGATTTTCGTCGGGATCATCGACCTGATCCTTTTGGCGATTCCGGTTTTGGGGTTCATGCTTTTCGAGCGGCGGAAAAATACCGAACTGGCCAAAGCCAAAACGGCTGCCGAACAGGCCAACCGCGCGAAAAGCGAGTTTTTGGCCAACATGTCGCACGAAATCCGGACGCCGATGAACGGGGTGATCGGGCTTGCGGACATCCTGAAAAACACCCCGCCGCTCACGCCGATCCAGCTCCAGTATATCAATGCGATCACCGGCAGCGCCGATTCCCTGTTGACGGTGATCAACGATATTCTCGATTTTTCCAAGATCGAGGCCGGACACCTCGCGATCGAAGAAAGAGAGTTTGATCTGCAACACCTCATCGACGGGGCGTGCGAGGTGCTCAAGCAAAGAATCCAGGAAAGCGGCGTGGGTTTCACGAAAACGATCGATCCCGGGATTGAAGGACTTTACCTGGGAGATGAACTCCGGATTCGGCAGGTTTTGGTTAATTTGATCGGCAATGCGGTCAAGTTCACGGAAAAGGGAAAGATCGCCGTTCGCGTCCGGCCTGAGAATGAGGCAAACCGGGAACCTGCCGTTCTCTTTGAGGTCGAGGATACGGGCATCGGCATTCCGGAAGAAAAGATTCGAGACATTTTCGATGCGTTTACACAAGCGGATTACAGCACCTCCCGTCGTTTCGGCGGGACCGGGCTTGGGCTCTCGATTTGTCGCCGTCTCGTTGAATTGATGCGCGGGGAAATCGGCGTCCGGAGCGCTTCCGGCGAGGGTTCGACGTTCTGGTTCCGTTTGCCGCTTCAATCGGCCCAGGCGGAAGCTCCGAGCACGACGCACCCGCAGGTTGCAGCTCAGCAGCAGCCGGACGAATTCGCCAAGTCGCTTCAAATCCTTTTGGCGGAAGATGTCCGAGTCAACATCCTTGTCGCGACGACGATGATCCGTTCCCTGGGGCACGAGGTCGATGTCGCCGAAAACGGTCTCATCGCCCTCGAAAAAATGCAGGACAAGTATTACGATCTGGTTTTTATGGACTGCCAAATGCCAGAACTCGACGGGTACCAATGCACGACCCGGCTACGGGCTCCCGATTCCGGGGTCAAGAATCAGGACGTGCCGGTCGTTGCAATGACCGCCCATGCGATGTCCGGCGACCGTGAAAAATGTCTCGAAGCGGGAATGAACGATTACATCGCCAAACCGATCAACATCGAACGCGTTTCCGAAATGATTCTCCGTTGGGGAAAACGTTGATCTTTGTTCCGGGATTCGGAGCTCGACTGAATTTCAACACTTCGTCCTTTTCAATTCCCATGAAAAATCGAGTTCGCGTCTTTCTCGCCGTCGAGCTTTCCCGTGAGGCTCGCAACGCAATCGAACGACTGATCCGTTCGATTCGAAAGCAAAACGACGGCGTCCAATGGGTCGAAACGCAAAACCTGCATCTGACGCTCAAGTTTTTCGGTGAGATTCCGACAAGCGAACTCTCGCGGCTTGCCGAAACCGCGAATGCGGCGGCCCGACAAACGGTCTCGTTCGATTTGGAATTGCAGGGACTGGGAGCGTTTCCGAACCTGAAATCGCCGAAAACGCTTTGGATCGGCTGCCGACAGGGGAGCGAAAGCCTGATCGACTTGGCTGTGTTGATCGAGGAAAAGATGTTCGAAATCGGCTACGCGAAGGAAAACCGCCGTTTTTCGCCGCACTTGACGATCGGCTGGATCAAACGGGACGCGTTTTCGAGCGATTTTTTCTCGTTCCTGCCGGATGCCGATAAGGCACGCGCCTTCGGATCGTGTCCCGTCGGGGAAATCGTTCTTTTTGGTAGCGAACTGACCTCTCGAGGCCCGGTTTACACGCGATTGGCCTCCGCCCCTTTGGGGAACGGCTGACCAGCCGAATCGGTATTCTAGTGAAACCCGTCGTCCATTCCCAGCGTGGTTTGCAGCGAGGAGAACAGCTCGATGTATTCCCCCTTCGAAGAATGAACATGTTCGGCTTCGGTCAAAAACCGGACCTGTTCTTTAAGCGGTATGTTTTTTTCCGCGAAAATCCGTTCAAAAGGCCGAACGTCCTCCCCGTAAACGATCAGCAGTTTGTGTTCGTCGAATTGAATCTCGACGGGGATCGACGGATTGAGAACCGCGATGCCTGTGCAACCGTCGTTCATGAGCAGCTCTTCGAAAGAATAAAGATGACTTTTGAGAACCGGTAAATCGATATGTTCGCGATATAGGTCGTCGTGCCCGCGTTTTCCTTGTTTGTGACTGGTTTCCAAAACGACATCGACGATCGAGCCGAGCGGATCGAGGAGATCGAGAAACGTCTCGAAAAGATTCTCCCGCGAGACGGCTGCCATAAGCACGGGGACGGAGGTGTGATTCGAAGGGTCGCGATAACGATCGTGCCGAAATCCCTGTTCGGGGACGATTTTCAAATCGAACGACGGTCGAATCGCATCGGTCAGGACGAAATTCCCGTATCGGGCGACCGAAAGGTGCGATTCCAATTCGACTTTCGGGACCTGCTCGAAACTGTTGTATCCCTCCGCCAAAGATTCGTCCCGGAATACATCTCTGAAAAATCGTTTTAAGAAGCCCATGTTTCGAAAAGAAGGCTGATTGTTTATTCTTTTACGAGCCAATCTTGAACAAAGCGACAGTTTGTAACGCCGCTAAGTCCGAAGCCGGCTTGCTATTTTTTGTCTCGGGAAATGACATGAATCATTCGCTAACCTCTTTAAATTAGGTCGTTTGTGCGTTTCGTGCCAAGAAGAAACAGAGAAAAAGCAGAAAATTAGAGAATTTTTGCATGATTATTCTTCCCTGTCATTAAAATCGTTATTATCAGGATATAATCAAATAGGCCTAACGATTTTTCCAATTTTGACACGTCGTTTAGAAAGGAAAGAAAATCGAGTCGATATTGGCGATAAAAATGGAAGAGCCTTCTTTTGACCATTGGAATTTGATTTTTCCTCTTCGATTTTTGTTTTTCCCAACGGGTCCGCGGTGTTTTCCAAAAAATCTTCCCCTGATCCTTTTCGGTCGCCCCGAAGAATTTTGATTGTCCGACTCAGTTCGCCGGGCGATGTCGTTCACACATTGCCGGTTTTGGCCGCGCTACGGATTCGTTATCCCCATGCGCAAATCGCCTGGTTGGTCGAGGAAAACAGTTCGGGCCTTTTGAGCGGGCACGGGGGGATCGACCGGCTGATGATCGTCAAAAAAGGCTGGATGCAGTCGCCGAAAGCGGTTTTGCAGCTGCGGCGTCGGCTGCGGGCCTTTGCCCCGGATTTGACGATCGATGCCCAAGGTCTTTTGAAAAGCGCCTTTGCCGCCTGGATTTCCGGAGCACGATACCGGATCGGGTTCGACGGTCCGGAAGCCCGGGAGGGGAGCCGTTTTTTCAACAACATCCGCGTCTTGCCGAACGCCGAACATATCGTCGAGCGAAATTTCCAGCTTTTGGAACCGCTCGGGATCGTCGGCGGCAGCCTCGCGTTTGATTTGCCGGAACGGGAAATCGACGCTCGAATCGCGGAACAAACTCTGCACGATCTCGGATTCGGCGAATCGTTCGCGATCATGCACCTCGGGGCGTTTTTCGAATCGAAAAGATGGCCGGCCGATCGTTGGGGAGCGGTCGCGCGGCATTTGAAAGAACAATGGAACTTGCCGACACTCCTGGTTTGGGAACGAAAATCGGAGCGAAGATTGGCGAAAACGGCGGTCGAACATTCGGGCGGCTCGGCTCTTTGTGCGCCGAAGGCATCGTTCCCGGAACTGGCGGCCTTGCTTCGGAAGGCGACACTTTTTCTCGGTTCCGACGCGGATCCGTTACATTTAGCGGCAGCCGCGGACGTTCCGTGCATCGGTTTGTTCGGTCCGACGCTCGCCCGTCGCAACGGGCCTTACGGAGAAGCGAACATCGCGGTTCAGAAGCGATTTCTCTCCGGCGTTCGGCCCCGACCGCGACGGGCGGGCCGCGATCTAATGGGCGCGATCGAGGTCGGTGATGTTTGCGATTCTTGCGATCGGTTGCTCACAAAGCTTTCCGGCGAGGAGACGGCGGTCAGCATTCCGATCCCGTCCGAAAGAAAAAACGTCGCCTGATTCGCGCCCGGCTTTCCAATCGCCTACTGCTTTGTTACAGTCAAGAATTGGGGAAGGTAGGCGACCGACCTCCGGGCGGTCGCGTCGACGCAGCCGACATTTAATGCGGGGTACCGCACGTTGCCGCCCGGAGGTCGGCAAACTACCATTCTCTATTGGAATTGTAACAAGGCTCAACGGTCAATGATGAGTTGCGATTATTCAATTATCATTCCGGCGTACAACGAAGAAGCGTTTCTCGGTCCGACGCTCGATTCCGTGAACGCGGCAATGAGCGTATCCGAACTTTGCGGGGAAGTGATCGTCGTCGACAACGCCTCGACCGATCGGACGGCGACGGTTGCCGAAGAGCGGGGCGCCCGGGTCGTTCCCGAACCGCATCGTCAAATTTCCCGAGCCCGGAATACCGGCGGTCGTTCGGCCTCGGGCCGGTTTCTCTTCTTTCTCGACGCCGATACGACACTTTCGCCGGAGCTTTTAGGCAAAGCGTTGTCGTTGCTTGAATCCGGGAAGTCTTACGGCGGCGGGGCGAAGGTCCGGTTCGACCGGGACAAACTGCCCTGGTCGGTTCGGGCGTTTACGAATTTCTGGAACGCTCTTGCCCGGCGGCGTTGTTGGGGGGCGGGCTGCTTTCTTTTTTCGCTTCGCGAAGCGTTCGAAGCGATCGGCGGGTTCCGGGAAGACCTGTACGCGGCCGAGGAAATCTTTTTTTGCGTCGCCCTCAAAAAATGGGGTCGAAAAAGAAATTTGCAATTCGAATGGATCGAAAACCCGCCTGTCTTGACCTCTTCGCGAAAAATCCAAAAAGGGTATTTGTCACTCTTGGGAACCTATTTTTTGTTGGGGCTCTGCCCGTTTTTGTTGCGTTTTCGCCGGATTTGCCGTCCCTGGTACGGCAACGACGAAGAGGGAAAATGAGATTGAGGCGGTTCAAGCGATTGGTCGATCAGCCCTGCAAAATGAATTACGCGCAACTCATGGTTGACACCGTAACGAACGTTTTCAAATTCTAAATTGCCCGGATATTCGTTCTTTTCTCATCGAGCCGGGGTCGTAAGGCCCCGGTTGGTGTCCGTCTTCAAGGCCCACCGAGATTCGATCAGCACTGAAGACGGATAGCAAACCGGCAGCTGGCGCAGCCGGCTCGATGGGCTTGTGCACCGCCGGATTAAGCGTTCCAGTCTTCGTAATACAAAGAGATTTCTGCAAGACTCAGGACTTTTGTATGAGAAGAAGACCATTCGGTGTCCTCTTCCTCGAACCACCAACCGGCGGACCGGCCGGACAGCGGTTCGCTCACGTCTTGCGAAAGCGGACCTGATTCCGAATCCGTTTCCGCGAGCACTTGGGAGACGACCGAAGAAGCAAGGACTTCCGGGACGGTTTTTTGTCCGTTGTAATAAAAATCGAAAAACATCGCGCTGGGGACCGACAGCTTTCCCGGTGAGGCCCCGGTCCTCGACCGGGGGATCACGAGCGATTGATCCCCGTTGACTCCGCTTTCCCAATAGGCGGGTTCCGAGGTTCCCAGCTCTTCGTAAAAGAGCGAAAACGACCTGTTTCGCGGGTCTTCGTTTTTCAGTTGGATATTCGTCCCCCCTAAGACCGTGTGATAATAGGTTTGCAAACGGTTGGTCGCGTTGATCTGGCCCGGGGAGACGAAGCAGATATTGTCCCCCTTGCCGCCGCCGAGAATAACCGTATTCTCCGCTTCCCCCTGGTTGAGAACGAACACGTTGGAAAACCCTCGCGTAAAATAGCAGGCGACCGGCTCTCCGAGCGGGTCCGTTTCGGTTCGGATTACCAGTCGTTCGTCGAGCTCGGCCGTGCTGCCGTCGCGGTTGACGAGCGTGATGATATCATAACCGCCGTAATAGGAGGTGATTTCGAACCAGCGGAAATGCTCGACGAAAATTTTGTAATTCGTCTCGCCGCCGCCGAAAAACCCGATCTGATCGTGGTCGAAGGTCGCGTAATCCTGGTACGGCGTATCGAAAATCAGTCCTTGATCTTCCCCGCCGCCCCCTTCGATCTCGAAAACCTTGCCGTTCCGAACCGTGTGTTCCCGGCTGTTCGAAGCGGTAAAGACCGCGACCCCGTCCCGGAAGTAAAACGTGTCCTTTTCGGGAGTTCCCAGAATTTGAACGACCGTCGATTCGTCCGAAACGACATATTCGAGGTGGGAAAAACCGTCGATATCGACCTCGACACCTCCCAGCGGGACGGTCGGTCGGTTCGTGTCGATCAAAAACTCCGCGGTATTGCTTGAGACGACGAACTTCAAAACATGTCCGGAACCGATATTTTGAAAGCCGATGTTCGGGTAAAACGTCGGCTCAAAGGGAACACGAATCCCTTGATATTCGATATAACCGTCCTGTTGGTTGAAAACGATCTCGCCCGCGATGTTCGGATCGAGTACGATCTCCAATTTTCCATTCTCTTCGTCTTCGAGCAGGAAGTTTTGCCAAAAACGGAGCATTTCGAGAACGCCGTCCCCCTCCAAAAGCAAGGTGTAGGTCGTTCCCTTTTCAAGCTCGATCTCGAACCGGGGACGCCCTCCCGATTCGGCAAGCGGCGTCCCTTCGTGGGTCGCGCCCTTGAAAAGCGACATACGGGCATTGCCCGTATTGTCCCAAACATAAGCGCCCGATTGCTCCGGGGAGAAAGTGTACAATCGACGATGCCGCTCGGAGAGATCGATCTCGCCCGTGCGCCAACCGGAAATCGTGCCGAGGGCCAACGGCGTATCGTCGTCGTAAATCGTAACCTCGATCGTCGATTCGGCACATTCCGCCCCGTCGATTCGAACCAATTGCAGCGAGAACGTCAAATCGTCCCCGGGCAGGTAATCGCCCACGATTTCGGCAGTAATGCAAGCGCGGGTTTGGTTGGCCCCGACGACCAGCGAACCGTTTTGAGCGTAAAAATGCGTCCCGTTTTTCGCAGTTCCGTCGAGAAAAGCGTAATCAATCACGACCTCGCAACGGGGCACGTCGGAAAAATCGAGCCAAAAAATGACTTCCCGGGTCCCGAGGTCTCCCTCTTCGAGGTTTTTGACGGAGAGGCTCAGGTTCTCAAAATGCCGTTGCGTGATCCGGAGATGCGAATACGCGACCTCGCTCGAATGAACGCCGTCGGAAACAACGATGCTGATCGTTCGGTCGGACAGATCGGCCTTGTCCGAAAAGTTGACGTATTCCAACGTCTTGAGAACGGCGAGGTAATCGGCCAAGCTCGCATCCCCCGTCAACAGCAGCTCGCCGCTTGCGGAATCGAACGAAGATTGAATCCCGGTTCCGCCGGTATCGATCGTCAAAAACTCGTTTGCCCCGTCCGGTCGGTTCTCAAAACGGATTTTTGCCGAAGAAAGGTGCGTACTGTCCGGATCCGTCAAGATCGCGTGCTCGGAGACAAGCCTCGCGGGCGAACCGTTCTCAAGAAAGTTGCTGTAATAATCGATCCCCTCGATGTCCGGACCGTTGAGATCAAGGACGGGCGGCTCGGTGCTCGCGTCCTGGAGCAGGAAATCGAGCTTGACGTTTTTCCCTTGAATCGTCGCGTATTTCGTAACCGGTCGACCGGATTCTCCTCCAAAGCCCTGTCCTGAAACGGTAATGCCGTAAGAACCGTTTTCGAGAAATATCTGGTAACCCCCGGCTTGAAAAGCATTGAAATCGATCGTTTCCGTTTCGCCGGAGTCGAGCCGTTTGACGGTAATCGCCGCACCGCCAATTCCTTCCCCGGCCTCGTAATACCCGCTCCCGTTCCAATCATCGTAAACGACGCCGAGCAAATACGCTCCATTGCCCAGGGAGGAGGTGTCGGCCGCCCCGAAATCAACAGTCGTCAACCATGTTCCGACGGAGGTGTTCGGATTGTTGTCCCGCAACATCGAGATGCCGACATCCGTAAAGTTGGGGTTCATGATATTGTCCCGATGCGCATGATCCGGGACCCCCCAATCCAAGGCGAAGGCGGCATGGGTATAGGAACCGGCGGAAAAATCCCGGTAAGCATCACGACCGTAAGAGTAAACGTTCTCCGAAACCCAGGCGACGGATTCGCCGTCTTGAGAACCGGTTTTGTAAGCGGGTTCGAAACCGGCCGCGAGCACGCGTTCGAAAAGCGGAAGCTCGCCGCGTTCCTCGACCTGGTGCGATTGGGTATCCTCCCACAGCATCAGGTAATTGTGCGTCGTCGCGGCGGCACAAAGCGAGGCATTCCAAGCGAGCGGAGCGGCCGCTTCCAGTCTCGCCCATTCGCTTCGCAGTTGGGAGGCCTTGGGATAGGAAAAGACGGAAAGCGCCGTTGTAACCCGAGGGTCCCACGCTTCGAGATAAGGGGAAAAGCTTTTTATCAACCGCCCGAGTTCCCCTTGCGGGTCCATTCGCATGCGGTTGATCATTTCGAGCATTTCCTGCTCGTAGGCGGAAGGGCCGGAAATCCCTTGAAATTGCGAGTCGTATTGCGTTCCTGCAAGAACGGTCGATTGTTGCGAAGCGTACTCGGGCATTCCGGAAACCGAGAGCATTTCCCGGTTTTCGAGAATTTCCAAAAGAGAAAAACGGCTTCGACGGACCATGAGAGCGCTTACAGGAAGAGAGGGGGGAGAAACGGCAGCGCGACGAAATTTACAGAACAAAAATCAAAGTGTTTCCAACACAACTTCTACATACTTAACCATTACTCTTCATTGTATCACGTTATTTTCTAAAATCAACAAAATTACAAGCATCCGGTCCTTTTTTGATGCCGCTCGTTTGAAAAAAGTTTTGAAAAAATGAAAAAATCGCTAAAAAACAAAAAAACCATCTTGATTGTATCTTTTTACCCTCCCAAATTATCGTATGATTACGATTTTTTGAAGATATTCGAGCCGGCTGCGTCAGCTGCCGGGTTAGCCGCCGTCTTCAATGGTGTCGACAACGGCCTTGAAGACGGACACCAACCGGGGCCTCACGGCCCCGGCTCGATGAGACGAAACCGACCAGCCGCAGGTTGCAGCGTTAGGGGAATAAGATAAAATCATGCGTTGAGTTGAATACGGATTTGTCCTTCACGAAACAAAGCATGCAAACGATTCTCGGAATTGACCCGGGGCTAAACATAACCGGATACGGTATCATCGAGGTTTCGAGCGGAAAGATCAAGCTGCGCGAGGGAGGGATCGTTCGCTCGCATTCGAAGGTTCTTGCCGAAAAAGTGAAAGAAATTTTTGACGGCGTATCCGAGGCGATTCTTGCCTTTCGGCCGCAGGCTTTGGCCTTGGAAGAACTTTATTCGCATTACGATCGTCCGAAAACGGCCATTCTCATGGGACATGCGAGAGGCGCGATTTGTCTGGCCGCCGCTCAAGAGCAAATTCCGGTTTATTCCTATGCGGCGACGCAAATCAAGAAAATTCTTACCGGGAACGGCCGGGCCTCCAAAGACCAGATGCAACGGGCGATCCAATTGGAACTCGCCCTGCCACAATTCCCGGAACCGCCTGACGTCGCCGACGCCCTCGCGATCGCCCTTTGCCATTACTATATGAGCAAGACGATCGGAAAACGGTGATTTCGCACCATCCAGTAATTTGACCGGTACTCCGCGCTAACTCGCGATGATCTGCAGCAGGCTCAGTTTGTCCGCGGCGATCTGCCGATGCCCGACGACCACCTCTTCGAGCGGGGTCAACACCGGTCGGTTGTTGATCATGCCGGCCATTTTTCCGGTTTCGCCCCGGTGCAAGGCCTCGACCGCGAAACAGCCGAGTTCGGAGGCCAGAATCCGGTCCAACGGAGCGGGCACACCGCCCCGTTGAATATGCCCGAGAACGACGACCCGGGAATCGAACGGATTTCCGGCCGCCGCGAGCGAATCGTGCAACTGGTAGGCCCCACCGAGATCGTCCCCTTCCGCGACGATAAGAATCACGGACGTTTTGCCGAGTTCCTTGATATGATGCAACCGTTTGACCAGTTTCCCGATATCGGTCGGAATCTCCGGCACACAAACCAGTTCCGCTCCGGAAGCGATCGCCGTGTACAGGGCGATGTCCCCGCAATGCCGGCCCATCACTTCGACGAGAAACATCATATCGTGCGAACCGGCCGTATCCCGCAATTTGTCGACCGCTTCGACCGCCGTTTGCACCGCCGTCGCGAATCCGATCGTCGCATCGGTCCCCAAAAGGTCGTTGTCGATCGTTCCGGGCAAACCGATGATCTGGCCGCTCCAGACTTTCGCGAGTTCGATCGCCCCGCTCAAGGTTCCGTTCCCGCCGATCGGCAACAGGGCGTCGAACTTGTGTTTCCGCAGGATCGCCGCCGCGTTCTTGATCCCTTCAAGAGTCGTAAAGCGCTTGCAGCGACTGCTGTGCAGAACGGTCCCGCCGAGCTTCGAGAGCCCCGAAACCGATCGCATGCCCATTCCCACCCCAGGCGGCAGGTCGGCTCGCGTGTAAAATTCTTCGTCGAAAATTCCTTGATACCCGTGTTGGATCCCGACGATTTCGTCTTCCCGGGCAAGAGCGGCCCGAACAATCGCCCGAATGCAAGGATTCATTCCCGGGGCATCCCCGCCGCTACAAAGCATACCGATTTTCATGTCTGATGATAATGCTAAAAAAGGAAAGGTTTGAAATGTCTCAAAACAAGGTTTTACTGAATAACTCTCGCGAAGTCAATTGTTCTTTTTCTTGGCAAGAATGATTATAACATCCTTTTCAATGCGAGAGCGTCGACAGAGAGGGAAGATGTTTTTCGTTCATGATCGTGTCAGATTCGTAGCGGTATTCTTCGTTATCGCGTCGTCGGCAGCGGGCGGGGAGGAGCGGGCGACCTTTACTCGACGCGGACGACCTGGACGCCGCCGCGAGCCAGGAGTTCATCGACGCCCGGAATATCTTCACGCCGGTCGATTGAGCCCATCGGGAATTCTCGGCGAAACAGATCGAATATCTTGCAAATATTGTCCGTTTGTACCACAATAAGGAGATCGAAACCGACGAGGGGAGTGCGGAACTCCTGAAAGAGGATGGTTATTTGACGCTATTTCCCGACGAATTCATCGCCTTTGCGACTCAAATTTCTCAAGGAACGAAGATGCCCGGAGCGAAATGGAGCATTCTTAAAGATTATCAATACCTGTCTCCACCACAAACAATTATTGACCAATTCAATCAAATCATCCGTCCAGTGATTGCGCAGATGCCGTTATTGGCCAAAAAGAACGCCAATCTTCGCCGGACGCGCGACTTGCTTTTGCCTCAGTTGATTTCGGGCCGGGTGGACGTTTCGGAACTGGATATCAAAGTCGCTTAACGAGTCATTGCCATGCGGATTACGAAGATCAAAGTCAACAATTTCAAGTCGCTGGTCGATTTCGAGATCGACCTCGCGAAGTTCAACTGCATCGTCGGTCTCAACGGCTCCGGCAAGTCCACGTTTTTGCAGTTCGTGAGCTTTCTCTCGCAGTTGATGAAGGGGGATATAAAAAATTGGTTGCGAATCCGTGAATGGGAGACTTTGGACTGTATTTCCCAATGGACTACGGAAACCACGATTGATTTTTGCGTGAATTTTGTTGGCGACAATAACCAATCAGGTCATTGGTCAGCAACATATCATTGCATTTCTTTGTATTGCATTCGGGAGGAAATCGTTTTTAACGAAAAGAAACTTGTCGTTGAAAATGTGGATGAAAAAGAAACTGGACATTATAAGTTTGATACCGCAAAGAATTCCATTGCATTCGAGAACGGTATTATTGCATTTCAATATGAGGGTTCGATCCTATCCGTTTTCAAGGCAAAGAGGATAGTCGATGCGTTCGGGGCGATAAAAAACTTTATCAGCACTATTGAATCGTGCGATTTGTTGGCTCCGATATTTTTGCGAAAAGGATCATCCGTTGAGAAATCCGACAATATTGGTTTAAGTGGAGAAAACTTGGCGGCCTTTTTGTGGTCGATCGGCGATAAAAAACGTGAGGCATTGACTGAGAAACTAAGAATCCTGTTTCCACAACTCAGAAAGATTGAAGTACAAGATAACGACACTTTCCAATACGTACATGGAATTCCGAAGAACCTTCCGGGAAAAGAATTGGCTGTCATCGAAATTTACAATAAAACCAATTTCGGCACAAAGCCCAGCCTCATCTATGCGAATCAAATAAACGACGGTTTTTTACGTTTGGTCGCTTTTCTGTCCCAGATGGAGACTCAAAGCAGTTTCCTTCTTTTTGACGAAATCGAAAACGGCATCAATCAGGAGTTGGTCGAGTTTCTTTTGAAAGAATTGGTCGGGGCAAAGCAACAAATTGTCGTGACGACGCACAGCCCGCTGTTTTTGAATTATCTCGACGATGATCTCGCGCGGGACTCCGTTCAGTATTTCTACAAGACACCGGAAGGTTTCACCCGCTGCCGAAAATTCTTCTCGCTTCCCTCGACGAGCAAGAAACTTGGTGCGCTCGGCCCCGGCGAAGCGATTGCCGACACGAACTTGTATCGGCTCAATGAGGAAATCGAACAACTCGACCTCCGGGCTGCGAAGAAGGAGGACTGACCATGTACTTCTTTTTCAGCGGCGAAGGTCCGACCGATTTGGGAACGAGCGACGATCAGCCCGGACCGCTGGTTCTTGTCGCCGACCAAATCATTGCGAAGCATCAGGGCTATTCTTTCCTCGAAAGCCGATGTGCCGTTTTCATTCATCCGGCGGAGCTGGAACGAATCAAGCCGACGTTACGCACTCGGCCGCGTTCGCCGGGACTTCGTGGCCTGAAAACACCGCCGGAAAACCGAATGCACTGTAAAGATGCCGGCGCTCTTGCCCATGCCGCGACGTGTCATATTCAGGATAAAGAGGACAAGGATTTCGTTGCCGTACTGTTTCGCGATGCCAATTCGCCGGAAGAAAGCGAATGGCAAAACAAACGAAATTCCATGCTTAACGGTTTTCGCGACCAATCCATCGACGGACGCGGAGTCGCAGCGGTTGCACGTCCCGTTTCCGAAGCGTGGTGGCTCAGTGCAATCTATCGCCGTGCGGATGCCAACAGAAACTGCAAGCCGCTTGAGTCGACGGCTCATGGAGGAGGGGCCGATCATGCTCTGAAAGGCGAGCTGGAAGAAAAACTCAAAACCACGCCGAACCGTACCGTTCTCAACGAAAAGATTCTCAATCGAGAAATCGACTACGAACAGATCGACTCGGAGAGTTTTCTCGCCTTTCGCCGCAACTTTGAAACGGCGGTCGGTTTGGAATATCTCCACCACATGAAGACGACACCATGAACAACTACGCCGAAGATATTGCTCTCCGCGAAGTCAATTGTACAGAGGCACGTTAAGGTTGGGTCGTGGATTGGTGTGGTTTTTATTACTCGTCATTTCGACCGAAGCAACGCGTAGGGAGAAATCTCACCCTCGCGCGAGGGACGGAATTCCGACTTTTTTGGCGAGGATGAGATTTCTCGCTTCGCTCGAAATGACGCGCAGTAATTCTTTTGTCTCTCCGCAGGTCAACGATCCCCGCTATTCTTCCCGGACGCTGAACTCCAGCTTCCAATGCCGGTCCGCGACGGCGGAATCACACCACAGTTCCATAGTCCCGAGCTCCGTGATGCGCGTCCGGAATCGGACCGGAATGTAATCCTCCTCCGGCTCCCCTTCGCCCGCCGTCGCCGGGAGCTCCGCTTCCATGGAATCGGTTTCCTGCAAATCCGATTCCGCGGCGCCGAAATGCGAAGCGTCCAACACCGCGCCCGGTTTGTCCTGCTTTCGAAGCGTCGAACTGAAAAACCGGAAATGGGCCGTCTCTCCGACCACCAGCCCGATTTCGGCCGACGGGACATCGCACGAGGTCCCCTCTTCCATACCGAAAGGGGCGACGCAAAGCGCTTTGAGCGGTCGCGGGGCGCCCGGGATCGCGAGCCCCGCCGTTTCGATCCCGATGTAGTAGGATCGTGCCGTCCCGCCGCGAATCCGGACTCCGCCGCGCTGTTTCGTCCAACCGTAATACGCCGCGCCCCGGGCGACCGCATGATCGAGGCCCGAAGCCGATTCCAAAACCTGCGGCGGACGGTCCGGAAACCAATGCCCGAGCACCTCGAACAGCCGTTCGTGCAGCAACGGCGCCTTAAAAACCCCGCCGTTAAGCAGCACATGGGTCGGCTTCGCCCCGTGTGCGGAAAGAAACGCCCCCAAATGCCGCGTGATGCCCGTCTCCTGCTCGAACGGGAGCCCGAGTTCCTTGAAACCGCTCATGCCCCGGCGACGCGGCTTTTCGGAAAGCTCGCAGTCCGGAAAAAAACCGTCCCCCAAAAGCTCGGCGACCTTCTCCTTTTCCAAGTCGACGGTAATCGTCCCGCCGATCAGCTTCGTCCCGCGACCAAGCACGGAAATCGGGTACGTGCTCCCCTTTTTCGACTTGCCGGATTTGCCGCCGTCTTTTTCCCCCTTTTCGTCAACCGCAAGCAACGCTTCTTTGGCCGCGCGAGCACTATGCCAAAGGGAAACCGTCTGCCAAGGGTCGAGTTGCGTTCCCCGCTCGGCGAGCAGTCCGGCCGCGTAATGGGCCAGGGCCAGGTCCATATTATCACCGCCGATCAGCAGGTGCTCCCCGACGGCGATCCGTTTCAGGATCAAGTCCCCTTCCTCCTGCTCGACGCCGATCAGCGTCAAATCGGTCGTCCCGCCGCCGACATCGCAAATCAGCAGCGTATCCTCCAAGGTCAATGTCTTCCGCCAGGAATCGCCGACTTCTTCCAACCAGGCATAAATCGCGGCCTGCGGCTCTTCGAGAAACAGCATTTCGGCGGGCAGCCCGGCCGCGATCGCGGCCTCCCGGGTCAGTTCCCGGGCACTGGCATCGAACGAGGCGGGGACGGTGAGCACGACCTCCTGTTCGGCGATCGGAGCCTCCGGGAATTCTTTTTCCCAAACCGCGATCAGGTGTTCGAGATACCGCTGGGTCGCGAGCAGCGGCGAAATTTTCGGAACCTCTTCGGGCGCGTTCCAAGGGAGAATCGGTTCTCGCCGATCGACCTTGGAATGACACAACCACGATTTCGCGGCGCTGACCGTCCGGTCGGGGACCTCGGCGGAACGCCAGCGGGCGAGCTCGCCGACGACCGATTCGGGGCTTGGGGCCGGTTTCCCTTTTTTTCCGGTCGTCGGCAGACGGTAATCGTTCCCTTTTTGTTCCGTTTCGCTCGGCAAATAGAGAAACGACGGCAAGGAGTCGCGGTTTTCAAGTGTCGCCGGGGCAACCAGTTGCGGGATCGGCAAAAGCCTGACCTCGGGCGACTCGCCGGAAAGTTCCGAATAGGCGAGAACGGAGTTGGTCGTTCCAAGATCGATGCCAAGAATATATTGTTTCATGGGAGAAGTGCAAAAGAATCAAAAATCGTCAATGTATTCCTCTTCAGTATCGTACTTTTGTTGGCGTGTCGTTTGCGCTCTTACGAGCCGCGTGCTGTGCACGCGGTTTGCATCAATTTCAATCGATACGTTTCGTGCTATGAACGTAACCGCGACCACAGGTCGCGGCTCGTTACGGTACGCGTTTTGTAGACGAGCGAGTGCTGTCGCTATTCCTGGTCCTCGGTCTTCAGGCGGATGTTTTTCATACCGACGGCGTTGCCGGCATCAAGGGCCATCACCACGGTTTCGTGCCGGGCATGTCCGTCGGCGAGGACCAACAGCGTCTCGGCCGGGGGGGCTTCGCCGTCATTTTTACGCATTTCCCTCAATACGGAAAGCAACTCTTGCCGGGAGGGAATCTCACGGTCCTCGATCCAAATCGTATTATCTTTCAAGATGCGGACGACCACCGTGTTTTCGTCTTCCGAAACTTCCAGTTGAACCGATTGGGCCTGCTCTTCGGTGTTCTCCGGCGTCGGGACCTCAAGCGATTTTTGCAGGGCGAAGGCGGCCGTTACCATAAAAAAGATCAACAGCAAAAACGTAACGTCGACCATCGGCGTCATATCCATTTCGTCGTCCGTGCCAAGTTTCTTCTTGAGCACGACCCGTTCCGATGCGTCTTCCTCCGGCTCGGATGCCTGGGGCTGCGTCTTTTTCCGTTTCGGGGAGGGCGGCTTCGCGACTTGAGGGGGCGGGCTTTCGATCGCGGCCCGGATCGCGTCGCGAGGAGTCGCCGGCGGCGTATCCTGAATGATTTCCGCCTCGCGAATGTCTTCCGGTTCCGTTTCCGCCGCAAGTCTTCTCTTGCGGTATTTCTTATCCTCGATCAGCCGTATTTTTGTTTCGCATTTGGGGCAATACGCTTTCCGGTCGATCTGTTCCGGCAGGACGAGAAACTTGGCGTTGCAATGCGGGCAACGGACGGTTCGTTTTTCGAACATACTCAGATTCCTCCGGTCAGCTCTCGAATGCCGTCCGCCCAGGGGCTTTCGGGATGCAACTTCAAAAATTCCCGAAAATGCGACTGGGCTTCGTCTTTTCTCCCCTGCCGCCAAAGCAACAGCCCGAGATGATAGTGCACGTCCGCGTAATCCGGGTGATACTTAAGCGCTCCTTGAAAAGCGCTGACAGCGAGGTTCGTTTCGCCCAACTCGGCGAGCACGCAGCCGAGGTTCGCCCTCGCTTCGACATCATCCTCGTCCAATTCGAGGACCATGTAATAGCGTTCCCGGGCCGCCTGCAATTCCCCGAGCCGGTATAAAAGCTCGGCGACCTGAAAACAGAGGCCGGCCTCGGGCCCTTCGGCCGCGAGGGCGGCCCGGTACATCGCGAGAGCCTCGTTCAAGCGTCCTCCCTCTTCCAACGCGAGGGCCATATCGCAGAGCGTCGAAACGTCCGGGCCGCTCGGAGCGATCGCGGCGTCCAGGCAATGCAGCATCGAATCGGGTTTATCTCGCCCTTCGTCGTCCGCGAGTTCATACTCGTCCGTATCGAATTCCCAGGCGTCGAAATCGATCCGGCGTTGCCCCTTTTGATCGACGAGCATCTCCCCGTTTCGGAGCAACAGGTCTTTCCCTTCGAGGATCACCGAAAGCTGGGCGAGCGGCCGGGAAATATCGGGCAACATCCGGCGAACCGATTGCAGCCGCTTTTCGAGCATCTCGGGCGAGATGCCGGAGCGGAGCAGATCGCGAAGGGTTTTCGCGGTCAGCACTTCCTGAAAATCGTAATACGCGAGGTTGCGGACGTAAACGGCCGGGACGATCAGCCCGCGGCGCTGCCAAAGCCGGATGCTCGCGATCGGCACATCGACCGCTTCGGCGAGCATCGCGGCCGTAAAAAGCGGCGGACGTTCGGTTTCGTCCTCGGCACTGGCGAGGAGGTTCCAAAAGGCCGATTCGGAAAGAATGTCCAACTTCCCCGATTCGAACGCTTCTTTCGTTTCGGAATCGAGCGGCTCGGACCAGGACTCGAAATCCCGCGCCAAGACCTCCGCTTCGCCGACGACGACGAGGTTGACCTTGGGGGAGAGGAGCTGCGAGACGAGCCCCCCTTGCTGCCTGACCAACAGGGCGGCTTCCCGGCGGGTCGCCCCGGCCAGTTTGCCGAAAAAGAAAATGCGTTTGCCCGAAAGCGGAGGTTGACTCATCGAGTTGGAAAGGCGGAACTTCGAAAAAACAGGGTGGGCGACCAATGCGGTAAAAACTCATTCAACCAGTTGATTTTCAACGGGTTTTCAATGGGACGAAGTCATGTTTTCGTTTCTCTGGAAACACGGATGTACGGAGAAAACTCAGCATTGCCGTTTCAATCGGGATCGCTGCCAAAGCGCAAACATGAAGGACAGCAAGCACAATGTAAAATATAACATGATTAAATAATACAACCACCAATATCGGGGGAAATAAGTGGTTTCACGAATGATATCCGACTTTAATTCATACCAAGCCCATCCCACAAAATTGAGCCACAACGGGACAAGCATCATCAAGGCCCATTCTTTACGAAAAACAATGCCGATCAATCCGATCAGGATAAACGGATAAAAGATTGTAAACAAATATCCCAGGTTTCGCGTTTGAAATATATCGGGATTATTAAACAGCCAAACAAAGAACCCCGAAGCTGGCAATACCGTAAAAAGAAGGGGTAGTAATAATGGGTGAAACGATCGCGCATTCATTTTTTCTTTCGTCATATCTCCGTGTGAGACAAAATCCTGCGTTTTTGCGACTGTCCGAAAAAAATGGGAAACGAGAGAAAAACCAAAACCGTCGGGACGATCCCCAAAGTCCAGTTGATCATACCCCAACCCTCTTCCTTCTTCAAGAGCCGAGCGACACTCTTGCGACGAAAGAGGGGCGGTTATACAATGGGGACGGCCGGTGTGATTCGACCGTAATCGGATTACGAGTCGATTCCTCCCAAATGCTGAGCCGTGAGGCGAACCGGCCTTTTTTCGGAGACCAAAATATGCGTTGTCTTATTTTTTTGGGGTTCCTGAGCCTCGTTCTTTTCGGCTCCGCGAGGGCGTTCGGCGACCAACCGGACGACCTCTTGTTTCAAATCGGGCGGCCCGATGCCAGCCCTTCGGAATTCGGCCGGAACCCCGATTGGCAGCGGTTGATGCGGGAAAATCAAAAAACCGCCTTTCGCTTCGTCGTCGGCAAGCACCGCGCGGTCGATTGGCCGGTCGCGCACATGAGCACTCGCGATTTCGGTAACGCGGGAAAATCGTTTACGATCGAGATCGAATTTTCCTCCGATCGGACTTACGACCAGCCGCTTTATTTCGTCGTCGGGGCCGCCTTCGCCCATCCGAGCGAGCCGTCGCTGATCAAAATCAATCTCAACGGCCGGGATTGCGAACCGAAGCGGCAGCCGATGATCGCTCTTGAGCCGAAATACGACAAACCGCCGCCGATTTTCGGGGCGTTCGAATCGGCAGTCCTCGAAATTCCGCCCGGAGCGGTCGTGCCCGGGCAAAACGTGCTCTCGCTCACGCTCGAAGACGGCAGTTGGCTCGTTTACGATTACATCGCCCTACGCCGAAAGTCGGAACCGCTCCCCCGCTTTTCCCCGCCCGATCTGCTCAAGGATTTTCGCGAAGGGCCGATGCGCGATGTCCGGGAAATTTTGTTCGTCGTTCGCAAGCCGGGAGAAGATGAGCACTGGTACGCGAATTTCGGGTATTACGCCGCCGACGAAAACACCTTCCCGTTCCCCTTGGGAACCGGGGGAAGTCTTCGCATTCTCAACCTCGATTCGGGCGAAGTCCGGACCATTTTCGAGGACGAAGGCGGTTCGATCCGCGATCCCCAGGTTCATTACGACGGCAAAAAGGCGGTTTTTTCGTACCTCCCGAAAGGGAAGCGGCATTACAATCTTTACGAAATCGATCTCGACGGTTCGAATTTGCGGCAGTTGACGTTCGGCGATTGGGACGACATCGAGCCGACTTACCTGCCGAACGGGGACATCGTTTTTTGCTCCAGTCGTTCGCGGCGCTGGGTCCAATGCTGGTTGACCCAGGTCGCGACGCTGCACCGCTGCGGGCCGAACGGCGAAAACGTGCACGAACTTTCCGCGAACGTCGAACAGGACAACACTCCCTGGGTGCTCCCGAACGGGCAGGTGCTGTACATGCGCTGGGAATATGTCGACCGCTCGCAGGTGCATTACCACCATCTTTGGACGATGAACCCGGACGGCAGTCGGCAAATGGTTTATTACGGCAACCTGCACCCGGACATCGTGATGCTGGGCGCGAAGCCGATCCCGGGGAGTGAAAAAATCGTCGCCGTTTTTTCGCCCGGGCATGGCCGGACGGAGCATTACGGCCCGATCGTCGTTGTCGATCCGAAAAAAGGGCCCGACGATTTGGAAAGCGTCCGGCAGATCACGCTTTATTCCCGGCATACCGACCCATGGGCGTTTTCGGAAGAGGCGTTTTTGGCCGCGAGCATGGGCCAACTGAGCCTGCTCGACGGCGACGGTTACGAGCAGACCCTATATGTCCTGCCGCAAGAGCTCCGCGAGGCCGGATATTGGGCGCATGAGCCGCGGCCAATTCTCGTTCGGCAGCGGGAGCGGATCATTCCGGACCTGACCGATCGGGCGGAAACGACCGGGCGGCTGGCCCTGGTCAATATTTACGAAGGACGAAAAATGCAAGACCTCGCGCCCGGCTCAATCAAGGAACTGCTCGTCCTCGAAACGCTCCCGGAACCGATACATTACAGCGGCGGAATGGACCAGATTTCCGCAGGCGGAACCTTTACGCTCGAACGGATCGTCGGGACCGTGCCGCTCGACCCGGACGGCTCCGCGTTTATGGAGCTGCCCGCGCTGCGGTCGTTCTTGTTCGTCGCGTTGGATCACGAGGGGAAACCGGTCAAACGGATGCACAGCTTTACCAGCGTGATGCCGGGGGAAACGACGACGTGCATCGGCTGTCACGAACAAAGAACGCAAGCCCCGGACAGCCGTTCGGACGAGGCGGTGTTCCGCCGAATCGGCAAAGCCCCGACAAAACCGAAACCGGTCGAGGGCGTCCCGGAGGTGTTCGATTTTTCCCGCGACATCCAGCCGATTTTGGACCGACATTGCCTCGAATGTCATAATCACGATCGAATGGACGCCGGTATCAATTTTTCGGGCGATTGGTCGCCGCTCTATACCTTCAGCTATTTGACGTTGAGTCGGCAAAAACTGCTCGGGGACAACCGGAACCGGCCGATGAGCAATTTCGGGCCTTACGAAATCGGGAGCAGCGCGAGCCGGCTGATGCAGCTGATCGAAACCCGGCACGAAGGCGTTGCCCTTTCCGAGCCGGAGAAAAAGACGGTCCGGTTTTGGCTGGACGTCGGGGCGAATTACGCCGGGACGTATGCCGCCAACGGAACGGGGCTGATCGGTTGGCCTTACCGCAACAAAATCGTTCGCAACGATCTCGGCTGGCCGGAAACGCAAACGATGATCGAAACGTTCAAGCGGCGCTGCGACCGTTGTCATACTCCGGAAAGAAACATGACGTTTTCTCATTCGCTCTCGGACGATCCGGCCCGGTTCAGTCGGCATTTCATTTACAATCTTTCGTATCCGGAAAAATCGCGGGTCTTGCGGGCGCCGCTTTCAAAAGTTGCTGGCGGTCTCGGGATTTGCGAAGAGCAGGGGGACGAGGTCGTTTTCGCGAACGCGGAGGACGCCGACTACCGATCGGTTCTCGCGGGGATCGCGCGGGGGCGGGATTACATTCTCAACGAAAGCAACCGCTTCAGCATGAGCCCTTTTGTTGCCAACCGGCCTTACACGCGGGAGATGATCCGATACGGCGTTTTGCCGGAAAACCACGACCCGACCCAACCGATCGACCCGTACGCGACCGACCGGAAGTATTGGGAATTGCTTTGGCATCGGGGAACAATTGAACATTGAAAATCAACCATGTGGAAAAAAATAAACATCGGGCTTTGGGTCGTGTTCGCGGGTCTTACATTGACCATCTGGTACCTTTTCGCGCCCCCGCGTTCCCTTGAAAAAGTGAAAACGGTCGATCAGGCGATGAGGTACTTGGGGTTCGCGGAAAATCATGCCGAGAGAAATGCCGGCAAAGACGAAAAGGCGGCTTTGAAATGCTATTATCAAACCTGCGGCGAACTGCGTGTCGCGACCGGAGAGAGAATTCTCGCCTTCGCCAAAAACGACGAAGAAATCAACGAGGGTTACATCTGGATCGTCGACGGTTTGGCCCGGCTCGTCCGATATGAGGATCAACTCGATCCCTCGGAAAGCGACAAAGGTCGATCCCGGCAAAAATTGGACGCGTTGATCGACGAACTTGAGCAAAGCGGCAAACACCCAAAAATCGTCAACACGCAACGGACTCGGCAACTTTTCAGGCGGGTGGGTGATGCCCGGAACGAAATGACACGGGAACGGTTCGACGAGTTTCTGCAAGAAGCAAAAACTCGGGTCAATTTCGAAACCGACTTCAATGATCCTGCCGCCCCTGTTTTGTTTCTTCTTGAGATCACGATTTCCAAACCGTTGAGCGAAACCGAACCGGAACTTTGCCGGGAGACCGCGAAAAATCTGATCGATTTTGTCCGATCCGACCAGTGCAAATTCGACGAGGAGAAAAAGAAAAAAACCATTAAAGATATCGAAGGGATTGCGCGACGACATCCTGCTGCAACACTTGAGCTTTACGGCCGAACAATCGACGGCAAAGAGTTCCAATGGGAAGAGTATAGCGGCAAATACGTGCTTGTTGAGTTTACGGCCTCGTGGTGCGGGCCCTGCCGAATGGAACTTCCCAATCTCCTGGAAGCGTACAATAAGTATCACGAAAAGGGCTTGGAGGTCGTCGCCGTCGGCGTCTCGGATGAAAACGCCAATCTTTTGAAAATGGCCAAAGAAGACAAACTGCCGTGGGCCGTGATCTCCGAGGAATTGACCGAAAAGGCCGGGCTGCCGAAGCAAGGCGAATTTTTCGGCATCAACGGCGTGCCGACGATTTTGCTGATCAATCGGGACGGCAAGTTGATCGATTCGGAGCTTCGCGGAGAGGACTTGCAGAAGAGACTCGCGGAGTTGTTGGACGAGCCTCGCCCATGAGGATGCGGTTTTGACAGGGCAGCCACTCCCTCACGGTCGCGGCTCTGATTCCTTATTATTACGAAACTCAAAACACTCAAAATATGCGATATTCTTTTTTCCTGACATTGGCTTTTTTGTTTTGCCCGGTCTTTGCGACGGGGCAGACGACCGTCCCGCTGCGAATTCCGCTCGCCCATGAGAGTTCGGCCCCGGAAACCGTCGTCCCGCTGCAACCGTCCGGGCCTGTTCGGCTCGTCAATCAGGTTCCTCTCGGACAGGAAACCACACTCGCGGGTTTCGAAAACGGATTGACGTTGATCGTTTGCGAAAACCGTTTGAGTTCCCAGGTCGCGATTCGCTGTTTCGTGCGAAACACCGGCAGCGCTTTCGAAACAGACCGACTCGGCTGCGGCCTCTCGACACTGCTGGTTCAACAAATCGACGGCAACGCGATCGCCGGTTCCGCCGGGAAGGAATCGATCCGCTTCGGAACCGACGTTCCGGCCGAACAGTTTTCGGAGGCTGTGTACCGGTTCGTCGAAACATTGTTCAATCCCCGGTTTTCCGCAACCGACTCGGCAAACGAAACCGCGTTCGCGGTCGCGGAGCGAGGCCCGGTTCTTCGTTCGTTGCTTGAGGAATCCGTTTATTCGAGCAGCCCGTTGCGGATTCCGGTCGAAGGTTATCCCGATCTGGTTCGGACGGTTTTGTTGAAAACGCTCACCGATTATCATCGGGAACGTTTTTGTCCCAACAGCATGGTGTTCGTCGTTTGCGGCGACGTCGGGACGGACGAGGTTCTCGGTTTGTTCGGACAAGCGTTCGCCGGGATTCCCCGGGGCGTCGAAACCGTCGTTCCGTCCCTCTCCGAACCGCCGCAGCTCGCTTCGCGAAGCGTCGTCTGCGAATCGGACGGCGGCGTCTGCGAACTCGCGGTCGGCTGGCCCGGGGTTCGGGTCTCCAATCCGGATCGTTTTGCGTTGGACCTGATCGCCGTGATCCTCGCCGAAGGAAACACTTCGCGTTTGGCCCGGCGGTTGCTTGCGGATCGGTCGTTGGCTTTGCAATGCAACGCCCGGTCGGAAACGGCTGTTGCGGCCGAAGGTTATTTCGCGGTCGAAGCCTCTTGTTTGAACGAAAACCGGGAAACCGTCGTTCGAACGATTCTCGAAGAAATCGGCAAACTTCGAGAGGAACCGGTTCCCGCCGAAGAGCTGGCCAAGGCGAAAAAGCAAAAAGAAATCCAAAACGTCTTCGAGCGGCAGACGATTTCGGCGACGGCCGATCGTTTGGGGGAAAACTTTCTCGCGACGGGGGATCCGTTGTACGAAGAAAAATACCTGCGGGCGATTCGTGCGGTTTCCGCCGAAACGATTCGCGAAACGGCCCGAAAATATTTCGCGCCGGAACGGCTCAACCAAATTTTAATCGCGCCCCGGGGACAAATGCCCAAGCCGCCGGCCGCTTCGCCGGCCGAAAAACCGGGCGAAATTCAACAGGCCCGGCTCCCGAACGGGATCCGGCTCCTGACCCGACGGCAACCGGCTTTGCCGATGGTCAGCATTCAAGCGGTCGTTCTCGGCGGGGCGTTGGTCGATACTTCGGAAACCGCGGGCCGGGCTTCGCTGTTCGCGGCGATGCTGAACCAGGGGACCGCGAAATCCTCGGCGCGAGAGATTGCCGCGAGGGCGGAAAACCTGGGCGGCGGGTTTCATATCACTTCGGACGCGGCGACAACCGTCTTGAGCCTGACGATTCTTTCGGCGGACTTCCAACCGGGGCTCGATCTGTTGGCTGAGTGTATCCTCTCGCCGACGTTTCCCGATCCGCCGTTCGGTTCGATTCAATCACAGCGGCTCGGCTTTTTGAAGCAGCGGAGCGGCGATCCGCTCGCCGAGCTTTCCAATTTTTTCGCGATCAACCTGCCGGAAACGACCCCTTACCATATTTCCCCTTACGGGACGGCGGAAACGGTTTCGCGATTGACGGTCGCGAGCCTTCGCGATTATTACCAGCAATGTTTCGTTCCGGAAAACATCGTGTTCGCCGTTTTCGGTGATATCGATCCGAAAAAGGCGGAAGCGGCTTTGAGCGCGGCGTTCGGAAAAATGAGAGGTTCCGTCAAGGCGAAGCCGATCGTTCTCGAACGCAACAACATGTTTCTCCAACCGATCGAAGGGCATTTGCGAACGGAGAAACAAACGGCGGCGATCCTGCTCGGTTACCCGATTGGGAGCCTCGCCGATTCGCGGGAAACGGCCATTCTCACGATCTTGAAAACGATTTTTGGCGGTTACCGTCGGTCGGCCGGTTGGCTTGCGAGGGATCTGAAAAATTCCGGCCTCGCCCTTTCAACAAGCAGCGAACTTTGGATCGGCCCGGCCCCGGGTTATTTCGTGCTCGGGGCGAGCTGTCCGCCGGAAAATCTGCAAGCGGTCCAAGCCCGTTTGGAGCAGTGCGTCGAACGGGCCAAAGCCGGTTGGATCGAACCGGAAGAGTTGCTCGCCGCACAACGGGAGATCGTCGCCGCCCATTCGTTCGGCAATGCGACGTTGGAAGAGCAGGCCCGCAGCGCCGCGCTCGGCGAACTCTTCGGCCTCGGTTTGCGGGAAGGGGACGATTTCCCCGAACGGATCAATGCCGTCACGTTGGAAGAAGTTGTCTCACTTGCCCGAAAATACCTGACCCGGCGGATTCTGGTAACGGCGAGCGGAGACGATCGACGGTAGGCGACCGACGACAATTGTCAATTCGTCGCCCCTTCTCTTGTTTTTTTCAACTCGGAGGGAATCGGAATCAAAACCGGCGCGCCGTGCAAACACCAACCCCGTTGGCTTCGGTCCTTGGGATTGACGACTCTTTCTCCTTTAATCCGAATAAAAAATGTTTCTTTGGAACCTTCTTTTGTTGTATAGGTTACGGCATATTTGGCAATAGCGTAATCATTGTTCTCGATCGACAGCGTCTGTGGCGTTCCGTAAAGAGTGTACTTGGCTTGATCGCCGAGTTCCCAAAGCGTCCTGAGAATATTGTTATTTAACGAATGGACGAATTCATTCATATCATCTTTTGGCAGGCGAAGATGTTTTTCCCACCACTGGAGAAGATCGTGGTAAGGGGAGCGATCCCAAGTATACCCTCTCATTTCATAGATCAGAGGGAGATTTTTTTCCTGGATCGCCTGAAACCATATTTGAAAAAAACGATCTCCCTCTTTCTCGATCTGGTGGTTGTAGGTCCAATGCATCGCACTGACTCCAGCCAAGGAAAAGACGGCGAAAAAAATTGCCGAACAGGCGAAAAAATAACTACGCAGTGTTCCCCGCGTCCACCAAATCGAAAAAACGGCCCAAAGAGCGAGCAGGATTCCGAGACCGGCGAGGAACAGGAGTTGAACAAAGAGAAAAGAGAGCAATGACAACAAACCCAAGGAAAAAGCAATCAGCCCGATTATGCTGAACTGCGAATAATGGGAAGTTTCACCATCTGCCTCTTTTTCTTCCCAATGAGCCGAAAAAAGCGACTTGGGAACGATCGGTTGTTCGTCTTGGGAAGGATCGTGTTCGGAGTGTTCGTTCGACATGATTGCAAAGCAAAATCGGATAATATTGGAAAGTACGCCAAGAGCGAAGGATTGACCATTTCAAAAACAAAGCCTATTCTTTCTTGGTCGCGGGCATGGTCCCGCTATAGATAAAAGAATTATCTTTCATTGCCTGTGCGTACAGGACCTGGCGTTTGGCGACATGATCTCCGACGTAATCCTCGGCGGCGGTCCATTCCCTCGTCCCCATAAACGAGGAGAGCGAGCCCGTCGAAAGAATTCTTGCCCTGCGCCCGAGAAATTCCGTCAAATAGGCTTCCTTCGCGACGGCACCTTCTTCCGCTTTCAGCGGAGCCGTCGGGTATGAAAAAAGAATCGCTACCGAAAAAAAGAGGAATATCCCGAGCAGGGCAAAACCGTTTCCGACCATTTCGACGTATTTCGGAAAATGAACTTTGATATGCGAAAGCCGGCTCGTCAGAGAATCCAAGGCTAGATAGCATAGAGCAAAAACCAGCCAATAGGCGAAAAAATCGTAAAAGAACAAGGCGTCGATCCAAAGTCCGGCAAGTATTCCCGCGAGCGGTTCGAAATAATTCAACGCCAAAAGCGAAGCGAAGGAAATATTGCAAATACAAATCGCGTTGCCCCAAAAACCCTCCCGCAGCCTCAGGCTGAGAATGGAAAGAGGAATCGCGCACAGAAAAACAATGAAAAGGACGAAAACGACCTGATTGATTAATTCTTGAATTTCCATAACAAAGAAACGGGAAAGAGAAAGGAAAAAAGAAACTTCGATACGGGATCGGTTTCAATGATCAGGTTTTCAGGATTCGGGTCAATTCCTCGACGGAGGTGATTCCTTTGGAAACGAGTAGTGCGCCGTCGTAAACGAAACCGCGTTGGCCGGTCTGATTGGCCGCTTTTCGTATCGCTTCATGGGTCGGTTCGGCAACGAGCGTTTTTCGAAGTTCGTCGTTGATTTCGATGATTTCAAACAAGCCCGTCCGTCCATGATACCCGATACCCCGACAGGTCGGACACTCCTTGCGTTTCTCGCCCGGTTGCGGCGGCGCGGGAGCCCGGTACAACGAAATGCCGCGATCCGTCGGCAAACCGAGACGCTGCAATAATCCCGGCTGGGGTTCAAAGGCTTCCTTGCAATCGGGACACAACTTGCGGATAAGGCGTTGCGAGACGATCGCCCGGGCCGAGGAGGCCAAAAGCTGCGGCTCGATTTTCATCGCCAAAAGTCGCACCAGCGCATCCGCAGCGTCCTTGGCCCGAACCGAGGTGAGCATCAAACGGTGGTTTCCGACTTCCCGACAGAATAATTCAAAGGTTTCCAGGTTGACCAAATCGTGAATCAACACGGTCTGGGGCTCCCGGAAAAGGACGTCCGGAAGAATCGACATCGGTGTTTCTCCCTTGAGGGAATCGTACTGGTTGAGCATCACGTTTTCGATGAACTGGTACGGATTCTGAACGTCCTCGACCGTCGCGAAGTCGCGAGTAAAGCGGTCGACGCTCATCGCCGCGACATGAACCAGGCTTCGCAGCCCGTTGGCAGGCATCGCGGAAAACACGACCAATCCTTCGGGAGCGTTCAGGTACCCCCGAATTCTGTCCTGAATTTCCGGTCGCATCCCGATTTCTTCCAACGACTGGAAAGTCGTTTTTTGGGTGATGAAATTAATGGCCGCCTTTTCCCCTCCCGCGGCTCCGCCTTGAATGGTCAGGTTGGCGTCGTATTTCGTTTTTTTGGCTTTTCCAAGAGAGGCGACGAATTGCCCGCCTTGCTTCGCGCGACGCTCTTCCGGAGAGCCGCCGATCAAGAGTTTGATTGCGGCCAAAAGCGGTTCCGAACGTTCCTTCGGTAGAGCCCCGGATTCCTGCCAAACACCGTCGATTTGCCAACGGACCACGATTTTTTCCGGGTCGAATTCCAGTAAAATCCCATCCGCTTTGGTTTTCAAAGCATCAAAAATGACCTTTCGAAAATCGTTGAAACCTTCGTGATTTCGCGAGAGAATGGTCCGGCCGGAAAGTACGGATTGTTCAATATTTTTTCCGCTCGCCTCGATCTCGATCGCCGGCCCGGTTTGGTACCCCTGCTTTTTTTGGAGTTTGACTTTGATTCCGATTTTATTTAGCAACAAGCCGAAGATAAACTTGAAGTGTTCCCAGGTCAAAACCTTTTCGTGGGGCGGAAGCGGTTTGTTGCGTTTGATCACATAGGCAATCGCCGGCACGACCCAGGTCAAGACCGTCAAAGGAAAAGTGATATAAAACAAAAACGGGAGAGGCACGGGGAGATTGAAAAAGATCGTTCCCAGGACAAAGAAGGGAAAGAAGTTGATCATATTCCAAAACAACCGTTTTTCATCCTTGAGAAGCTCTCCGTCCTTGCTGATCCAATCGACGGTGAAGACCCAGCAAAGGAAAACCCCCACGAAAAGCAACAGTTTCGTAATGCTCAGGTATCCTCCCGGTCCCCACCAACCGTTGGCGATCGCGTCCGGCACCTTTTTCTTCCTCTGGGCGAACTTTTCGGCCGGAGCGGCTTTGTGCATGGGGGGGGCAGGAGCTGCGGTCTGCATTTCCGGCTGCATGATCTTCGCCTCGTTCGCCTCCGTTCGCTCCTGAACGGAAGTCGCGGAACCGGCGGAACTTGAAAAAACAAGAACGATTCCCAGAACACAGCCCGAGAGAAAAAGACGGGAACGACCAAAATATTTGCAAAAACTCAACATGTTGATAGAATTTCAAATGCGAAAACGAATAAAACGAGCCTCTAGAGAATCCCCGGCTCTTTGACTTCGATCCCCTTGAGGGCCATTTTCAAGGATTCGATGTTCGGTGCAACCTCGAAGGCCGTCGCCCGATCGATTTTTTTGGCGAGGACGAGATTCTTCAGGCTCATGGTAAAGTCCATCATCCCTTCCTGAACGCCGATCCGGATCGCATCGCCGAGTTTTTCGTCCTTTTCCTCCAACACGAGCTTCCGGATAATCGAATTGAAAATCATGACCTCGACGGTCGGAACACGTTGCACCCCTTCGAGGATCGAGGGCAAAAGTTTTTGGGCGACGATCCCTTTCATATTGAAGACCAGGGCGCTGCGGATCGCCTTGTGCATCGAGCTGGGGAAAAGGTCCAAAATACGACCGATCGTGCTCGGAGCCGTTGAAGCGTGAATCGTTCCGAACACCAAGTGCCCCGTCTCCGCCGCGTGAATCGCCGTCTCGAAGGTTTCCCGGTCCCGCATCTCACCGACAAGCATCACGTCGGGGTCTTCCCGGACGGCGTGCTTCATCCCGATCGAAAAATCGACCACGTCCTGACCGATCTCGCGCTGGTTGACGAGACATTTCTCTTCCGTAAACATGAACTCGATCGGGTCTTCGAGGGTGAGAATATGCTTGCGGTAATTCTTGTTGACCCAGTTGAGCATCGAGGCGATCGTCGTGCTCTTGCCGCTCCCGGTGATTCCGGCCAGAAGAATCATCCCTTGGGAATGTTTGCACAGTTCGTAAAGCGAACCGGGCATATGCAGTTTTTCCAGCTCCGGAATAAAGTTGTTAATACGCCGGGCGACCATGCCGAGGTGCCCCATTTGCGTCAGCACGTTGACGCGAAATCGCCAGTTGACGCCGTCGACTTCGGTCAGGTGCGCGAAGTCGGCCCCGCCGGTTTCGTTGAGAATCCGACGGTTGCGCTCGTCCATGATCGCGAGAATCATCCGGGCCATTTCCTCGTCCTCGATCGGCCCGCGGTCCAACGGACGCAGTTCGCCCTTGACCCGGACGTAAGGCGGTCGGTCCGCCTTCAGGTGCAAGTCGCTCCCTTGCAGCCGGACCAGTGTGCGGAAATACTTGTCGATTTCGTAATCTTTTTTCTTCTTAACAAAACGTTCCGCGAGGGAACCGGCATCCGTCGAAGCATCGGCCATATAAAAACTCCGGGAAAGGGAGAGGAAGACAAAGGGACAGCACCCCCGCGATTATACCTCCGCGAACCCAAGAAAGCAAACGACCCCTTCCGGCAATTTCTTTGAAGGGTGTCGTAAAAAATGGACCCGCGAATGCCGAGCCCGAAACGCCGGGTCAATCCGGGTGGGGCAAGCACACATGCCGTCGAACACCACGAAAAAAAGGGGGACCGCTCACACGGCCCCCCTATCAGGTTCAAGTTGGAGACTTCCAAAAAACCGGTTCCTAAACGGTTCTCCGGCGCCGGGCTACAAATCCGGTTCCGAGCATTCCCAGGCCCAGGATCAGGAGCGTTGCCGGTTCCGGCGTCGCCGAGGGATCTTCGGGATCATCGGGCGTCGGGATCGGCAAATCGCCGTTAAAGGTGATATTATTATGAAATTCGCCGGTCCCAGGCTGTTCCAGGTTGCCGAAAATGAACTGACCGTCCATTTGACCTTGCGTGATCGTCGCGGTTGCGTTGACGGCGATCATGTTCGCCGAGAAATTGATTTGCTGGAAAGTCAGCGACGTCGCGTCCACGAAATTGAACATCACGTTCGAGGCGGTTACCCCTCCGCTGTACTGCGTTTGACCTTGAATCAGGGCGGAATCGCCGAAAACGTTGATCAAAACGGTCGTTCCGGCCGCTGCAATGATTTCCGTCGTCCAAGCATTCAGAAAGTCAGTCACGGACATATTGACGACGGCCAACCCGTCGACGCCGGCTCCGGCGTTGATCGTCAGTTTGGTATATTGGTTCAAAGTGCTCGATCCGGCCGTCGCGTTCAAATCGCCCCAGCTTGAGGAAAGATCGCCGAAATAGGCCGTTGCCGCAGCGAAATCAATCGGTGCGTTCTCGACCGTAAAGCTGTTGATGCTTCCGCCTCGAACATTAAAGCCGCCCGTATTGGTATACGTTCCGCCGTAATAAAAGTTGCCGTTCTGAAGTTCGCCGCTGCCGAGGCTCGCATTACCTCCGACAACCAGGGCCGCATCGTAAAACCCCCGGTTTTTATGTCCGACACCGTAAACGGTCGTCGTCATATTCCGGCCGACCGCGAGGTTCCCTTCAACGTCGGCATTATGCCCGTTGAGGTTCCCCAAAACAAACACATTGTAATTTGCCGCCGGCCCAAGCACTTGATCGGCGTTCGCGGACAACGCGGCCCCGAAAACAAGCAAAGCGAAAGCCAGCCCCAGCACTATGAATTTTTTGTCGTTTTTCATTTTTCTGCCCCCTTAAAAAATACTGAACAAATGATTGATATTTCGGATTCCGAGTTACAACAACGATAAGAGCAAAAACCATGCCAATTCGTCGTCATGTTAAGAAGGAAAAGAGTCAATCATTCTGAAAACAGGTCATTTCTTGTAGTTTAAGGTCGAATATACAAAGAATAATGCGGATTTTCCTAAAAACTCCAATTCTATTGATTATTCAAAAGTATCAAATTGCATGAAAACTCTCGTTTGGACGTCTCTGTGTATCATTGTGCATCTTTCTGCCGCCGTTTGAAAAAACCCAGTTTTGAAAAGCAAAGCGAAAATTCAAAACACACCAGCAGTCCAAAACAAACGCCACTTAATCAGGAAACTTAAAACGACTTGGAGATTCTACTCTTCAAGGTCGATAAACTTCCTTAAAAGAAAATTTGCGAATATACATTGATTATATGACACGTTTGGGAGTTTGTCTACAATTGATTTTTAGACAAAAAATCATAAAACAAAACGGAACTCGACACCTCAGCGAGGGAGAATACGTATTTTCCTTCGCTGAGGCGTCGGGCTCCGGGTGATTTGGCGAAAACCTTCCGCTAAATCCAACGATCCGTATATTTTCGGAAACTGTCGATCGCCTTTTCGCGCTTTGAGTAATCGAGTAGAAAGACGTCCAGCTCTCCTCGTCGCGATTCCAAGGCCTTGCGCAATCGTTTTTCCGACCATTGAAACGCGGTCCAGCCGTATTTGTCCGGCGGCGGCGGAGCGCAAAGCGTCGGAAATTTTTCCGCGAACAACGCCCACGCCCCCTCGCGGATAATCGGATCGTCCGAATCCAAAAGCGGTAAAGAGGCGAGATAATCTTCCGCGCTCTCAGGATGTCTCAAAAGAAAAATCGACGGGGCGAGGTCCCCTCGCATGACCCGGGCGACATTGTGATGGGCGATCAGCATGTCGAAAGGGAAAACCAGCCCGAGAAACACGACCGCGAAAACCGACACGGCGTAACGCTGGAGCAGCCAGTCGATTTTTTTCGAGAGCAGGAACATTCTCACGACCATGACCAGCCCGAGCACGACCGCCGTCGTCCCGAGCAGTCCGATGATGCGAAGACGCGAGAGGCCGTTCAAATCGATGTATATGTAAAGACGGTTGTACACGGAAAACGCGAGCAGAAAATTCAAGGCCGACCAGATTCCGGCAAGGCGTTTCAACCGACCGATCCGAGGGTCGCGGAGCATGTCTCCCTGAAAGATCGCGCAGAGGATCAGGGTGCTCAAGCCGAGAGCGAATGTCAAATACGCGGCCCCCAAATGCATGTGCCGGGAGTAATCGAAACCGGGCGGAAAATCACGGGTCCAGTTCTTGTAAAATTCAAACACGAGATAGACGGCGAACAAAACGTTCAAGGCCAGAAGCGTGTTGCGAAAAATGAAATAATGCGGCGAATCGACTTTGGCGTCTTCCTCGACGACTTTTTGTGCGACGAAAACCTCTTCCCCGGGAAGCGCAGGCGGGCTTTGGTTCGAGACGATTTCGGGCCAGACGAACCGGGCGGCAAGCCGAAACGTTTCGGGGAGCGGCCGCAAAAGTCCGATCGTGATCCAACCGGCGGCGATCCAAATCGCGACTTGCGGGCCGGCGGGAAGCCAATCGGAAAACTGCCCCAGCCAATCGACGAACGCCGTCCAGCCGTTTTTTAGGATTTCCTGGAGATCGGAATTGGCGCAAACGAAAATGCCGGCAAACACAACAACCGCGAGAAGCGGTATCAAAACGGCCGCCGGAGAACGAAGGCTGATGCGCCGGAGCCGTTTCGAGCTTCGAAAATAGTCCGCGAAACCGTACGCCCCGGAAGCGATCAATCGGAGTAAATAGTAAATGAGGTTGAAATAACGGAACGGTACTCCGTTGAGTGCGGCGGCGAAAAGGAAAACGACGACGAAACCGAGAAACGCCGCCCAGCCGTTGCCGCACCACAGCAGTTTGGCCGCGACGGCCGCCGCCCCCGCTGCGAAGAGCAGGATGAGCCGGTTTGTTCGGGGAACGGTGATGCCGGCCCAAAAAAGCAACGGCAAAACGAACAGCAGGAGTGCGATTCCCGCGAATCCCGCCCCGTGATAAACCGTTGCGTCGACCAGGAAAATGGCCAAAAGAACGGCACAAGGTTCCCGCCAGGAAATCGTTTTTTCCGGCGAGGCGGGCTGCGGTTCGACCGGGGAATTCGGCCGGGGTTCGAGCGGTGCGGTATTTTCCAACATCATCAGACCGATTGGTTTCAAAGGTTTTGCACGGACCGACAAACGGCAACGTGAGGGCATTGTCATGCCCTTCGCTTATGAGGTTAATTGAAAAATCATCTTCCGGCAACCTACTCCGAACAAATGACAGGAGGATTGCAAAGTCGAACGCAGCAAACAGCAGCACGAAGCGTCAGCGCGAGATTTGATCCGCGTCCGTTTCCGATGATACGGTTTCCCGCTCGGAGGCAAGCGTTTTGCCGATCCATTTCGCGAACGCTTCGCTCCAGGCGGTCAGGAGCACGAAGAGAACCGGCGTCACGTAAATTCCGACCATCGTTTCGGTCAGCATGCCGCCGAAGACCGGCGTTCCGATCGCGTGCCGGCTGTTCGCCCCCGCGCCGCTCGCGATCAAGAGCGGGAAGATTCCCAGAATAAACGCGAACGAGGTCATCATGATCGGCCTGAGCCGCAAACGGCCCGCCTCGAACGCCGATTGGATCATCGGCTCGCCGCTGCGGCGTTTCTCCATCGCGAACTCCGTGATCAGGATCGCGTTCTTCGCCGAGAGCCCGACCATCAGGATAAAGCCGATTTGCGTGTAAATGTTGACCTCGATGCCCCGCAGCGCGACGGCGAGGATCGCCCCGCCGATCCCGAGCGGAACCGCCATCAAAATGATGATCGGGGCCGACCAGCTTTCGTATTGGGCCGCCAGCACGAAGAACGCGAAGATCACGGAGAGTGCGAAGACATAGCCCGTGACGCTGCCGACTTTCGCTTCCTGATACGACATGCCGGTCCAGCCGTAATCGAAACCGGACGGCAAATCGGCGGCCAATTCGCTCAACATCGCCATGCCCTGGCCCGTGCTGATTCCGGGCCGGAGTTGCGCTTGAACGTACGCGGCCGTATACAGTTGGAATCGCGGCATGATCTGCGGCCCGACCGTTTCCCGTAGCGTCGCGATTGCTTCGACCGGGACCATTTTTCCGTCCGGATTCTTGAACTTCATTTCGAGGACGTCTTTCGGATTGTCGCGAAATTCCCCCTGGGCCTGGACCATGACGTGATAAACGTTGTCGAAACGATTGAAATCGTTGACGTAAACCGAACCGTAATACCCTTCGAGAGCCGCGAAAACCTCGTTGAGCGAGACCCCCATTTTTTTGACTTTTTCGCGGTCGATGTCCAGATAGAGTCGCGGGGCGTACGGACGGAAAGTCGTTTGAATTCGCGAAAAGAGTCCGCTTTCCACCGCCTGGTCGACGAGATCGGTCGCGGCCTGTGACAAGGCTCCGACGCCGTTGTCCCTTTGGTCGAGGATTTGCATCTCCGAACCGGCCGAGTTGCCGAGCCCGAGAATCGGCGGCGGCGGATAGATCAGGACCATGGCGTCCGGGATCGTCGAAAATTTTTGCGTCCATTTCGCCAACAGCCGTTCCATCGACAGGGTCGAACCGGGGCGTCCTTTCGCCGGTTTGATACCGAGGAGGGATTTGCACTGCTCGAACAGCGTCGGGTACCGGTCTTTCCAAGGAGTCAGGACGAGCAAGCCGAACACGGAATTCGTCGAGTTGGCATTATCGAGCAGCGAATGTCCGTTGACCGTAACGACGGTTTCGATCCCTTCCATATCCTCATCGAGCATTGCCTGCATCGCGTCGATGAGCTCTTGAGACCGTTCCTGCGAGGCCCCTTCCGGCAGCTTCGCTTCGAGGTAGAGCACCCCCTGGTCCTCGTTCGGAATGAATCCGGTCGGCAGGTACATAAACGCGGCGTAAAGTCCGCCGAGAAGTCCGAACCAGAGCAACAGCACGAGAAAGCGGCCCGAAATCACTCCTTTGACCGTTCCGAGATAGAAATTCGCGTAACCGTTGAAGCAGTAATTGAAAGCCCGGAAGCCGATATTCTTCTTTTCGTCGGGGAGGCTTTTCCGCAGCATGATCGCCGCCAACGCCGGGGCGAAAGTCAACGCGCACATCGCCGAGATGCAAACCGCCCCGGCGATCGTCAGCGCGAACTGCCGGTAAATGTCGCCGACGATTCCCGGCGTCATTGCCGTCGGAATGAAGATCGACATGAGCACGAACGTTGTCGCGATAATCGGTCCGGAAACTTCGTTCATCGCTTTTCGGGCCGCCTCGACGGGCCCGAGGTTTTCCGTGTCGATCAGGCGTTGGGTGTTCTCGACGACGATGATCGCATCGTCGACGACGATCCCGATCACGAGAATCAGGCCGAACAGCGTCAGCGAATTGATCGAGAAGCCGATGCACCACATCAGGAAGAAACAGCCGACGAGCGAAACCGGAACCGTCAAACACGGAATCAGGGCCGCCCGCCAGTCCTGGAGAAAGACGAAGACGATCAGCACGACGATCAGCACCGCCGCGAAAAGCGTTTTCTTGACTTCTTCGATCGAGACCCGAACGAATTTGGTCGCGTCGTGACTGACGACCGCTGCGACCTCTTCGCCGAGAATGTTCGACATCGCCTTGAGCTCCTTCGCGACGCTGTCGGCGACCTGGAGCGAGTTGGCGCCCGGATTTTGGTAGATCGCCGCCGTCGTGTTCGGCAAGCCATCCCGCTGTGATTTCGTCAGGTACTTGACCGCGCCGAGTTCGATCGTCGCGACATCCCGGAGATACAGAATGCTCCCGTCCGAGGAGGTCCGGAGGATCATGTTCTCGAATTGCGAGGCGTCGGTCAACCGGCCCAGCGTCGTCAGCGCGACGTTCCGCCGCGTTCCGCGCGGCGTCGGCGGTTCGCCGATGCGCCCGGCCGCGACCTGGATGTTCTGCTCTTCGAGCGCCGAAGTGATCTCCTGCACGGAAATATTCCGCGAGGCGAGAATGTCCGGATTCAACCAAATCCGCATACTGAACGTCGTCGTGTCGAAAATCGTCACATCGCCGACCCCTTCGACCCGTGCGAGCCGGTCCTGCAAATTGGCTACGACGAAATTGGTCAGGTAGAGTCCCCGGGCTTCTTTTTCCGCATCGGTCATCTTGAAGGTTCCGGCCTTCTTCGCTTCGAGGTCCTTGGGCTCGTAGAAGTTGAGGACGACGACCATGTTCGGCGATTTTTTCTTGACCGTGACCCCTTGCCGGGTCACTTCCTCGGGAAGAACCGGCTCGGCGATTTTGACCCGATTCTGGACGAGAACCGTCGCCATATCGGGATCGGTGCCGACTTCGAACGTGACGGTCATCTGCATATCCCCGTCGCTGGTGCAGGAGGTCGTGATGTAGAGCATCCGGTCGACGCCGTTGACCTGTTTTTCGATCGGCAGCGCGACGGTATTGACGACGGTTTCGGCGCTCGCCCCCGGATAGCTCGTCGTCACGACGACCGTCGGCGGGACGATGTCCGGAAACTGCGCGACCGGGAGAAACACGTACGCAACCGCCCCCAGCAGGAGTACGAGAACCGAGATCACGCACGCGAAAATCGGCCGATCGATAAAAAAATGTGAGATGTTCATGGTGTCGGAATTTTCGGAGCCGTGACCGTAAAGGAGCGGTCGTACAAAATTATGATAAAGACCTTCGAGAAAGCGGAATCAATTCCGTCATTCCCGCGCAGGCGGAAATCCAGAGGTTGCGGCTTCCCTCTGGACCCCCGCCTGCGCGGGGGTGACGAAGGTCATTTCATTATCTTTGCAGCCGCCCTCGTTACCGCTCCCTTACGGTCGCGGCTCTGATTGTTGGTTTTTGTTCGCGACCGCCTTCACCGGTTTGCCGTTGCGGGCTTTCAAGGTGCCGAGCGCGACGTATTTTTCGCCGGCCTTGAGTCCTTTCAGGACGACCTGTGTGTTGTCGGGCTGCATTTCGCCGAGTTCGACATCGCGGCGATGGGCGACACTTTGCTCATCGACGACGAAGATATATTTGCGGTTCATATCCGACATGACCGCTTCTTCGTTGATGAGGACGGATTCCGCCAGCGTCGTGAGGGGGACCCGGACCCGACAAATCCGGCCGGGATAAATTTCATATTTCTCGTTGGGAATCTCGCCGCGAATTTGAATAGTTCCCGTCGAGAGGTCGATTTTGTTATCGGCCATATCGATGAGCCCGGTGTGGGAATAAACGGTTTTGTTCGGTTCCGTTCCCTTGATCAGGGCGATTTGGAACGGAATCTTGATCGCTTCGGAATCGCTTTTCGTCGCGGCGGATTCGACCGCCTGCGAGGACGGCGGCGCGGGATTGACCTGGACTTCCACCTTTTTCTTCGCCGCCCGAATTCCCGCGAGCTGCTGTTGCAATTGCCGTGCCTCCGGCGAGACCTCGACCGGGGCCGCATCGTGTATCCGCTCGAACTGGACATCGCTGATGTCGAAATAAATGTAAATTGGATTCATTCCGGCGACGCTTGCGAGAATCGTCGTCGAGCCGCTTTGGACGCTCGGACCGACCATGTTGCCGATATCGATCAAATTCCGGCTGACTTTCCCTTCGATGGGGCTGCGGACATCCGTGTAACTCAAATCGAGCTTGGCTTGGGCCAGGTCGGCCTGGGCTTTCAGGACGGCGGCGACGGCCTCATCGTGAGTGGCTTGATCGGAATCCAGATCTTCCTGGGGCAACGTTTTTTCCAAAACCAGACGTTTTGTGCGAGCAAGGTTGGTTTCCGCCAAAAGGAGTTGCGCCTTGGCGGAAGCGAGCGTCGCCTCGGCGGCTTTTTCCGAATTGATGTATTGATCCGGCTCGATCAGGAAAAGCTGCGTTCCGGCGGGGACGATGTCGCCGGGGGTGAACCGGATTTCGCGGAGAAAACCGGACACGCGGGCGGGAATGTTGACGTACTCGAAGGCTTCGGAATAGCCGGTCGTTTCGAGATAGACCGGCACGTCCCGGATTTGGACCTGCTCGACGACGACTTCGGGAATGGTACGCGGTGGGGCGGGAGCCCGCGAATGACAGCCCGCGAGGATTCCTATACAGAGCACGAGGAAAGAAATCGGCAAAATGGGTCGAGACATCGTTCGTAACACAAAAGAATGGCGAAACGTGCGGCAAAATTTTTTGCCGGCCGGAAGATGTACCGTTACGTTATTATAGTCGGGACCGCGCCCGTTGACAAATGGTTTCGGCGAGTGACCGCGAGGATTGCAAAGTCGTGGTTCCAATACTAGCCCCAAGCGTCAGCGCGGGGGGATAAAATCATGCAACTTAGCAACTTGCTGAGTTTCAGAAAAATTTGAACTCTTTATTTTGGAATAGAACCGTCACCCCCGCGCAGGCGGGGGGCCAGAGGGAAACCGTAATCTCTGGATCCCCGCCTGCGCGGGGATGACGGTCAGTCAGATCATTTTTTATCTGGAACTCAGTAGCGGCTTCGAAAACAGCCTTCTAAGCCGCTAATATCACCCCGCGCTAACGCTTGGGGCTAGTATTAAAAAAGGACTTTGCAATCCTCGCGGGCAAGGGACAATTGGCGTTGCCGACATCATGGGGCGTCCGGGGCGGTCAATCCGGCGGCTTTCGCGGCCAGTTCGACGACCGGGGCGGAGTGGGCGGCCAGCCGTTCCAATTCGCCCCGGCGGCAACGGAAGTTTTTGTACCAGAGATGGGCGCTGTCCGGAGAATAGCCCCCTTCGTCGTAAGCGGCGTCGTGGGGGAGATAATCGTAGCAACCGTTGGCGTAACCCATGGCGAAACATTCGACGGTCGTGTGCTTCGCCAACTCCAGGTTCATCCAGGACAAGGTTTCGAACGGAGCGGACACGAAGGCCCGATGCCCGAGCACGATCGCGGCGACTTCAGCATCGACATGATCCGCTCCGCCTTGGGCCAGTCGCTCCTGCGCCCACGATTCCCAAAGGTCGCACGCCTTCTGCGCTTTGAGGTTGTCTTTGTAAGCCTCTCGCTGTTGCCGGACAAAACGTTCGAGCCCTTCCGGATCGGGAACGTCGAGCCCCACGGCGATGCACCGGGACCGGACCGCGAAAAACGGTTCGATCGGCGAAGCGGCCTTGAGCCGTTCGGCGACGGAAGCGGCGATCGTGCGGCCGATCTGCCGCATCTCTTCATCGGGAGGATTTCTTTTCGTATAATTGATGTTTCCGCACGCCCCTTGTATGACAAACGGCTCCGTTTCCGGAGAGAAGAGTTTGCGGATCGCATCGGCGGTCGCGCCCGGCCATTCTGCGGAAATGTCTCCTCCGGTAAAGCAGGTCGGATGCATCGTGTAGCCGATCAGGACCGCCTTGAAAGAACCGTCGGCCCGCTTCCAGCCGAGAGCGGGGACCCGTTTTTCCGTGTGTTTCGTTGGCTTGTTCCGCCGATCATACGAAAGATCGACCTCGCCGCTCGCCTCGATCATCAAACATTCCTCGGTCGATTCTTTCGCGATTTCCGCCGACTTCACCATCCCGGGAACCAGGATCGTCTCGACGTAGTTCTCGTCGTATTCTCCGCAACCGCTCAGCCGCGACGCCGAGGGAGCACTGTGCGTGTGCGTCGCCATCACGACGACGCGCCAAGGCTCGATCCGCAGCCGTTCGGACAAGATTGTCTTGACCCGTTGGACGATTTCCGGTGTAAAGCCGAGCGAGTCGACCGAAAGCCAGAGGAGCGTTTCTTCGCCCTTGCGCAGGTACAAGGCCCGCGAAAAAAGCGAGGTTTTGATCCCGGTCGACGGTTGCTGCCGCGACAAGAACCCGGCCAGTTCCGGGCCAGGCTCACCGGTGATATCGACGGCTCCGACACCGACGGTGATTGGATCGACCGGCCGGTCGGCGGCCTGCGAAAAAACATGCCGCGTTCCCATGGCAAGCGCCGAAACCAAAGCCAGCCAACCGACCGCCAAAACGAATTGTCTTTGGGAATGTTTCATGGTCGTCTTGAATGAAGGAATGTGCGGTATTGGGACACCGGCGTCTGCGCCGCTCGGCTAAACGTTTACGCTTTTGCGATGGCCGCGGCGTTCTTTTGGATCCGGCGGATCGCATCGGCGATGATGTCCATGTTCGTCTTCGGTCCGAGCAGCATGTTCTGCGTAAACCAGACGGCTTCGCTGCAAAGACGTTTGAATTGCGGCAGATCGCCGATGCGCTCCGCCCAATCGTCCAGCGTCTTTTTCGAATAGACCCGCTGGGCCGATTCCGTCGCGTAGGTTTTTCGGACGAAATCGATCCAGTTCATCGGGCCATAACCTTCGCTGCACGGGATCCCTTCCGCCTGAATCGCGTTGACGAATTGGTCCCGCGAAAGGCCGAATTTGTCCTTGTCGATCCGGAACATGTAAAGATGCCAGGCGTTGCGGGTCGTGCCGGGATACAGCTTGGCCGGAATCACCCCCGGAATCTCCGAAAGCAGTCGGTTCAGGTACATGCCGTTTTCCTGCCGCGTTTCGGCATACGCCTCGATTCCCTGGATCTGCCCGAGCAGGACGGCACCCTGAAACTCGGTCATCCGCTGGTTGACCGCCCGGACGGATTGGTACGAAAAATCGAGGCTCGTCACCTTCCTTTGGCGGCAATTGTTATGGCACTGGAAAATCTTTTCGGCGAGGAACTCATCGTTCGTCAGCACGGCCCCGCCGTCCCCGCAACTGAGATTTTTCGTGACCTGGAAACTGAAACAGCCGGTATCGCCGAGCGTCCCCAGGTTGCGGCCTTTCCAGCGGCCTAGGTGCGCCTGGCAGGCGTCCTCGATCACGCGGATTTTCCGCCGGTCGCCGATTTCCAGGAAGGCGTCCATGTCCGCGGGGGCCCCGCCGATATGGACCGGCATGAGGCAGCGGGTGTTGTCCGTACAGGCCGCCTCGGCCGCCTTGGCGTCGAGTTGAAACGATTCCAGATCGACATCGACGGGGACCGGCAAAGCGTAGTGGGACAGGATGCTGTTGATGGTCGCGATAAACGTATACGGCGAGGTCACGACCTCATCGCCGGGCCCGATGTCGAGGGCGGCCATCGAGGCGACCAGGGCCGAGGTGCCGCTGTTCGTCGCGATGCAGTATTTCGCCTTGTTCATCGCGGCGTATTCGTTTTCAAACTTATCGACCATATGCAGCTTCGTGTCCCCCCGGAACCATTGGCCGCTGCGAAGCACTTCGAGGAGCAGTTTTTCTTCGTCCCCTTGCAGGATCGGCCAGCTGGAATATTCGCCTTGGCTCATGGCGGTTCCGCCGAGGATGGCCGGCTTGCCGTCCGCCGAAGCGCCGGAAGCTCGCAGGACCGTCGGGGCGATTCCGGAAAGAAGGGCCGTCATACCGACCGCGCCGGAGGTTGCCAGGAAACGACGTCGGGTCACATTGGTTTTCATGGTAATATTCCTTTGCTGGGGTTGAGGAGTGAGATGGAGACATTATCTATGAACAGATTGTACTTCGCTGCGACAGCCGTCGCCAGCCCGGAAAAGAATCCGCTGATTTTGCCACGGAAGACACGGAAAGACGAATTTGAAAAAATACCGAGTCCCGGATAATGAATGAATTATTTTCCGTCATCCCCGCCTGCGCGGGGATGACGGAAAGTCAGATCCAATTTTTTGCGCAGCGCGATAATATTCCGTGCCTTCCGTGGCAAAAATGACATTCACGACGACATCTTGGATCACTCCTTCTTGGTCAGGGTTTATTTTGCGCGTAGCATCGTATTCAGTAATAGGTCCAATAATACACCCGATCGGTCGCGCGGTCGAATATGGCTTGACGGTTTCCGCCTTCGCCGTAGCCGACTTGGAGTCCGTCGAGGACGATCACTTTCGATCTTTTTTTTTGCGGCTATCGGCAATATACCATATACGGTAACCTCACCCTCGATCGGCTTGCAATACTCCCAGCGATTATCGGAAGCGATCCAGTTGCGGAAGCCTTGTTCAGAAATGGTAAATTCACAAGTAATCGCGCCGCGATAACCCCGGCGATAGGAAAAATCGGTCCCTTCGGTCGGAAAGTTTTTGTAAGGAAATTGCTCGTAAGACAGATGGCTCCCGGTCGAAGGAAAACGATGTTCATCCCATATGAATACTCCGGCGATCAAGGCGGTGATTCCCGACATGATGAAGATTCCTAAGAGAGTCCGTTTTTTGTATTCAGGATTCGCGAAAATTTTGGCGGAAAAATCACTTTTTTGCATCAAACCATGAGTCAAGGCAAACTTCCGTCGAGAACGGGTCACCGAATAATTGATCATCCCCAAAACAATGCAGAGCAATCCGAAAATCGCGATACCGGCTAAGAAATAAAGTACTCCATTATCCGTTCGTTGCCTTTCGGAAAGGTATTCGCAATAATTGGCAACCGCGGCGAACAGCCCCAGTCCGCCGAAAATGAAATAGATCTCATGATAGGCCCGAGCGGCGATCGGCGGACAGCAAAAAAGCGAACAATATTGTTTGAGCGACAACCAGTCGTGGAGGCAAGCGAAAGGAGCAATAAAAAATAATGCGAAAAACGGGGAATCGACCTGCATGAAAAGCCCCGCGATAGCGACGGCGGTGAGCAGCAAACCCGGACAGATTAAGACGACGCCTGACGCAATGACAAATATCGGGCGTCGCTGCCGCCTTTGAAAAGAACCAGATGAAATCGCTTCGAGATTTTTTTCCATGATTTTCCAGTCGCTCGCAAAACGTGACGAAAAAATCACCCTGCGTCGACACTTGGGGTTAGTATGGATTGTTTCACGACAGGCTTCTAAAAAACATCGGGCCCGTGGATGACCTCGGCGAGGCAGCGGCGAATGGCGGCCCGAAGCGAGTCGTCGATTTCCGGGGTTACGACACAGGCGTTACTGCCGGTTTCGTAGCCGCCGTTCTCCTCGAAAGCCGCCTTCGTCGGGATGTACCAATAGACGCCGTTGCCGAACGCCGCCGTCGCGAGGAAGTGTTCCGGAACAAGCGACTGGGCGTAAAGCTGGTAATCGACGAAAACCTCGCCCGGCTCGAAGGAAATGAAATGAACCCTCGGGCCGAGGCTCATTCGGGCGACGGTGCTTTGCCGCCAACGATCGAGCGTCTCCAATAAGTAACGTCGCTCCAGGGCATCTTCCCCTTTGAAATCCGAGGCCGGTCGGAGCGACGGGTTGAAGGGAACCTCGAAGGCGACCCGCTTGACTTCGAGCCGCCCGATCGCCTGCTCTTCGAGCCGGTCGAGGTTTCGCAGGATTCCCTCGCCGAGACGTTGGCCCAACCTTTCGATCGACCGGGCGTCGCCGGTCAGGTTGTATTTTCCGAACGTGATGTCGCCGCCGCAGCCGGAGAAATAGATGTTCAAGACGCCGGAATCGTCGTGCTTTTCCACATAACGCAGGGCCCAGCCGGGAACGTCGGGGCCGACCATTTTCCGCAGGTACGCCGCCATCGGATGTGTCGCGTAAAAATGCAGGGCGACGATCCGGCGGCCTTCGGTGTTCTCGAAACAGACCGTTCGCAGGATCGGGTCGATTTTTCCGACCGGCCAAGCCTGCAATTCCGGCGGATTCTTGCCGCTGTAGCGGGTGCGGGCGAACTTGCCGTTTTCATCGACCAGCCGCCGGTTGGCCGCGAGACCGCCGAGGCGGGTTTCGCCGGTCAGCAGCTTGCCGACCGATTGCCAAGGCCCCGAGACCGCTTGGGCGATCGCCTCGGAAACGTCCTTCAAACTTTTTTCGCAGTATTCCGGCGTAACGACCAACGGGCCGTCTTCGTCGTCTTTCGGATTGTATTCCGGGGCCAGCCGAATACTGTCGTGCTGGTGAACGGCATGGAGAAAGACATTTTCCCGAACCGTTCCGGCCGCTCGGGCGATCGCTTCGGTCCAGGCGATGTAGGTTTCTCCGCAAATATAGATGTAATCGCAAGACACCCAGACGGCACGGGTCTTGCCGTCGTCCAGCACGACGCCGCCGACGTAGATCGGGGCATCGACCTTTTCGTTGGGGACATAAGCGAGCGGTTCGCCGATCGGCGGGGTTACATCGACCTTGAACGTGACGATCCGCAGCCCGGTCGGTTTTTGTTTGGCATTTCCGGCATCGGTATTCTCCGCAGCCGATGCCGCGTTTTGACAACCCGGCAAGGCAAGGGCGGCCGCCCCGAACGCGGCGGATTGAAGAAAAGTTCGTCGGGGAAATTCTCGTTTTTTTCTCATGGTCTCTTTCGTGTTGAGGTGCTCGCGTGAAATCGCTCCCTTGCCTTGTCCTGAGTTCCAGATTAAAAATGATCTTATTTTCCGTCATCCCCGCGCAGGCGGGGATCCAGATATTACGGTTTCCCTCTGGACCCCCGCCTGCGCGGGGGGGGACGACATCATTCCAAAATCAGGGTCAAATTATTTCTGGGACTCGGTAGTTCGACTGAAAATGACGCAAGGGCGCCGGGTTGTTTTTTCATATTTGAAAGGATACGATGAAACCTTCGATTCCAAATTACCGGGCCGCGAGTCAAATATCAATAGAGAGCAATAGTATCATGGCCTCATCATTTTTGCACAGGTCAATAATAAAATGAAGCGACATCATCTTTTTTTCATATTGTTAGGGTTGTCATTCTGTTCGCAACTGTTCGCGCAAAGCCAGGAAATTCGCGTGTTTTCTCATCGCGGCGGGCGGCTGGAACATGATGAGAATACCATCCAAGCCTTTCGGGCCAGTTACGAAGCCGGTTATCACGGTTTCGAAACCGATGTGCGAATGACCAAGGACGGCGAACTGGTGATCCTGCACGACAGCACGTTGGAGCGGACCAGCAACGGGAAGGGAGCCGTCGAAGAGCAAACGGCGGAAGAAATACGGCGGCTGAAGACAAAAGGGGGCAACGACATCCTTTTTCTTGAGGAGCTGCTCGATTTTCTTCAGGACAAGCCGGGCTTATACGTCGAATTCGAATTGAAATCCAATCCGGAATCGTTCTATCCGGAAGATCGCCTGGCAGAGTTTTGCGATAAACTTTACAAAGCCGTTACGGCAAAGCGGCCGGCCGATGCCGCTTACCTGTTCACGTCCGGCGATTATCGGGGGCTGCGCTATCTGCAATCGAAATATCCGGGAGCCGATTTGCTGTTGATAACGGGCAAACCCTGCAATGACGAGACGATCGCCCTTTGCAAAGCGATGGGAATCAAGCGATTGGGAGCGACGATGAACGGGACAAGTCGGGAAAGCGTCCAAAAAGCGCATAAAGAGGGTTTGATCGTCAGCCTCTGGCCGGGACTGACGGTCGATGATTTTATGTTGGGCGCCTGGCTGGGTTGCGATTACATGTGCACCGACATCCCGGTCGCATTAAAAAAATGGATCACGGAAAAAACCCCCTGGCTCAAGGTCAAATACTGAAGCGATGAAAACGAGCCGCGACCTGTGGTCGCGGAGTTGGAGCCTACTTCCATTCGAACGCAGCTTCGACCGGGCGGTGATCGCTGGGATAGACTCCGTCTTTGTTCGTCCGAATCACTTTGGCGCCGATCGGTTTGAGCAAGTCGTTGAAGAAAATGAAATCGATCCCCGGGGCCGGTTCGTCCGGATGAACGACGGCAAACGCTTCTTTCAACCCGAAAGGGGCCGTGTAGGTTTTTCCTTCGAATTCCGCGGCTCCACCTTGAAAGTAGACGACCGGAGCCGTTGTCCGCCGGGAATTGAAATCACCGGCCAGCAGCACCGGCGTGTCCGGCGACTTTCGGTTTTTGATTTTGTCCATGATCAGGAGCGCCGAGCGGACCCGGGCCGGCGGAACGTGAACGTTCAAGTGCGTATTATAAAAGTACGCTTTTTTGCCGGTCTTGCCGTTCGGTCCGATTTCGTGGAACAAACCGTAGGTCACGCAACGTTCTCCTCCTTTGTTTTTCTCCACCCAATCGTTGGAGCCGGGCGTGTCCGGCGTACTGGAAAGCCAAAACGTTCCACTGTCTTGCGGATCGATTTCCCAACGGTCTTTCTTCCAAAAAATCATGTTGGTCAGTCCGAAAACATTTTCCCTGCCATTGCAGGGAGCGTACAACGAGCCATAACCCTTCATCTCTTGCGCGAGTTGTTTAGCTTGATGCAAGGCCTCTTCGGTATGAACGGACGTTTCCTGCGTACCGATGAAATCATAGGGGCCGTCGCCGTCGGGATGGTTCAGCATGACTTCGAGAACGATCGGCCCGCGTTGGGCCCAAGGTTGCTGTTTGGCGTCGGTCTCCCAACTCGGTTGCGAAGCGAGAATGTTGAACGTCAAGACACGAATCGGTTCCGCCGTCGCGGCAAAGGAACGGGACAACGAAAACAGTATGAGAAAAAACGAAATAAAAAATGGTCTCATCGCTTGGCTCGTTGTTGCAGAGGGGTTATTGATTGAAAATCAGGCACTCATCGACCTCGGGCCGAAACTCCAGGACGCGGTCGATGAACCGATACGCTTCAAGCCGGACTTCCGGCGGAAAATCATGACCGGCGTCCGGATAGCGGACCTGCAGGTTGTCGTCCGCGCGGAAAAACGCGTACGCTTTCGAGGCCCGTTCGATTCCCTTCCGGACACCGGCGAGGTCGAAATTGGAATCGTTCAGCGGCGAATTGGAAAAGAAGGTCCGGGGTGCGAACGTCGCGATCACTTCATCGAAATCGAACGGAATCCGCTGCTCGTCCAGCCCGAACTTCTCCCGGATCAACGGCATGTAGCGATCCTGCGCCCAAGGACCGAGGCGGCCGCCGTACCGCCGCGTCGCCTCGGGACCGATATCGTAATTCCCGAACAGCGTCCAGCCGCAACTGGAGACGATCACCTTCAAACGCGGGTCGAAGGCTCCGACGAACATCGCGTTGTGCCCGCCGAGCGAATGACCGATCACGCCGATCCGCTCGGAATCGACTTCGTCCAAACTTTGCAGCAGATCGACGCATCGCATGTGGTAAAAAATTCCCGCCAATGTGCCGGAGGCGTAGCGGGCCGATTTGAAATCGAAATCTTTCAACTCCCCGAAACTCGGATAATCGGGCGCGATCACGACATAGCCCCGCAGTGCCAGCTCCCGGGCCAACGCTCGGTTGGCCAAAGGGTTTTCCCCGTCAACCAGAGCTTTTCCCGGATCGCCGGTCCCGTGCAGGACGAGCATCGCCGGCCGCGGGGCCGCGGCAGCCGCGTCTTTTCGCTTCGGGAGGTAAAGATAGGCCGGAACGAACTCGTTTTCCGCGGCCGTCAGCCGGATCGTTTTCCGAACGAACGTCTCTTCTTCCCGGACGTCGACGATCCGAAGATCGAGCGGCGGAAGGCGGTCGCGATCGGGCAGCTTCCCCATAACCTCCTGCATGCCGTCGAGAATCTCCCGGCGGCGTGCGTCCCAGTCCTTTTCCGAGACGACGGGTCGGCTCCCGTCCCGGTCGCTCCTCAGCATCATCAAATCCCGTTCCGCTCCGGAGACGAACGGGCCGAGCACCGTCAAAACGAATAGCAACAGGTTTCTCATGAAAAATCACCTCCGAGGCTGGTGGAACAACACATGGAGCCCGACGCGTCGGCGAGGGACAGAAGGATTCGCGCTTCGCGGCTAAACGCAAGCGGGTCGTATCAGCCTTTGATTTTGCCGATGTTGTTGTGAATTTTGTCGACGGCGTTGACGATGTCGTCCATATCGGATTTCGAACCGAGCATGAGCCCTTGGGCGCCGATCCAAATAGCCGAGTCGAACGTCCGGATCAAATTCGGACAGTGGTTTTGCGCCTTGTAATTCTCGAAATCGAGTTCGTCCTTCGAGTAAAACTTTTTGTAAATGTCGGATTGGAACGTCTCGTGAAGGAACGGTTGCGTGTAAAGTGGATCGTGCGGGTAACCGGTGTACGCCGGCACCCCTTCGGCGTTCAACGCCTCCAGGAACCGCGCACGGGAAAGCCCGTCGAGCCCTTCCGGATTGTAAATCATGGAGTAAATGTAATAGGACGCCTGCGTCGCCCCCTTGTGCAACTTGACCGGCGTGATCCCGGGATACGCGGAAAGCTTGTCGCTGAGATATCTCGCGTTTTCGTTCCGGATGCGGTGCTGCTCTTCTAGACTTTCGAGCTGGCACAATCCGATTACGGCCTGGTACTCGGCCATACGAATTTTGGTTCCGAGGCGGAAGGATCGGATGTTGCTGTTGATCGCCCCGGGCATCGTCCCGGCCGCGTAGCCGTAGTTGTGGTAAGAGTAAAGCCGGTCGTAATAATCGGTGTCGTTGGTCAGGATCCCACCCCCTTCGCCGATCGCGAGGTTTTTCGAGGTCTGGAAACTGAAACAACCGGCGTTGCCGAAGGTGCCGACCTTTTTGCCGTCGATTTCCGCCAAGTGAGCCTGGCACGCGTCTTCGACGACGAACAGGTCGTGCTCCTTCGCGATTTTCATAATCTCCGGCATGTCGGACGGATAGCCGCAGATGTGAACCGGCAGGATCCCTTTGGTTCGCGGCGTGATTTTTTCCCTGATCTTTTCCGGATCGATTTGAAACGTCATCGGGTCGATGTCCGCCCAAACCGGCATCGCCCCTTTGTAAAGCACGCCGAAAACCGAAGCGCTGAAGGTGTAAGGGGCGCAAATCACCTCATCGCCGGGCTGGATGTCCGACTCCATCCAGGAGGCACTCAGGGCGTTGGTGCCGTTAACCGTCGTGAGGCAATGTTTCATGCCGTGCAGGTCGGCCCATTTTTTCTCGAATTCGGCGACCTTCTCGCTGCGGGACCAAACCAATTTTTTCATCACCTCGTTCAAGCGGGGATCGAATTTTTCCGAATCCCATTTCGGCCAATTTTGCCAGCCCGAGGTGTGGGCCTTGGGCCCGCCGAGGATGGCCGGAACGGCGGCGTCGAGATTCGCTCGGGCCGTTGCCGAGGCCGACGGAATTCCGCTCGCCAAAACGGCTCCCACCGCGGCCAAGCCGTTGCTTTTGAGAAACGTGCGTCTTGTCAGTTTGTCATTTTTCATGGGAACTCCTCGTAAGAATTGGGGTGGACCATTACCGAGCTTCAGAAAAAGTTTGAATCAGACAACAGCCGGAAGCGTCAGCGCCCGGTTATCCAATATGGAACGCAGGGCCAACCCGGCGCTAACGCTTCGGGCTGCTGTTCGCCGCATTCAATTTTTTCTGAAGATCATCAATCAATGACGGCGAAAGTCAAATTGGATTTGCGTATGTCCCGTCGATATTTTTCAACAGGCCGCACGCACCCCGTCATTGTAGTGCAACGAGAAAGCGGAGTAAAGGAAGTGGGAAGTGCAGAGTGGGAAGTGGGAAGAAACCGAGCTTCGCTCGATTATGTCGCTTCCTATGGAACCGTCCGGAAATAACCTTTGCAATTGTACAACAACGAAATATTTTCAATCCTTTTGTTTTAACTACGGAACACACGGAAATACGGAAAACGCGGAAGGTTTTCCTTTTCCGTATGTTCCGTTCTTCCGTGTATTCCGTAGTAAAAAAGAACGGTTATAAAGGTTGTTTCTGGACAAGTCCTATTCCTCACTTCTCACTTCTCACTTCTCGCCTGATTTCCGTCCGGGACCAGCAGTTCTTTTTCGATCACGCGCATCTTTTTCCATTTACCCTCGAAGAATCGACAAGCGAAAACCACTCCGAAAACCCAAACGACGGTGGTCAGGACGATCCAGCACCAATAGAGGCCGAATCCGAGAAAATGAATGCCGACCCAGCCGAGCAAAGGGGAAAGCGGGGCGAGGAGAATCGTAACCTTGAACACGAACCAGGTATCCCCCGCTCCTTTGATCGCCGAGGCGAAAATGATCGTGATTCCGTCCAAAAGGATATAGAGCGCGACGAATTGCAGCAAATGCGTCGTGATCGTCTCGATTTGGGAAAACTCCTCCTGGTTCGTAAAGGCGGCGAAGCCTTTCAAAAGCGTGTGGGGAAAAATCAGGAACGCCAATCCGAAAAGGAGGGAATAAACCAAGCCGATCACGATCGCCGTGATCGTCGCCCGTGCCGCGAGGTCCGCCCGGTTGTGCCCCAGTTGGTTGCCGACCATCGTCGTCACGGCGATGCCGGTCCCGACGAGCGGCAGGAACGTGAACGAATTCATTGTAAAGGCGATCGTCGTCGCATTGCTCGCGGCGAGCCCCAGCCCGCCGATCAGCATGATGAAAAGCGTGAACGAGGCGGTGTCCGCGAAAACCTGAATCCCGCTTGCACCGCCGAAATAAAGCAATCGCCTGAGCAAGGGAAAGTCGAACCGTATCCCGGAACGAACATGAAAACGATGTTCCCCGGCATCGGCCCAAAACATTAAAACGACCAGCAGGATCAATCGGCCCCATTGGGCCAATGTCGTCGCGATCGCGGCCCCTTCGAGGCCCCAGCGGGGGAATCCGGCATATCCGAAAATCCAACAGTAATCGAGCACGACGTTGACGAACAGGAAAAAAATGTTGACGTTCATGACGACGTGCATTTTTCCCCGGCCGTAAAAAAAGGAGGCGGCCGCTTCGCTCGCGATCACGGCCCCGCTCCCCCAGGTCGCGATCCGGAAGTACGATTTTTCCAGCGTGATCAGGTCTTGTTCGTGCCCGAAGAACGCGTAAATGTAGTGACAAAACGGCTCCAGGAGCAGAAAAAACGGCATCAAGGCGAGTCCGAGGCCGATTCCCTGCCAAACGACGGGGCCGATCCGTTGGCTGTTGCCGCTCCCGAAATATTGGGAGACGAACGCGTTCGTGTAGCCGGAGGCGGCCATCGGCAGGGAGACGAGCGACCAAAAGAGCATTCCCCCTTGCATTGAAGCGGTCATTGCCGTCGGGGAGTACCACATCAGGAACATCCGGTCCGTGAAGTTCATGATCGAGATCGAGCCGGCCGAAATGATGAGTGGAACGGCATATTTCAAGACCTCGATCCCTCCGCAAGGGCGGGACCACCAATCGGCGAAACGGTTGTTCGCGACCGGGGCTGGAGGGGAATTCGATGTGGGAGACATATCGGCAGGCGTTTCCGAAGCAATGGGAAACACACCATTGTAGGGCAAAAACCCTAGCGAACAACGCCCCCTGCACGACATTGCGCGACGGCCACGCCGATTAGAGTATATATCGGACGAAGATCAGGTAGCCGAGCGAGGCCAAAAGAATGATGATCGCAAGGAGACAACATCCGATATAGATTTTATCGGTGGTTTTGCGTTTGGAATTTTGGGATTCGATTGACAGCAAACCGATCCAACCGAGTAGTTCGATAATGATTTCCCACATATTCGCCTCGACAAATCCCGGTTCTATTTTAAACCGGTTTTAGCAAGAATATCAAAAGGGCGACGACGAGAATGAAAACGCAAATAATCCCCAATCGCAACCGCGTCGCCTTGGGGCCTTTTTTCCCGGCCCCGGCGCCAAAAATGCTGAAAAACAACTCGGCAACCCATTCAAATAACGGATCCAAACAGGGGCTCCTTTCTTGGCCGGCGTCAAAAAGTAAACGCCGGTCATCCGCTGTCGGATTCCGGCGTCGGTTTTTAAGGTCAATCTCAATTCCAGTTCGAACATTTCGGCATGCCGTGATAATGCTTTGTGAAAAGCGGCCACCGGGGAGCGAAAATTGCCAGAACGAACGATTGGAAATTCTAAAAGGGGTCTTGCGGCATGTCGCGGTGATGCAACGGGATCGACCGCGGGGGGAGCGGTTGGCGATACGCCTCGGCCCAGGATTCCCGGTCTTCGTCCGAAGCGTAGTAGGCGAGCCAGACGTTCGGGTCGCCGCCGGCATGGGAGCAGTCCCAGTGGATGAAGTCGTTGCGTTGTTCGAGTTTCTTTTCGCGCGAGGGGAGGATATCGCGGTAAATCAACAGGTACAATTCCAAGTCGGAAAGATGGTCCGTAAAATCGAGGACGATCTTCTTCTCGTACAATTTGCCGATCACGTCGTTGAGGATCGCGTTGAGGTCCGGCTCGCTGAGCAGGTCCGGGTTCGGCAACCGCATTTCCGGCTCGAACCAGCGGTAAATCGGGAGGATGGGAGCGGTTTCCCAAGCCAACATGCAGGCCAGGAATTCGTTTTCCAACTTGAGCGGAAGATGCCGGACGTCGACCCGGGAGATCGATTCGTCGTAATACGGTTCCAGCTCCGTCCTCAGTTCGGCGTTCCGAATCAAGTCGTCGACTTCGCTCGTTGAACAGAAGGGATCAAGCATGGGGAATACCCTTTATGGAATAGGATGCCGGTTGTTGTAAATCCGAAAATCAGGAAAAATTTCCTGATTTGAAGCCCTGCCGAAGCTTCCTCTGTTTCTTGCTTTCGCATGATCTTCCTACGTTTAACTTTATCAAGAAAAC
>JAVBQI010000153.1:0-9686 GCA_031549145.1 Thermoguttaceae bacterium | reverse complement strand
GATTGGGAAAACATCCTCGAAATACATGATGCGCTCGGGAGCGACGATTTCGATTGGCGGAAGCTTTCGAACCTGTTGTATCACCAGCCGCGCATCCGCCAGAAAATGGCCCGGCTCAACACCATGCTCGCGCAAAATTAGCGAAAGCGAGAGAACGAGCAAAACGAAAAAAGAGCCGCATGTGAAGCGAAGCGTAACTTGCGGACCTTGTACCAGGTCCGCAAGTTACGTCGGAGTACCGACTTCACATGCGGCTCTTTTTTGCCTTTTCTACTCAAGCCGATTTAAAATTCCCGTATTCAGTACGGTAGCGGCCCAACGAGGCCGCGGTTTGACAGAGGGCGAAGCCTACCGCCCATACCGGCTACGGTATCTCACAAATCGGTCATTTCCAAACCGACCGGGGCATCCGCAATTCCCATTTCTGCCCGACCGTTCCGCCGTTGGCAAACGTCTTGATCGGCTGATCGCCCGGCTCGCCGGTCGGGACGAAGCATTTCGCGATCTGCACGATTCCGCCGTTCGCGAACAGTTCGATCGAGGTCCGGTCGGTCAAAATCCGGAGCGACAATTTCCCTTCGTCCAGTTCCAACGGAGCCTTGATCCCGTCAAGGGAAATCTCTTTTTTGGCAACGTCGTATTCGATCCGGCGGCCGCAAAGCAGCACACCGAACGACTCGGCGGGCCGATCACCGGCCGGAATCGCGGCCGTGTCGAATTCCAAATCCAAATCGTAGAGGTCGGATATTGAAAACCCTTCATCTCTGAGTCCGATCAGGCCGAGAACATTCTCGGAGGCCGGTTGCTCGATCTTACCTGTGTAGTGCCTGCGCGACAGTCCCCGGACTTCTTCGATCGGTTCCATAAACAAGCGGACGCCGTCCTTTGCCGTTCGGAGCGTCAAAACGCGAGGAATCGACATCTGCTGGTTGAACGGCATGCCGGGATATTCGCCCCCCTGCATCCAGGCGATTTGAATGCGGCGGCCGTCCTTTTCCGGAATGTCGCTGAACGTTTGGGCCGCGTAATCGTTGCCGCCATATTTCGAGCGGAACGGCCCCGACTCCTTTTGGAAGGCTTTGCCGTCGAACGAGCCGATCAGGTAGTTCCCGTCCCCGCCCCAAAAGACCCATTTCTTGTTATTCGGGTCGCCGTCGACCGCCAATTCGAACATGTCCGGACACTCCGAACAGCCGAGGTTCGTGATGTCGCAAATCTTTTCCCAGTCCTTGAGGTTTTTGGACGAGAAAAGGGCGTAATCCTCTCGGTCGAGATACAGGGCCAAAACCCAGGCATTCGACGGCTCGTGCCAAAACACCTTCGGGTCGCGGTTGGCGTTCTCGATGTGCGGGATCACCGGGTTTCCTTCGTATTTCGTCCAGCTCCGGCCCCGGTCGTTCGAGTAGGCGATCGATTGGGTGTACGGGACGCGCGGCCGGACACATTCTCCGGCCGAGGTGTAAAAAACGACCAGCGGTTTTTCCTTGCCTGTTTGAAAACCGGAGGTGTTGTTCTTATCGACGACCCCGCTGCCGGAAAAAATTGTGCCGAGCTTATCGGGCAACAGGGCGTCCGGCAACTCTTCCCAGTGCAGCATGTCTTTGCTGACGGCGTGTCCCCAGGTCATGTTCCCCCAATCGACGCTGAAAGGATTGTGCTGGAAAAACAAATGGTACTCCCCGTCGTAATACATCATCCCGTTCGGGTCGTTCGTCCAACCGCGAAGAGGCGAAAAATGAAATTGCGGCCGCAGCTTCTCTTTGTACAGATTCGGTTCGTCCGAATAGTTGTTCGAAGCGACGATCTTTTCGAGCGACTTTTCCCCGCCCGGATACCGTTCGGCCCGCAGCGTGATCGTTTTGCCTTTCCAACGCGCGACCTCGAATGTTGCGAAAAAGTCGATGTCGTTCGAATCGGCCAGTTCGATCTCGAATTCCTGTTGAAACTTCCCGTCGAGCAAAACCTGCAACCAAACTTTGCGGCAACCTTTTTTGACCGGCAGGTGCAGGAACCGTTTTTCGATTTTGAAATCCCGGGCCGCATCGTCGAGGGCGAGCTTGCGATCCGATTGAAAGATTTGGTCGATGTTGATATGCCCCCAGCCCCCTTTTTCGGCGTCGACGATTTCGATGCGGGCTTCTTTGCCGCGAAATTCCCCGACCTCCCAGGCGGCCCAATCGAGTGCTTCGGTTCCTCCGCCCTGAAGGTTTGGCCCCGTCGTGCTTCGCACTTTTTCCCCGTCGACCAAGAGATTGATGCAGGTCAGATCCGTGTGCCCACCGCCGCCGATCAAAAAGTTGATGTATTTCCGTTCGATCTTGAATCCCGGGGAGGTCAACTTCCCGGTCGTGCCGTCGCCGTTGAAAAAGGAATTGACGAGCCCTTGACCGAGAAAACCGCTGACCGGCATTTGACCGTTCAAGGTCCCTCGGGCCGGGCCTTTGCCGAACGCTTCCCCTTCGACGGTCCAATCGCCGTAATCCTCCCCCTCGAAATCGGCGATCAGAATGTCCCCGGGTCCGGTCCCCGGCGTTTGGGCGAATGTCCCGACCGCGAGAGAACAAACGACGACGGCAAAAAACGATGGTTTGAGCATTTTTAAAATCATGGTCGATTCGGTAAAGTTGCGGAATTGGAATGCGGCATATTGAGCCGTTTATTTTTTTTAGCCGGTACTCCGCATTCTTCAATTTTCGAGAGAGCCCCGGCCCACAAAAAACGGCACGTTGCCAACACGCCAATATAATCGATCAAGATGCCCGGATGCAAGATGTGCGAGTAATGAATCGCCCACCACAAACAGCAGCCCGATTCGAAATCTTTTCTGAAAACCGGAATCGTCCGATGCTAAGTGTCAAGGGCTTGCATCTTGCGAAGTTCCGCTTGAGCGTAGACTCGATTGATTTGCGGAAAGGTCATTGACATCACAAAGCACATGATTCCGCCGACTAACACGAACGGATACCACACATGATAGGGCTGTCCGAGAATCAATGCACAAATGCCGAATATCAGATATACGATTGCGAAAATGATGCCGGACAGAAAAAGCCCTTTAATCCAGCGTTTTCCTTTGCCTCTCGGGGCCAAAAAACCGCAGAGACAGCCGATGACACCACCATAAATTCCCCCAATCGCGCCCAAGACGCCCCCGATAACGCCGCTTGTACGACCATCGAACCATTGACCTGCCGGGACTCCGCGATCCGAAAGCCTGAGCCCGGACAATTCGATCTTTCCCTTTCCGGGCATCACGACGTTGATTTCCAGCGACACCGATTCCGGTATTGCGACAACAAAATTGAAGGGAAACTCGAAATCCCGCCAATCGGAAGTCCCCGTGATTTCCGGCGGCAAGACGTAAATCATCGGCCCGTCGCTGAGTTGCTTGCGAGCCCCATCGGGATAAACGGCCCAGGCTTCAAGATGAGCTTTTCCTTCGACATTTTCGCAGCGATATTGGCCGCTAATCGAGTAGGGCGCGCTTCTTCGCATAGAGGGAAAGGTTGCGATATGAACCGTTTTCGAAATCGATTCCTCGTTTTCAGCTTTTTTCAAGTCAAATATTATTGGCAGATCGGCGAAAACGCAAGCCGGCACCAACAAGCAAAACACCGCGGCGAAAAAATTATTGGTTCTCATGGTCGCGTTCCTTTCTGTAGGCGGTCAAGAATGTCGTCAAGGTCGGGAGGTCGATTTTGCCGTCGATGTGGGCCGTTCGCAGCAGGGTCTCGAAACGGTCTTTTTTGACATGCTTTTCATACAGCTTGATCTTTTCGATCAACCGGTCGAGCCGCAGCCGGACCGTCGGATAGCTGATGCCGTACTCCTCGGCCATTTGCTTCAAGGAGCCGGACGACAAAAGAAAACGCCGGATAAAGCCGAGGTCTTCCTCGTTCATTCCGGCAAGCCAAGCCGGAAATTGGGGTTCTGAGCTCATCCGATCATGGGAGTGTTGAAAAAGTTGTTGTCGGGAATTTGCAGATCATTAAAGTGCATTTTAATTAAAAAATAAATAATGTCAATATTTGTTTTAATAAAATTAAAAATTTCTTGGCGATTGAGAAACGAACTTGAGGAATCGGTTCGAGGGGATTGTTCCCGCTCTTCGCGATTCTTAAAATGAAACGGTTGGCATCGTACAAAGATAATGCAATGACCTTCGTCACCCCCGCGCAGGCGGGGGTCCAGAGGGAAACCGTAATCTCTGGATCCCCGCCTGCGCGGGGATGACGGTCAGTCAGATCAAAATTATTGTAAAGCACACTCCCCCTTTCACCTCACCGATGTTCGCCTATCCCGCACTTCTTTGGGCTTTGCCGGTCGCGGCCGTGGTTGTGTTGATTCATTTGATCAACATGTTCCGGCATCAGCGCGTCGAATGGGCGGCGTTCGAATTCCTGCTCGCCGGCTACAAAAAATCTCGGACCCGGGTTTTTTTGCAACAACTTCTGCTCCTGTTGCTGCGGGTGTTCGCGGTCCTTGCGATCGTCCTGATGCTCGCCCAGCCCCGGCTATACGGCCCGATCGCCGGGATGTTCGGCGGAGAGCGGTCGCGGTTGCACCTGATTTTGCTCGACGACAGCTTTTCGATGAGTGATCGGGTTGCCGGGGATACGGTGTTCGACGATGCGCTTGCGACCGTCGAAAAAATTCTCGAACAGCAGGCTCGCTCCGGCCGGGAGCGGTTCTCGCTCATCCGATTTTCCCAGGCGAAAGCGGTTGAAAGCGGGAAGGCCGCCGATTTCGAGGAATTCTTGCTCGATGAGACCGGGGCACAGCTTGCCCGAGAGCGGGTCCGAATGCTGGAGCCTTCCGAAAGCTCCGCGAGTCCCGAAGAGGCATTGGCCGCGACCGTCGCCCAGCTCCCGGAATTGACGGGCAAGTACCGCTGCGTCGTCGATCTGGTGTCCGATTTCCGGCTTCGCGATTGGGAGCAGACCGAGCCGCTCGCGAAGTTGTTGGCCCAGATCAAAAACCAAGGGGCCGCGATCCGCTTGATCCGGACCGTCGATTCGCAGCATCCCAACCTCGCAATCCGGCAGGTCAAAACCGTCGAGGGGATACACGCCGCCGAAGTGCCGATCCTGCTCGAAGCGACGGTCGTCAATTTCGGTTCCCGAGCGGTCGAAAACGTCCGGCTCGGCGTCGGGCTCGACGGTCGGTCGCATTCGAGCCAAAACATTCCGATCATCGCTTCCGAAAAAGAGGCGACGGTCCGCTTTCCGATCCGGGTGTCCGGCGGCGGGGCGCACAAGGTTCAATTGCAACTCGAACCGGACGCGGTTGCCGCCGACAACCGGTATTCGCTGGTTTTGGATGTTCCGCAGGAGATCGCCGTCCTTCTGATCGTTCCCGATGAGCACGTTCGGTCGGCTCCGGACCAGGCCGAATCGCTCTTGCGACGCAACGAGCCGGAGGTCGATTCGGAAGATTCCGGGGCGGTGTACCTCCGGACCGCGATCGCCCCCGAAGGGGTCCGGACGGGCGTTCGGGTTCAAACGGAGCCTCCTTCCTTTTTGAGTTCCCATCCTTTGGAGCGGTTCGACGTCGCCGTCCTGCTCGACATTCCGGCCTTGGAACTTTCGGCCGTCCGGAGTTTGGAGTCGTTTCTCGCAAGCGGCGGCGGCGGGGCCTTTTTCTGCGGGCCGGACACCGAGCCGATATTCGTCAACGAGAAACTGTATCGCAAAGGGGAAGGATGTTTTCCGGTCGCGCTTTTCAAGCAGGAGACGCTGCTGCCCGATTATTTGACCCGCCGGCCCGATTGGACGCTCGCCGAGCATCCGATGTTTCGCATCTTCGAAAAGAACGGTTCCCCGCTTCTCAGCACGGTGAGAATCGAACGTTATTTTTCCGTCGAACCTACGACAACCGCCGCTGCCGAGAGCGGTTCGGCCGATTCGAAAAACGCCCCGACGAAAACCTTGGGGACCTTACGCAACGGGGCTCCGCTCATTCTCGAAAAGGAATTCGGTCGGGGCCGGACGCTCGCGTTTTTGACGACGGCGGCCCCGGTTTGGAACGATTGGGCCCGAGGCAACCCGAGTTTCGTGATCACGATGTTGGAGATGGTCGCCTACCTTTCACGAAATCGCGGGGAGCAACAACCGGGACAGGTCGATCAGCCGATCGAGTTCGAATTCGACCCGAACCGGTACGAAAACGCCGTCCGGATCGTGCCGCCGGTCCGTGAGCCGGTCGCGGAACCGACGTCGGATCAGGATCGCTCGGAGCCGGTTGTCGCCGTTTCGCCCGCCGTCGCTTCGAATCTCGCGAGCCCGATCGTCGCGGAATCGCGGCCGAATGCTTCGGGCCGGAACGTCGTTCGGTTCGAGTCGACCGGCCGGAGCGGGTTTTACGAAGCGTTGTTGACTCGTCGCGGAGCCGAAGGGAACGACGAATCGCGGCTGTTCGCGGTCAACGTCGACTTCGCGGAAGGGAACCTCGCAATTCGGGAACGAACGTCCTTGTCCGAAACGCTCCGCCCGCTCGGGCTCAGCGTCGAAGATTCGGCCCGGTTCGGGACCGCCTCGGAATTCGAGAGCGCCCGCTCGCTCGACGATTGGCTTTTGTTCGTTGTGATTCTGTTGCTCGCTTCCGAGTTGTTTTTGGCCGGCCGATTGCTGCCGCCTGCGAAATGAGATGGGTTGCGCTACGACTCGACCACGCTTAGTATCTGTAACAAACAACCTTTACAATCGCACATTTTTTAACTACGGAATACGCGGAATAACGGAATAAACGGAAGTGAAAAATTCCGTGTTTTTCCGTCTTTCCGTGTGTTCCGTGTTTAAAAACAAACAATACAATGTTCGACTTTTTGTATAATTGTAAAAGTTATTCTGATACGGTTCCTAAAGTCGGCATCTGCGCCGCTCGGCTAAACGGCCCAATTCACAAAATTGACATTTGATGTACTACCCAAAATTTCCCAAAATGATACCGATGTCGAAATCAACATTGCTTTTTGCGGCTTTCGGAGTCGCGTTTTTTCTCGCTCCGCTTTTTGCCGCGACCGAAATCGTCAATCCCCGGGTCAACGGCCGCCCCGAAGCGGTCGGCGTCGAAACGGATCGGCTCGTTTTCAGTTGGAATCTCGCGGATCAGGTCCCCGAAACGCGGCAATGCCGGTATCGGCTGCTCCTCGGCACTTCGGATCGGTTCGAGCCGCAAACGCTGCTCTGGGATTCCGGCCGGGTCGAATCCGGCCGTTGCGTCGAGATTCCTTATGCCGGAAAGGCATTGGCTTCGTCGAGCAAATATTTTTGGACCGTCGAAATCGAGAACAACCGGGGTGAGACCGCGAAATTGACAAAACCGGCGAGTTTGACGACCGGGATTCTCAAGCCGGAAGATTGGCAAGCGAGTTGGATCACGATCGACCGGACCGATCGCGACCCGTTGCCGATCTTTCGCAAGCCGTTCGCGGTCGACCCGAACAAGACCGTCGCAAACGCGACCGTTCACATTTGCGGGCTGGGGCACTACGAGTTGCATCTCAACGGCCAAAAGGTCGGCGACCGGTTTATCGACCCCGGTTGGACGAATTACCGCAAGAGCTGTCTTTATTCCTCTTACGATCTGACCGACCGGCTCGGGCCGGGGGAAAACGTGTTCGGCGTGCTGCTCGGCAACGGGATGCACAACGTCCCCGGCGGACGTTACGTCAAGTTTCAAGGTTCGTTCGGCTTGCCGAAGCTGATCGCCCAGTTGCACGTTCGGTACACTGACGGCAGCGAACAGCGCATTTGCACCGATGCGAGTTGGCGGGGGACGCTCGGTCCGATCACGTTTTCCTGCGTTTACGGCGGGGAAGATGTCGATGAGCGCCGCGAGCAGCCCGGCTGGGGCAAGCCGGGTTTTGACGAAGCCCAAGGGGATTGGCAATCGGCGAAAGTCGTCGACGGCCCGGGCGGTACGCTCGTCGATCAGGAAGCCCCGCCGGTCGTCGTCGCCCAAACGTTGCGGCCGGAATCGCTCAAACGGTTGCCCGACGGTCGGTACATCGCCGATTTCGGCTACAATTTTTCCGGTCGGCCTCGGGTCGTGCTTCAAGGGAAAGCGGGACAAACGGCGACGGTCAAAACAGCGGAGATCGTCGATCGTGTCTGGGGCGGGCACTCTTACACGACGACGCTGCGCGGCGAAGGGAACGAATTGCTGTTGCCGAAGTTTACGTATTTCGGGTTCCAGTTTCTTTACATCGAAGGGGCCGTTCGGGAAGAGGACCGGACGGCGGCCGATGCCGAAAAGCCGACGCTGGTTTCCGTCGAAGCCGATTTGACGACCAGTTCGGCGGAGCGGATCGGATCGTTCGAATGCTCCGACGAGCTCTTCAACGAGATCGACGCGATGATCGACCGTTCGGTCCGAAGCAACCTGCAAAGCGTGTTGACCGACTGCCCACACCGGGAAAAACTCGGTTGGCTGGAAGTACCTCATTTGATGGGACCGGCGATCCTTTCGCGATACGACGTTCATAATCTGTACCGCAAAACATGCCGGGACATGAGCGAATCGCAGCTTGAAAACGGACACGTCCCCGACATCGCTCCGGAATACACCCGCTTTTCGCAAGGGTTTTTCGAATCGCCGGAATGGGGGAGCGCTTGCGTCCAGATTCCGTGGTTGCTTTATCGGTATTACGATGATACGGACATTTTGCGGCGATCGTACCCGACCATGAAACGGTACGCCGAATACCTGCGCTCGATCCGCAACGAGCAAGGGCTGGTCAAAGCCGGGCTGGGGGATTGGTACGACTGGTCGGAGGAAAAAGGACATGTCGGTTACTCCCAGCACACTCCGGGCGAGTTGACGGCGACGGCGATCGCGATTGACGATTTCCGGAAGCTGAAGATGATCGCCGAACTGTGCGGCAAGGCCGAGGATGCAGCGATGTTCGAAGCCTGGTTTCAAGAGGCGGCCCGGGATTATTCGAAAGCGTATCTCGATCCGACGACCGGGCAGGTCGCGACCGGCTCGCAGTCGGCTCTCGCGGAAACGCTCTTCGTGTTCGGATACGCGAAGCCCGAGATTCTCGACCGGCTAGTTGGCCGCATTGAATCGGACCGTTATAAACCGACGGTCGGCGAGGTCTCTTTCCCGCGGCTGATCCGCAGCCTGGTTGCCGGGGATCGGAATGATGTGCTTTGGAAGCTGATACATCGAACCGACAAGCCGGGTTACGGTTACATGCTCAAGGAAAAGGGAATGAAAACGCTCTCGGAAACCTGGGACGGGCCGGGCAGTTCAATGAACCATTGCATGTTCGGTCACATTCAGGAATGGTTTAGCGGGACGATTCTCGGCATTGAAACGCGGCTGCCCGGGGAAGCGACGACCTTTCGGCTCAGCCCGCAACCGGTCGGAACGCTTGCTTGGGCCAAGGGACACTACGATTCGGTGTACGGCCGGGTCGAAAGTTCCTGGAAGCTCGACGGCGCCCGGCTGTTATACCGCTGTGTGATTCCGGCGAACACGACGGCCGAGGTCGTGATACCGACGACCAATCCGCGGTCGATCACGCTCAACGGCAAGCCGGTCGGTCCCTCGCCGCTCACCCTCGGCGGGGGGACCTACGAAATCGAAGCGCAATGGGAGCCTTGATCGGCCCATTTTAAAATTCCAATACTAGCCCCAAGCGTGAGCGCGGGGGGATAATTTCGCGATCAATTTTTATC
>JAVBQI010000050.1:0-9215 GCA_031549145.1 Thermoguttaceae bacterium | reverse complement strand
CAGTTCCTTTTTTTCTCTCACAAGGCACAAAGATCACGAAGGAATTGAGAAATCCGAGTTGTCCTTGGTGTCCTTCGCGCCTTTGTGAGAAAAAATAGGATATCTGGGTAAGGATGTGGAGTTAAATATGTAATTCCCTTTTTATTCATATTCATCAAGGAAAAAGCTCGCTTACAAAACCGCTATTTTAACCCGCTGTCCTACCAGTTGCTGAGACTTGGCCATTTAGTGGTAATTTTCCCGCCCCCAACGGGGGCTCACAAGGTAGCCGGGGGTGAAGCGTACTCGCGGAACCCCCGGAAACAAAGCACAAACCCATTGCACCCCAACGGGGTGCCACAAAAAACCACTCTGTGCGCCCCCGTTGGGGACGATTGGCTTCTCCCGTCCGATCACCGGGGGTTCGCGGGGTACCGCTCACCTCCGGCTACCTTGTTGTTGCCCCGTCGGGGCAATCTTACCCAGATTCGCAATAAAATTTTACTGTACCCCAGAGAAACTTAGCATTTTTTTCTCGCTTCAAAATCATTCCGGCGTTTGTTACAATGAGGGGATTGAAACAATCTTTTGATGTGCGGGGCTTTTGTTTCGTGCAATGATGGTCCTTTTCTTTCTTGTTTGGAAATCGATGCAAAAAATCAAATACCTGATCTTCGACATTGAAAGCGTTGCCGACCCGGAACTGGTCGCGAAAGTGCATTATTCGGACCAAAACATCGAACCTCGGTCGGCCGTCCGGAAATATCGGGACGAATTGATTCTCGCGAGCGGCAGCGATTTCATTCCCTACACCTTTCAGGTCCCGGTTTCGGTCGCGATCGCGAAAATCGGCGAAGATTTCGTCCTGGACGATCTGGTCGTGCTCGACGAGCCGCACTTTCGTTCGCATGAGATTTGCAAGGGTTTTTGGCGAGGCTGGGAGCATTACCGCGAAAAGCATCGGGCAACGCTCGTCAGTTTCAACGGGCGGGGGTTCGATCTCCCGCTCCTGGAACTGGCCGCTTTCCGTTACGGCATTTCGATTCCGAGCTGGTTTTCTTCGGAACAAAAAAGCTTCGATCAGCCACGCAACCGTTACAATACCCGCATGCACCTCGATTTGCATGATGTGTTGACGAATTTCGGGGCGACCCGATTCAACGGAGGGCTGAACCTCGCGGCCAACATCCTCGGCAAGCCGGGAAAAATGGACGTCCAAGGCAACATGGTCCAGGACCTGTACGATGCGGGCGAGTTGTCGAAAATCAACGATTATTGCCGCTGCGATGTGCTTGACACCTATTTCATCTTCCTCCGGACCATGGTTCTTTTCGGTCACATTTCCCTCGAACGGGAACAGGAAGTGGTGCACGCGACCAAAACCTGGCTGAGCGAGCGCTCGCAGATTCCGGCGTTCGCGATTTACCTCCAGCACTGGGGGGATTGGACCAATCCCTGGGACGCGAGTTGAGCGGGGCGAGTTGAGAAAGTATTGAAAGCCGGTGTACCGGCTAAAATGGGGAAGCGCTTTGCGAGAATGACGGAAAGGATTTCCGATAACAACACACAAAAAGATATAACGATGATCAAAACCATTTGCCGTATCGGATTCGTATTTTTTCTCACTCAAATTTGCGGTGTCACGGTTGCCGCCGAACCGACGCTGCCCGCCGCGAACGGGGCGTATGGGGCGATCGATGCCCTCGGCCGGACGCTTTCGCTCGGTGCCCCAGAGGTACCGCTCCCGCGAGCCGATCGGGTGGTCGGCCTGTTCTATTTTTCCTGGCTCGCCCAGCACGGGAAAGACGGGCCTTACGACATTACGAAAATCGTCAACGAACATCCCGAGGCCGTCAACGAGGTCGATCACCCGGCCTGGGGACCGCTGCCGCGATTTCACCATTGGGGGGAATCGATTTTCGGATACTACACTTCCGACGATGCCTGGGTCAAGCGGAAGCACGTCCAAATGCTGACCGATGCCGGGATCGATTTCCTGATTATCGACGCGACCAACGCTTCCCCCTACATCGAACAAGGGTTGCAGTTGATGTCGATTTTGGACGAATACCAAAAACAAGGCTGGGCGGTCCCGAAAATGGTGTTCTATACGAACAGCGCTTCCGGAGCAACGATCGAAAAGCTGTACGAAGGGATTTACAAAAAGAATCTGTATCCGAATCTCTGGTTCAACTGGGAGGGCAAACCGCTCGTCGTCGGGCATCCGGAAGAATGTTCCGAAGAAATCAAGGGATTTTTCCGGATCAAGAAATCTCAATGGCCGAACGAAAATAAATATCATGAGGACGGCTTTCCCTGGATCGCCTTCGAGCGGCCGCAGCATATCTTCAAGAACGCGAAGGGCGAGAACGAGGTGATCAACGTTTCGGTCGCCCAGCACAACGGGACGATCCGCTTCAGTTCAAGCGCCTTTTACGGAGATCAAACCAACTGGACACGCGGTTATCACGACGGAAAAAACGATCCGGCGCCGGACGCCTACAAGTACGGCTACAACTTCGCGGAGCAGTTCAAATTCGCGATCGAGCAAGACCCGAAGGTCATTTTTCTGACCGGTTGGAACGAATGGGTCGCGATGCGATTCAAAGGCCCCGAAGGTGAGCCGGTCATGTTCGTCGATTTGTGCGACACGAATAACAGCCGCGATATCGAGCCGATGGTCGGCGGGTTCGGCGACAATTATTACCTGCAAGCGATCGAGTTGATCCGGAAATACAAAGGCGTCGCTCCCGTCCAACATCCGGGCGACGGACCGATCACGATCGACGTTGCCGGAGGTTTTTCTCAATGGGAGAAGGTTGCTCTGCAATACCGGGATTATGTCAACGACATTCCCGATCGGAACGAAAAAGGGTACGGCGATCTGATTTACACGAATACGACCGGCCGGAACGATTTCGATTTGATGAAGGTCGCCGCCGATGAGACGAACGTGTACTTTTATGTCCGAACGGTCAAGCCAATCACCGATCCGTCGGGCAAGCATTGGATGTCGCTCTTCCTGCGGACGGAGATGGCCGACGATTCGAAAAACTGGGAAGGTTACGATTTCGTGCTCAACCGCATCGCCCCCGCCGACGGCAAGGCCGTTTTGGAACGATCCCTCGGCGGCTGGAACTGGAGCGGACGCGCGACTATGCCGCTCAAGGTCGAGGGAAACCAGTTGCAACTCTCGATCCCGAAAGCCCTGCTGCTGCCGGTCGGAAGCGATTCGAAACTCCGGCTGCAATTCAAATGGGCGGACAATTACCAGGGGGAAGGAAACATCGATTCCTTTTACACGGACGGCGACGCGGCCCCGATCGGACGATTGAACTACGTTTTCGCGGAAGAATGATGTTTGCGATCGTCAATGCTGTAAAGGCGCTCCCGATCATTTTTTTCCGGCAAAAAATGGGAAGAGTTGCCGGATTTCCTCGGCGGTGGGCCGACGACCGTATTCGCAAATCTCGAACGCTTCGGCATACTGAACCTTGCCGCCGGCCTCGGTTCCATAAAACTCGATCAGTTTTTGCCGGGATTGATCGGCGATTTTGGCATACATGCCCCGGAACCGTTCCCGCAATTCGGTTTTGATCGTTTCACGGACCGCCGGATCGTTCGAGGTTCTTCGCGGATCGAGGTAACCGCTCACGCCCCCCTCGACGAACTGCGATTCCATACAAAGAAGGGCGTCGATTTTTTTCTCGATCACCTCGTCGATCGCGACGACGATGTCCGCGGCGAACGGATTCGGCTTTTGGAAATTGTCGTGCGCGTAAAGAAAGACCGGTGTTTTTCTCAAAGCCGGAACTTCCGGACAGTAGTTCGGAACGCCGACCATGTAGGCCGAATCCTGAACCAAAATGCCGCAATACCGGTGATCGGGATGATAGTCGTTCGTCCGGTGCCCGATCACGATATCGGCGTTCCAACGACGAATCAAGCGAATGAAATCGCGGCGGTTTTCCAAACTCGGGAGCAGCTCTCCGTCGTGCACGTCGCGAACGAAGCTGGTCGTTCCGAGAATTTTCGCGGCGTTTTGCACCTCCTCGTACCGCCGCAAGGCGAGCGGGGCTCCGGCCATACTCCAATGCCCGATGTCCCCGTTCGTCGCCGAAACCAGCGCAACGTGATGCCCTTGGGCGTTCCAAAGCATCGCGCTACCGCCCACCTTCAGTTCCGCGTCGTCCGGATGGGCGCCGAAACAGATGATTCGGAGCTTGCCGTCTTCCGGCGCCCGGACCTCCGGATCGACGCCGCCGTACGCTTTCGGTTCCGGCTGTTGGGCCGAAGAAACGGGGCCGCAAAAAACACAACTGGCAAGAAACGACGTAACAACGACCAGCGAAATGCGATTCATAGTTCAGCTTTCTGGAAAAAGGTTTTTAGAAAAAAACAAAAATTCGTGTACCGTCGGCTACGGACCGTGATCCCAGCTCATCACCTTCAATCCCCGCCGGTTGATCGTCAATCGGATGCAGCCGTCCTCGAATGTACTGAACACCTCGTACCCCCGGTCCCGGAATTTTTGGAGGGTCTCCGGATTATACGTGAGCTTGCCGCCGCTGAGCAACACCGCGTTTGGCCGAGCCCAGCTCAAAAGCGGTTCGGTCCTATTCGAATGCCCGCCGTGATGCGGGATCATCACCGTCTCGCAGAAGACGGTCGGTTCGTCCAAAAACGGGATTGCCAACGAACGATCCTTGGTTTCCAAATCGCCGGGAAACAGCGTCCGGACGTCGTTGTGTTCGACAAGCAGGACGAGGCTGGTCGAATTTGAATACCATTCGCGTTCCGACTTGCCGCCGCCCGCCGGTTTCGGAGGATGCAGCACCGAAAAATTCGTTCGTCGGCCCAGCACGATCGAGTCCCCTTGCGAAACGACGCGAATCGGAATGCCGTGCTGTTCGAGCGACTCCCGCAAATGTCGGATCGCGGGGCCGGTTTTTGCGAACATGTAGGGCGAAACGTAAATCGCTCCGATCGAAAAGCGTTTCGCGAGTTCGGGCACGGCGTTGAAATGGTCGGTATCCGAATGTGAGAGGATGATCGCGTCGATCCGGCTTTTGCCGCGTTGCCACAAACTTTGGGAAATCGCTTCCGCACCGATTTCGGGCCGGGAAAAGCAACCCGCATCGTATACGACCGTTTTTCCGTCGGGGGTCAGCATCAAGGTACACGTCCCGTGCCCGACGGAAAGGACGTCGATTTCCAACCGGTTGGCCCGCAGCCTTTCCCAATCGCGAACGTAGCCGCCGCACCAGCCGATCAGGCACCAAACGGCGAGGCCGATCGCGATATGCCGCGGTTTCGGCACCCGGTTCGGGAACAGCGTCCAAAGAACGATCGGCACATAAAACCCGATCAACCACCAAAAGCCCGGGCCGGGAAACCAAAACGCTCCGCCCGGAATTCGGTGAAACCCATCGAGCATCGCTTCCAGGAATTCGAATGCCCGGGAGCCGCCCCAGCCGAACAGACCCGCGAGCGGCGGGCAAACCCAACCGGCGATCATCGTCGCGAACCCGCAGAGCAAGGCGGCGGTCAGCGGAAGCCAAAGAAGCGGATTGACCAGCAGGGCGACCGGAGTAACCAGGTGCAGTTGATTGACAAGCAGCGGCCCACAGACCGCCAAAATCGTGAACGAAATGAGAAACAGTTGGGCACAATACCGGAACAAAGCCGCACCGATTCGCAAGAGGCTTCGCCCGAAATGATAGGACTCTTCCCAAGAAGGGAATGTTTTTCGAGCCGAAGGAAAAATTTGCTCGTATCGCGGCATCCAAAGAAAAACCGAGGTTGCGAGAAACGAGAGCTGGACGCCGAATTGAAACAGTTCGCTCGGGTTGCGCAGCAGCACGATCAGTGCCGTGATCGCGAGGGAATTGAGGGCTAAGGTTCGCCGGTTGAAATACAAGGCGCAACCGACGATACAAACCAACAGTGCCGCCCGAACCGCCGGAGCCCGCATATCGGTCAGGACCAAATAAAACAAGACAACCGCGATCAAAAGCACCGCCGAGGTTCGCTGGGGAAGATTCAAAATCCGAAAACCGAAAGCGAACGCTCCGGCGACCAAACCGATGTGCAGTCCGCTGATCGCGAGAATGTGCGCCGTCCCGGTTTCGCGAAGGGTTTGTTCGGTGCCTTGATCGACGTCTTCGCGAAAACCGAGAATCATCGCCGTTGCGAGCGGGCTGCCGGCGGCGCTCATCGAACGGCGAAGATTGGATTGAGCGCTGCGGCGCAAGGTTTCAAGGCCGAGAGAAATCGAAAGCGGGGCCTCGCGCAGCACTTCGAGCGATTGCGGCGAAGCAACACGGAGGATAGCGAGCACACGCCGGGTCCGCCAATACGCTCGCGCGTCGAAACCGCCCGGATTGCGTGCCCCCGGCGGTTCGGAAAGCGTTCCGAAAATTTCGAGGGTTTCTCCCAAACGCGGGAGTCGGCCTTCTCCTTCGATCGAAACGAAGACCCGGCCGGAGACATCTTCCCAGCGGTCCTGATTGCGGACCTTTTCGGCTTGCAGGACGAACGCGATTTTTTCCCCTTGTTCGAGCAACCGGCCCGGATCGGGCGGCGGAGCCGGAATCCGGTAGGCCGATTCGCGAACCGTCCCTCGCAGGCAAACCGGCGTCGGTTCCTTTGTTACGCGAAAACCGATGTCGCTGCGATCGTACCGATTCCAATACAGATGATGCCGGCAACCGAACGCGGCGAGAATGCCGAACACGAGAAACAGGGAAGAGAGTGCGATGCCGTTCTCGAACCGCCGCCGCAACAGCACGAATCCGAGGAGAAGAGAGACGGCGAGCAAAACCAGCCAAACCGAAGCAGGAATCGACACCAACCGGTCGAGAACGATGCCGAGGCTCGCGAAGAGCAGGCAGATCGCGAGCGGGGCGGGGCGAGAACCCCCGCGTTCGGCGGTGTGGGTCATGTTCTCGAACGGTAAAACAAACTTTGGAAAAAGAGCCGTAAGTGCAGTCGGTACTCCGACGTAACTTACGGACCTTGTACACGGTTCGACCCCTGCAACTTCAAACTCTGTACAAGGTCCGCAAGTTGCGCTGCGCTACACATGCGGCTCATTTTTGGTTAACTCACTTAACCTTACGCTTCTTCGAGGACGGTGAAACCGGTCGCTGCGGCGAAATCGAAGATCTGCTTCTTCAAATCACCAAAAATCGTAACCCGATGCCAACCCCATTCGTCCCATTCGGAATAGAGTTTTTCGAAATCGCCCGGCACTTCGGCACAAATTTTCGTCCGGCAGGCCCGGTCCTCATACGAGTTGGCGACGGCGACCCCTTGGTGAAACAGGATCCGCTTGCTCGGCAGGTCGATCTCGATCGTCGTCGTCATGTAACCGGTCGGAACGACCGAACGAACACACGCCCCTTGTCGGTCCTCCGAATGCGTCAAGATTTCGTATCCGTTGACCGGACCGTCCGGGCCGAGCATTTTGTTCGGGGCGACGCAGTGCGCATAAATGATCTGCCGTGTCGCGACGTCCATCACCGGGTCGGAAATGTAACCGGGCCGCCCCTGGGTCATCGTCGTGAGGATGCACATCGTCAACGCCGAGCGGATGTCGCATTCGCAACCGCCGACCTTCGCGATGTTGTTGAGTTCGTGAAAGCCCATGCAGGGATAGGCGAAAATGTGCTTCCCGTAAAACCCGCCGAGACAGTTGACCGTGATCCCCATCGCCCCGTGTTTGTCGAGCAACGCTTTTTCGGCCAGGGCCATTGCCGCGGATTTGAACAGCGTCTCCTCCGTGATACCCGGCTCGATCACGAGAGCTTCCTTTTTCCAACGGTCGACGATCTTTTGAACCTCCGCCTTGTTTTTCATCGCCTCGTCCCAGGCGGCGTTCAGGTCCGAGAACGGGAGGTCGAGGACTTCGATGCCGAGGGTCTCCTTGGCCAACCCGCTGTAATCGGCCCAGGGCTGCCCGACCGTGAGAATCTTGATGCTTTTGAGTTTTTCGAGAAGTTCCTTCGTCGGGAGACAGTTCAATTTGTCTTCGGCGATTTTCATCTCCTTGTTGAACGGCTTGGTCCGGGCCTTGCGAACCTTTTCGACGGCGGCGACGAACTCTTTCGTCGTTCCGCCTTTGACGATAACCGCGAAACATTTGGCGGCTTCGAGAATGTCTTCGATTTGAGACGAGGAGATGAACGAAGCGTTTTCGGATTTCGCGCGCAGCAGGGCGGCGGAATAGACGAGGAACCCGCCGCTGCCGGCGTACAGGAAGTCGCAATACAAGGTCGGTTTGCCCGTCGCGGCGACGCTTTGAACGACGCGGTTCCAGCAGTTCATTTGGAAGACGATGTAACCTTGCACCTTATCGCCGTCTTCGGCGAGAATTTTTTCGGCTTCCTCAGGACCGGTCGCCGTCGAAGAAACGAAATCGACATCGGGCAAGACCGCTTTGAAGCCGGCGAGGTAATCGTCCATAACCGGTCGGAAATCGAACCCGACGTTGGGCCAATCGGGCACGGCCTGAACGGGAGCGTGCAAGGAAAAGAGGACGCGGATCGTCATTTTTTTGCCGTCGGCCAACCGGCCGAACGCGGGGACGCTCGCCGTCGTCGCACAGGCGGCGGCCGCCAACGTCCCGGCGGCGACGAATTGCCGGCGCGTCACGTTGCAGCAAACGCAACCGGATTGGTGTTCGTGATGATCGTGCATGGGATGGTCCTTTCGAATAAAGTGAAACGGAAAAGGGGGAAGACCACAAGGAATCGACATTTTCCTCAATTGTGGTTTTTTCGCGAGACAAAATCAAGAGGGGATGAACCGCCGAGGAGAGAATATACCGTAGCCGGTATGGGCAGTAGGCTTCGCCCACTGTCAAACCGCGGCCTCGCTGGGCCGCTGCCGCACTGAAGACGGGAATTTTAAACCGGCTTGAGTATAACAAAGTTGCTGTGATCCCTTCACACTTTCGGAGTTACGTAATTTACTTTCTTATCGCCCGTGATTATAATCCCGGTTTCTCAATTCCGTCCGCATACCGCAAGAAACCGAGGATATCGAATCATGGGCTTTTACGACTGGTTGACGATCGGAGGCTATTTCGCCGTTCTTCTCGGAGTGGCCTGGTGGGTCATTCTCCAAAAAACCGACAACTCCAAGGAATACTTCCTGGCCGGGAAACACGCCGGCTGGTTCGTGATCGGTTGCTCGCTGTTCGCCTCGAATATCGGCTCCGAGCACCTCGTCGG